>JAKIUJ010000084.1 GCA_021647625.1 Desulfobacula sp.
GCACACTTATCTAAGCGCAGGTTATTTCTTTGACGGTCTTTCGGTAGTTGGTTTTAAGCCTTCATTTTTACTCAAATTCGTAGATGGAAATTTATCATCAATAGACTTAAATGCCCATATTTTAATAAACGAGGCCATATGGGTGGGGGCTTCTACACGAAATCTTGAATCCTTTGGAGTGAACGGTCAGCTTTTTATTGGCGATCAATTAAGGCTTGGCTATGCATTTGAATTGCCGCTTAACTCCCTAGGGAAAACTGCTTTTGGAACTCATGAACTAATGGTATCCTATGATCTTGAATTATTCAACAAGCATAATCTATCTAAGAGATACTACTAAATCGAATAAACATTTGGCAATAAAAAACCCTGAAGAATTAAAAAAGATTAATCTGAGCAAAGTATTGAATGAGCTGCAACCCTGGGAAAAACAGCAAGAATTGCAAAAATTGGCCCCTTCAAAAATTAAAGTCCAGAGTGGGTCCTGGATAAAACTTAATTATTTCCCCAATGGAGCACCGCCTGTCCTTGCGGTGAGGCTTCAAGAAGTATTTGGCATGGAAATATCTCCAACCGTAAATCATGGAAAAATTAGCATATTAATGCACTTGTTATCTCCGGGGTTCAAACCTGTACAAATAACTTCAGACTTGCAAAGTTTCTGGAAAGATACCTATTTCGAAGTAAAAAAAGAATTGAAAAGAAGATATCCAAAGCATGAATGGCCCAATAATCCGTTGAATGCAAAAGCCATTAGTGGGGTGAAAAGAAAATAAGTAAAAGCGGAGATAATTTTTCGTTGATGATAATTTTCTATTTAGGATTTGATCAACTTCAAACCCAGCGATGACTAAAAAAAGCGCAAAAATATCCAATAAATTCAATAAAAATCTTACCTTTGCGTTTTGAAAAAAGACGAAATAATTGGAAGAATTTAATGTTAATATTGATTTAATTATTACCGATTTTTTTTAAAATATTTTCCTTATAAAATGTTGAAAGATGATCATTCGACATATTAAATTAATAAAAACTGAAATATGGCACGACCTGTAACGAGAGAAGTAAAATTGAAAAACGGTTTTTACCTGGAATTACGCCGAAGAGGCGAACACAAAGGCATGAAGATTTGGCGTGAATCAAAAGTTCAAATTGACATGGCGATTAGAAGATACGAAAATACATACGATGTTCATTACTTTGGTGAAGTAATGAATGGAAAAGTAGTTAAATAGCTTCTTTATAACATTTAATAATATCCGAAAATATATTCATACCTTGACTACATTTTCGGATTTATTTTTTTACACCTACCACGTTTCAAGAATCAAAGATTGTTAATTATATAAGTTTTATATTTCTCCATCCCTCGAGTCAACCCACCAATAATTATTATAGTCTCAAAGTTGAGTCCACTCCGAACAGTTTGTGCACGTCATTGCGAAAATAATCATTTATTAGTTTTTGAAACTATTTCAATCGGCACTCCGGATTTGCTTGCATAGGTTGCAGCACGTCTTCTGAGGTCATGAGGTTTTACAAAAACACCTATTTTGTTACCAGCATTTTTAACAAACTCAAGAGTCCTTGTATATCCCAGAGTACATTTTATAAAATTGGGATAGAAATCGTAAAATTTGTATAGTGGCCTTCTCTTGAATCTACTTTGATATGGCCCTGATGTTTTTGTATTGATTTTTCAGCAATAAATAAGCCTAGGCCTGTTCCTTTGTCTCCTTTTTCAGAATAGAATAGTGAAAAAATATTCCCCTGATTCTGCTCAGAAAGTCCTCTACCATTGTCATAGATTGAAAAGATGACTAGATCCTCTTCTTTCTTAACTCCGAAAGTAATGGCTATATTTTTTTTCTTATGTTTTACTGACTCACATGCATCAAGGCTATTTTCAAGAATGCCTAAAAAAGCGGTATATAGAATCCCTTTATCAATACTTATCATGAAATCTGTTTCAGGCAATTGAGTCTTAAATTCAATTGCAGATTTTTCCATGCCGGTTTTCATGGTCGATGCCAGTTCATTAACAAATTTAATAGCAGAAAACTGTTTGATATTTAGTTTTCGATCCTTAGAATGAAACAAAATATCCAGAACAATTTGACGAACTTTTGAAATTTTTTCTTTTACAATGCCCCATCCTTCTTCAATTTGTGGAATGTCCTTTTTTTTCAATCCGGATTTAACTATGTATGATCCTCCGTCCAGACCGGTGAGAACTCCTTTTATTCCATGAGAGACTGAAGCAATGTGAAGACCAAGAGATGCCAAGTGATCCTGTAACCTTCTAATAACAGTGATATCTGTTGACATCTCCATGACCTGGTGAACTTTTCCATCAGAATCAGCCATGGGAGACGTTTGAATAAAAATATTTCTAACACTTCCGTTTTTCAAGGTTACATCCATCTCTGCTGTATGGGATTTTCCATTTTCAAAACTTTTCGCTACCGGACAATTGGGACATGGGTGATCAAGTTTTTTATATACTTCGTAGCATTTCATTCCCGGTTCAGCTTCGAAATGAATTTTAAAGATATCATTGGATTCAATAATAGTAAAAGATTTATCCTGGGTGGTAATAAAACTTGGGGATTCATTAAACAATCGAACATATTTCTGCTCAGATGCAGCTAATTTCTGAGTTTTTTCCTTGACCAGGGTTTCCAGATTCTGGGTGTATTTTTTTATGGTCCGCGTCGCATTTAACCTGTCTGTTGCCCTCTTTAAAGCAATATCCAGGATATCATCATCTATGGGTTTGGTAATAAAATCTATCGCATCCATCTTTAGACTTTCCATGGCAAGCTTGAAATCTCCATGGCCGGTGATCATTATGACTTCAGTATCGTAATCTTGTGCCTTAATGAATTTTAAAAGATCCAAACCGCTGGTCCCAGGCATCTTGATGTCAGTTAAAACAATATCCGGCTTGATATTGTCAACCATTCTGGAACCCATAAACCCGTCATCTGCGGTATAAACCTCATATCCCGCATCTTGGAGGTATATGCTTAAAACTTTTCGAATTCCTGGTTCATCATCAACTATAAGTATTTTCATAGACATATTGGGACACCTCTCATTCCCTTTTCCGAGAAAATTTTCACCCTATTTTAAGATTTGAAAAAATGTTATCTTACTGCCTGTTTGATCACTCTCATTAAATAGTCTGGATCAGCTGATTTTTCGACATAGTATTGAGGCTCTGATATTTTTTTATTTAAGTTTACATTCAACATTTTTATATAATGATTAAATGTTGAATGTTCCACACCTGAGAATACAATTAAAGGAATTGTCCGGAAAGAAGAGCTGTTCTTAATTTCCTGATAAACCAGGGCCCCTCCTTTTTCAGGCATCATTACATCCAGAATTATCAAATCAGGTCTATTTTTCTGTAACCATGCCATCCCCTTTAACCCATTAGGTGCAAGGTGGGGTATGAACCCAAGCGTTTTGACCATAGACATCAGATAAAACCGCATATCCATTTCATCGTCCATGATCAAAACATCTCTTGATAAACCTGACCCAGGCATTTAACACCCCAAATATTTATCCTGACAATTATGATTTATAATCTGTCTGATCGGTTCACGCTTGCAACCGGGCATGCTGATCTCAAGACTACCTGTTCCACTGTACTGCCAAGAACTGCCTCATCTTCCGGCACATCGCCGGTATGATGTGCCATAACCACAAGATCACCACTTACTTCCCGGGTAAATTTAAGCAGTTCTATGTATGGAATACCCTCCCATACGGTGATTTCATAGTTATCAAAATTTTCCATCTGGGAAACATACTGATGTTTAATCTTTGCTTTTGCTTCAATAATTCGTTGTTCTATGGAATCCTGACCTTTAAATAAACCAATGGGACTTGTATCAATATTAATTGCATGGAACAGATAAAGTTTACACCCGATCTGCTCTGCCATTTTATAGGCAAACTTAAAAGCCGACAGGGATGCTTTGGTAAAGTCTGTTCCAAAAACAATTTTATTGAAATACCAGAAACAGGTTTCACAGGGACGACTGATAATCAGTACCGGACATCTGGCTCTCTGGGCAACAATTTGCATTGTTGTTCCGACGATTCCCCTGAACCTGGCGACTCCCGGATCATCCGCCGTTGCATGGGCACCCATGACGATGCAATCGACATCTTCCTTTCTGGCAAACCTCAAGATCTCAGTTGAAGGTATTCCTGCAAGGGTTTCCAGTCTGGGCTCTCCATGTTTTTCAATCAACGTCTCATACCGGGTTTTCACTTCATCTATCACAAAATCTACATAATCGGGACCAGCGGTCTCTGTTTCTCCGGTTACATAGTCTTTGATATCCGTGCCGCCGCCATGAGATGGTTCACCAAAAACATGGAATAGGACCAACTCAGATTCATACTTTTCCGCTAATTCAAAAGCAACTTTAGCCGCTGCATCACAGGCTGGTGAAGCATTTGTGGCAAACAGCATTTTTTTAAACATGACTACCTCCTTAAAACACATTGTTTTGGATTAAAATTAAAGGCCATTTCCCAGCAGATCCCTTCTATCAACTCAAACAGCGTATAAAAGGTCTCATAGGAAAATGTATCCTGACTATCCCCAAAAATGATATGCTTGAGTTTCCCAAGAACCAGTTTTTGGGCAAGCAGGCTGTCCATTTGAAAAAACTTCAAACCAACTGATTTTTCCTGTTTGATTCCTTTCAGGGAATTGTATATATCAATCCCTGGGTCACCGGGAAATCCCTTCATTGAAATTGTTTTAAAAAAAATCAAATGGTCAATCTCATCTGTTTTTATATTTGGTTCACCAGACTGAAAAGCCATGGATAACAGTGTTGATAAAATGTCTGACAGCTGTTCCAACTCCGGATATAGTTTAATTACTCTAAAAAATGAAATTAGCCTGAAGCCCTTATCAAGTATTATAGTATCGGATAAATATCGGAACACAGGAGAAGTAACCACTCTACCCCGTTTAAGGATTAGACCATTTTCTTTTAATTGGAGGATTTCCATATTCTAAAATTATCCCTTAATTATTGGTCATGTTTTTTTAGGGAGCGTGATAATAAATTCCGACCCCAGATCTTCACTGGTTTTAAATCCAATACTTCCATTATGTTCATCAATAATCTTTTTAGTCGTCATCAACCCGAATCCTGTTCCATTTGTCCCTTTTGTAGTAATAAAATTTTGAAAAATGGCTTGTCGGACACTTGGTCTCATTCCACACCCATTATCCTGAACTATATATGTGATGGTTTCCTTTTCAGATTTAACGATTAGGCTTACTTTTTTATTCACACTATCTGGTTCAGCGGTTGTAAATGAATCAAAAGCATTGGTGACCAAGTTAAATAAAGCGTTGTTTATGGCATCTTTATCGATTGAAATTGGGTCATCCGATGGTGTAAGTGATACATGGAAATCGATGTCGTTCTCAATGGCTCTATGGGCCAACAATGCATTAATTTCTATTGCTGGTATGTTTGGATCAATATCTTTGGTATTAAGACGACTGGTTTTTGCATAATTTAAAAGATCCAAAGAAAGATTGGTAATTTTATCAATATTTCCCTTCATCATCTCCCACCCCTTAACAAGGTATTCTCTGTTTTCATGAGCAATCCCCTGTTCCAGAATAAAAGACGATCCTTTAAGGCCTCCAGCAATGTTTTTGATGACATGGGACATTCCTGCAATCGTATGCCCGATAGTTACCAACCTTTTAGATTCATCAATCTTTCGATCTTTTTCAGCAATCAGGTCTTTAAGATCTTTCATATAGTTTTTAATTTTTTTATTTATTGAGATTCTATCCATGGCTTTTTGAACAGATAATTCCAATGCATCACTATCAATGGGTTTGGTAATAAAATCTGCGGCTTCGTATTGAAGGCTTTGGACGGCAAGGTCCATATCCCCATGACCCGTAATCATGATTACTTCTGTTTCAGGATTTAAATCTTTGATTCTTTTTAAGACCTCAATCCCGTTAATCCCGGGCATTTTAATATCTGTAATCACAATCTGGGGTTTCTCTTTCATAAAGATTTGAAGCCCCGAATCTCCGTCAGGCGCAAGAAGCACATTAAACCCGGAATGCGCCAATGTGATTTTTAAAACATTTCTGATTCCTGCTTCATCATCAACAAGGAGGATGGTATAATTTTTTTGATAATCATCCATGATTTATCTCCTGAGATTTGAAAAGGATGGTAAATGTAGCACCGCCCATTTTATTGTTTTGAACATTTATTTCACCACCAAATTCTTTGATGATACCGTATGAGATTGATAGTCCTAAACCAGTGCCTTCGCCCACCTTTTTGGTAGTAAAAAAGGGTTCAAAAATCTTATTTATTTCTTCATTTGACAGCCCGATACCCGAATCTTTTATGGCAGCAATTACTCCTGTATTATTTTTTGAAGTAGTAAGTATTATTTGTTTTTGAATGATTTTATTTTCTATTGTTTGGTTTTCAACTGACTTTTTATCCTTTGCAACAATGGCATCCCTGGCATTGATCAACAAATTGATAAATACCTGTTCCAATCTTACCGGATCTGCATGGATTGTTGGGTTGGTTTCATCTAGAAACCAACAGACTTCAATCTCCCTTAACTTGAGCTGCTGGCTGAAAATATCAAAGGCATGGGTAAGTACTTCATTAATGTTTACTTCTTCTTTTTGAAACACAGATTTTCTTCCAAAAAGTCGCATATGGTTTGTTATCTTAGCGGCTCTGTCCACATGAGTTTCAATCTCATCTGATAGGGTTTTTAATATTTCCTGATCGATTGGTGATGTGCTGTTAGTCAATTTTTTAGAGATAAAACTTGACGCTGTCTTTATCACTGACAGAGGCTGGTTCAGTTCATGAGCAACCCCTGTTGCCATCTCACCCAGGGTGGCCATTTTCCCAGCCTGGATAAGCTGCTGTTCAGTTTCAACAGAAATAGTGATATCCACAACGGTCATAATCCAGACATCATCATTTACAAACCGGGCAGGGCTGATCCAAATGTTAACAAACAGGCTGGACTGATCTTTTCTTATGTTCACTATCCGTTCATGATAGGCGTGATGAATATTTTTCTTAATTTTCTCAAAGTCTGAACGATCTTGGAACAAGATTTCCATCGAATGGTCCATTAAATTCAGTCTGTTGTATCCATATGCTGATAAAACACTGTCATTACAATCAATTATGTTCAAATCAGCCTTATCCAGAATGAACACAGGGTTGGGAATATTTTTAAAGATCGCCTGATATTTTTTTTCTGAAATCTTAACTTTTTCCTCAAGATCTTTTTTCTGACTAACATCTATACTCATCTCCATGGCTGCAACGATATCTCCTTTTTCATCCATCAAAGGAGCTGTTTTTACAACCCAGTGAGCAATAGATCCATCTTTATTCACACCAGATTCTTCACTAAAATGAGAAAACCCATCTTCAAATGTCTTTTCCACAGGACAATTTATACACTTACTGGATAACCCTTTATATGCTGCATAACAATAATCCCCATATTCAGGGTTAAATTTTTTTGCAAATTCCTGGTTGAATCCGATCAGTTCATAATCCCTGTTTTGAACAGTGATCGTACAGGGGACTTGTTCAAAAAGATTTTGATACATATCTTTTTGCTGGTTTAACTCAGTCTGCTTTTCATGAATTTTACCCCCCATATCATTGATAGCCAATGCCAGGTTACCAATCTCATCCTGCTGATAGATATGGTTACCTGACTTAAAATAATCTCCAGTTGCTATTTTCCCGGTATCCTTGATCAGACGATTAATGGGGTAAGTCACCCTGAAAAATATAATTACGCAGATGGTGATCGACAATATCATAAACAGGTATACAGCTGTCCATGCAGACATCTTTTTCTTAAATTGAATGTCATGATTAATACTTTCGAGAGAGACGACCACATCCAGCACACCTAACTTTTTTACAGATTTGGGATGATAATGGCATTGAGAACTGGAACAGTCCGGTTCATTCATGATGGGGTTGATGACACCTAAAAGCAACTTGCCCTCTTTTGATTCAAACATCCTTACTCGATCTGAAAGGTCTGGCTTGATAACCGGTGTGGCTTCTGAATGACAGAGCTTGCAGGCTATATCATCCTTTTGTGCAATTTTACCTATTTCATCATGAGAATTGGAAAATTTAATTTCTCCTGTCACGCTATATATTCTCATCTGCTCTATGTCATTATAGGCAGACATGCTCTTTAACACATCCTGCATATCTTCATTTGGATTATGAAGCATGGCAAACCAGGTGAAATTTAAGACTGAATTACAAAATTTATCTACATCGGAAACAACCTTTTCCAATAGAATTTTTTCTTCATATTTGGTACTAAAATGAGTCCAGAAAAAAATACTGGAAAACAGCACAAGCCCCACCGGGATAAGCAGCTTAAAAGCGAGACTTCTAATATTTAGAATCTGAAATTTCATTTTGTTATCACCTTTTATCCACTTAAAATATTACCCACGCAGGATATGAGTTCATCTGAATCAAAAGGTTTAGCAAATGACGCTGTAGCTTTTGGAATAGAATATTGCCGACCTTGCAGGCCTGAAATAACAATAACCGGTGTATTAAATCCCTTTAGTTTGCTTACTTTTCGAAAAAACCTTGGTCCCCACTCTTCTGGCATTTCCAGATCGAGAGTAATCAAATCCGGTTCTTCCTGTCTGAATAAGTTGAGTGCCTGGTTACCATCTGTGGCAATGCAGGTATCAAAGCCATGGTCCTTGAATAAGATATCTAAATATTTTGTAATAACCGGATCATCATCCACGATCATAATGTTTTTATTCATTTTGCCCCCTTTTTTACTCCTTAATGTGACATTCGCCACAAAAAACAGGTCCTTTTTTTTCTTCATAATGGCATTCTTTACATTGCCTGTGAAATGCCACCTGTAAGGTTATTTTGTTATCTTGGTTTGATGATAAAAGATGGCATTCGGAACAAGAACTGTCTTCGGAAGACTCATCGTCAATAATAGCTCCATTCTCATACAGATGGTGACATGTCGCACAATCGTCCAATTGCGCATTCTCATTGTGCAGATCATGATCAAAAACTGCGCCTGGCCGCCTTGTATTTTCAAACCCGGAAGGCTCCAAGCGTTCTAAATTCTGACTGGAAAAAGCCACCAGAGTTGTTATGAGAAATAAAGTGCCTATTAAAAAGGCAAGTAAATATTTCATTGTTTATCCTCCGGGTGTATAATTTTTTTTTCCATGGTCTCATAAATAATGTCCCCCAAAAACTTCACTTCCATATTCAATTTATAATGCTCAACAATATCTTCTAATCCACTATGACAATTGTGACAGGGTGCAATTAACACATCTGCCCCGGTGGCCCTGAGTTGATCCGCCTTGTTTCTATTATTATCCATACGCTCTTGTTTATAGGGAGGGCCGCAGTTAATGACACCCCCTCCTGCACCACAACAATAATTATGCTCTCTGTTTGGCGTCATTTCGATAAAATTGCTACAGGTCATATCAACGACTATTCGTGCAAGATCATGTAACCCTCTGCCCCTGGAGACATTGCAGGGGTCATGAAGTGTCACTTTTTTCCTGTATTTTTCCTTGATTGTAATTCGCTTACTGGTTAAAAGTTCATGATAAAACTCCAGAGCATGGACTACTTCAAATGGTGGCATAGCCCACCCCGCCCATCTATTGCCCATATCATAGACACTGCGAAATGCATGACCACATTCACCCATAACAATTTTATTCACCTTCAGTTTCTGGGCAGTTTCATAAAAGGATTTGGCAATCCGTCCGGAGATTTCATTATCTCCAGTATACATAGCCATGTTACTGTTATCCCATCCAGGGTTTGAAGGCATGGTCCAGTTCATACCAGCTGCATGCATAATTACGGCAGTCTGATAAATTAATCCTGCTTGAAATTTGGGTTCTGGTGCAATGACAGAATACATTATATCTGCACCTGTTTTATCTAACGGAATTCTTAAATTTTTAAATTCTTCTCTGGCATCTTCCTCCTGCCACTGAAGCGTATCAATCCATTCATCCTCTTTTACCCACATTTGGTTTGAAGTGGCTGCATGGCTGTTGACAGTATCCTGAATATATAAAGGGGTTATTTCGAGCTTATGGCAGATTCGCCTGACCAGAAGCATCATATAAGCAATATCAATCCCAAAGGGGCAATACATGGAACATCTTTTACAGACATTGCATTCAAGAAACGAAATGTGAACAGCCTCGCGTAGAAACTTTGTTGATACATTTCCTTTTTTCTTAATCATCTCCCAGACAGTTCGTTTCACTTTGCCGGCAGGTGAAAATTTAGGATTTGAATCATTAGAAATAAAATAAGAACAAGCATCCGCGCAAAGGCCACAATGCATACAGGTTTCAACATATGCCTTAAACCGTGGACCTGTTTCTTTATATAAAACTTCCTGGATCACCTTGGTGATCCTTTCAGGATTTAATTTGGCCAGACCATCTTCTATAGCTGAATCTGAATTTAATTCATTCTGCAAGACCGCATTTTCTTTCATTTTTTTCTCCTTTTTAATGTCTTACCAATCTTTTGCGTGCCTCACATTACCAAATTCAGAGCCTGTATAGGCTCTTGATAAAGGACCTGTGATGATATGAGAAAATTTTGTAAAAGGAATCATGATCAACATGAGTTCCCCGGATATGACATGAGCAATAATCATCAGTTTATAGGCTAACACCTGGTGGTTAGCCAAAAAACCGGTAATAAAAGGCAATGCCACCATTAATAATAATAGATAATCCTTAAATGTTGTCAGATATCTAACTTGGGGAACACTTGCTCTTCTATAGGCAAAATACCCCAGAGCCATAATGACCAAAACAGTTAACCAGTCAGCCACAGTATCATTCAAGGAAACCCATGAAATTTGGAAAGATTCATTCCCCAGCACGATATGAGACATTAAAAATAAAGGAACCAGGAATAAACCGATATGAAACAGATAAGAAACCATATAAAAAACAGGATTTGTTCGGGTGCTTTTAGGGAAAAAAGGTATTAGCCAGGCAATAATGGATCTTGTACTATGTTTGAGTGTCAGAAAAGAAAAAATAAAAGACTCTTTTTTCTTGATTTGCAGGATGATATAAAGTGTTTTTCCTGTGAGCCCTATAAAAAAAACAGCAAAAGAGACCCACACCATTGGCCCCATTATAAATTCTATAAATGAATAATTCATATTACCGCTCTCACCTCTAATTTGTAATCGCATTAAGGGGTATAAGACTGCGCGTATATACTCTATCTTTAACTGCCTTTTGCATGATTATACTTTCATCAGGGCTAATGGATGGCAACGTCATATAATCATGTCCTTCTGGCATAATCTTATTGTTTACAACCAGAAACCATTGCCCCTGTTTTTCAATCACTGCTGCAACAATCTCACCGGATGAACTTATTATCGGATCAAGTATTTTATCTGCTTCAAGATTCCAGTATTCCTGATTTACGAGTAATCCCCATCGTCCTTTATCTTTTGCCGGGGCCACGATCACAGATCCATCCTTGGAATAAAACAGATCCGGTATCATTGTGTCTACCTGCAATGACCATGGTCTGTCATTTTCACAAATAGTCCATTTTCCAAATTGATTTGATACTATGGCTGCAAAATTATCAGGTTTTGGAGATGGTTTAACCTTCCATAGCTGTCCATATTGATTTGTCCAGAAAGGGGCGCCATCCTTAAAGAGTTGCCATTTTCCATTTAGTCTGACAGGTGCCATTACACTTGAACCATATCCTGTAAACAGTGGGCGCCACACACATTGAAAATTTGTGTCCCAGGGTTTATCATTTTGAACAATAGTATATGCTTCCCTGTCTAATCTTGCTGCGTAAGCCACATTCTCTCCAGCCTTATCAAAACTGATATCCCAAATGTTTAAAAAATGGCCTGCCTGCAGATTTCCGTTCACAGCACAGGAATAGACTCCTTTTTTAAATGCATTTATGTCAGCTGCCGACATGGATTCTATCTGTACGACCCCGGCTGATGCGCCATAGTTATTCAACGTTGTATCCGTTATATTATGAAACATATTTTCCCACGGTGTATCATTGACTGCCATGGCATATTCCATATTTTGTTGAACGGCAACACCAATACATGATCCATCTTCACTCACTTGTAAGTTCCAGATGTAATCAAATTTATTGGCCCATTCGTTTCCACTGATGCTGATTGTCCACTCTTCATCCTGACTGACCATGAGTGCAAATCTTCCATTGGGCAGTTCCTGAAGACCCCATGCCTTTTCATATTCACCATCCCAGACAATGCCATTTTCACAAACACTGAAAACCGCCTCATCTAAATTCACTATCGCTGCAACAGATTCCCCATCCAGACTGATGCGATAATCCTCTACCCAGTTAAATCGGGATTCCCATTCATTCAGCGGGATCTGTTTTAACGGTGTACTCCAGTCCCATGATTGTTCTTGCTTCATCTTAAGCTCCGATTTTGTTTATTCATTCTAATCACGTTTAATGATCTACCTGTTCCCCTTGAATGACCTCATCAAGAAATCCGACTGTCAGTGGCTTTTCGATAAACCCATCAATTCTTTCCTTTTGAAGTTCCTGCCGCAGTTCATTGTTTACAAGTGTTGCCATAAGTATCCGCTTGATCTTTGGATAGGAAACTCCTACTTTTTTTAAAAACGTCATCCCATCCATATCCGGAAGAAAATAATCCGAGATCACCACATCCATATTCTGAAATTTCAACGAGTTAAGCGCTTCTGCAGCAGATTGAAAAATAAGGTAACCCAGATCACTATTGCCAAAAAAAACTTTCAGGGAATCACGAACATGTGGATCGTTATCAACAAACATAATCTGAAGCTGTCTTATTTTGTGTTTTTCCATTTTCCTCTGACTATATTGAGTTAATTCCTGTAAAGAGAAATAGCAGTTTTAATGCCAACAGCTTTGAATCATAAGATTATGACTTTAAAATCAACTAGTTAGTAAGATCATCGCCGATTGTATAAATTGGTAAAAAATGAATTTTTTAGAAGATTTTCTAAAATAAATTAGAAGTTTTACGAAATACTATAGTGATTGCCAAAAAAACGTTTCGAAAAACATTAACAGAAAGGGTAATCACCAAAAGGCGAATCGATTGTAGTATCAAGGAATTCCTGATCTTAAATGGTAGAAAGAGAACTATGATTTCGGAACATATTTTTGCGATTTGCTATAAAGAAAAAGGATGAGGTTTTTTAGAAGGGATTACTCTTTTAGTGATATTTTTTCCATCGATACCGGAAAGTATGATGATTCATATTTAAAAGTCTTGCAGCCTGACTTTCATTTCCTTTTGCTAATACCATGGCTTGTGCCATATATTTTTTTTCAACTGCTGTTAAATGAATTGACAAATCAATCCCCTCTGGGGCTAGATGGATATCCGCTGTGGATAACCCATTATTATTAAATAAAGACTCCTCGTTTGAAATCAATCCCAAATCAGAATCAAGAATTTGTTTATCCTTCGATATTAACACAGCACGTTCTATAATATTTTTCAATTCCCGAACATTCCCGGTAAATGAATGTGATAGCAGTAAAGTCCAAGCTTGATCTGAAAACCCTTTTATTTTTTTTGAAAATTTTTGATTGTACTCATATAAGAAATGTTTTGCCAATGGAACAATGTCCTCTTTACGATCATTTAAAGATGGAATGCTGGCTTTTACTACGCAGAGCCTGAAAAAAAGATCTTTCCTGAATTTTTCTTTCTCAACTAGCACCTGGATATCCTTATTGGTGGCTGATACCACCCTGGTTTTAATCCGATATTCCTTGGTACCGCCAACCTTGTAAAATTTTCCACTTTCAAGAAATCTAAGTAATTTAGCCTGACCAGCAGGGCTTAAATCTGCCACTTCATCCAAAAACAAGGTTCCGTTGGCAGCTATTTCTATCATTCCTTTTTTCCCCTGCCTTTTAGCACCGGAAAAAGCACCTGGTTCATATCCAAACAACTCCGATTCTATAAGATCTTCAGGAAAAGCTGAACAATTTATTGCGACAAAAGGACCTTGAAAGACTGGACTTCTCGCATGTATGGCTCGGGCGATCAGTTCTTTTCCTGTGCCGGTTTCCCCCAAAACCATAACCGGTGTATCCGAACTTTTGGATACCATATCAATAAAGTCCATTATATTTTCTATATTCTGGCTTTCACCGATAAAACAGGGTTCATTTTCTTTTAAATATTTCTCCTGAAGCAATTTTACCTCTTTGATTAATGCAATGGATGCGATTGCTTTTTTAATCGTAAGTTCCAGAATATCCGGGTTAATCGGCTTTAAAATAAAATCATAAGCACCAATTTTCATGGATTTTATTACCATATTGATATCTTCATAGGCTGTCACCATGATAACCGGTAAATCCTGTGTCTTAGATTTTACAATTTCAAGTGCTTGAATGCCACTTATCCCAGGCAATCCAATATCCATAAGGATAATATCAGGAAGCAGTTTATCCAACTTAGGAACAAAAGATTCGGCATCTTCATAGAGACGGACATCATACTCATCGCTTAAAATCAACTCAAGGGAATCTCGTATAGTTTCTTCATCATCCACTATGGCAATAGAATATCTGATCATTTTATTTCTCGGATAACTTTTTTAATGGTAAAGCGATTATAAATTCAGCGCCACCCTTTTTTAATGTATGAAATTTAAGGGAACCGCCATGGTCCACAATAATTCTATGACAAATACTTAAGCCTATTCCGGCACTATTTGTTTTAGTCGTATAAAACGGATCAAAGATTTTAGTTTGTTGGGCCAGTGGGATACCTGGCCCTGAATCCGTTACGCTGATTATTACACGATCTGTTTTAAAATATGTCTTAAGAACGATGAATTTTTCTCCTGAAAACCCTTTCATGGCTTCTGCTGCATTGGTGATCAGATTCAGGATAACCTGCTCAATCAAATGAGGTTCTGCATAACATTCCGGCAATGTTGCATCTAACTTTTTTGTAAAAGTGATACCAATTTTTCTTAATGTGACAGCCGTTAATTTAGTGACTTCATCAATATATTTATTAAGATTTGTCATTACAAACTGTGGCCTGCCTGGTTTAGAAAAATCCATAACACGCTTTATTATCGATTCTATCTTCACCGCTGCCAATTCAATTTTATCAATAATGGATAGAACCGTATTAATATCTCCCATCTGATTATATATCTTTTTCAGCGCTTTAAGATAGATATAAACTCCGGATAACGGATTTCTGATTTCATGGGCAATTCCTGCTGTCACCCTTCCAAGTGACGTCATTTTATCCTGAATTCTTAAAAAATTCTCCACTTCTTTAGAATCGGTAATATCCATTATATTGGTTAAGACAGATTCAACACCCAGGTAATCAATCTGTTTTGCGCTAATAAGTGCCCATCTGACTTCAGAATCAATTTTTTCCTTATTTTTGGGAAAATACCTGAAATCCGCTTCAATTTGTTTAATTTTACCAGATACTAATTTTCCATATAATTTTTGCATTCTGGGTCGATCTTCCTGAAAAATATCTTCAAAATCAGGGGGATTAAACACTTGAAGCATCAATTTATGAATCTTTCGAAGACCTGAATTCTCATAAATGATTGAATTGTCTTGAATAATTGATATACAATTTAAAGAATTTTCTATCAGGGCTTTAAATCTTTCCTGGCTTTGTTGAATATCAATCTTTGATTGTTTTCTTTTTTCTTCCAACTCCAGCCGGTACAGTCCAAATGCGATATCATCTGCAATTTCTTTTACAATATCTTTTTCTGTCTGATCATCTGCAAGCTGCTTGGGTATGGATAAAACCATAAAACCATAGGTTTTTTCTTCATAGACCAAAGAAACAGACATTGCGCCTCTGCCGGTGTAATTCTGAGATAAAACACAATCTGGGCACTCTTGAACCGGATCATTGATAGATAGAACATCGCCTGAATTTAGAGAGTGTTGGATACATCTGGTAAATTCACCCTGCGTGATTTTATCTGCCATCAGTCTAAATTGAGAATTAAATCCAGAATCACAGAGTAATTCCATTTTTCCATCGGAATTCATTAACCCGATCCAGGCATTATAATACCCCCTCTGATCAACTAGAATCTTACAGATACCGGCAATTAAATTTTCTTTATCGTTTTCCTTTACAAGAAGCCTTCCCACTTTTCTAGTCGACTTTAATAATAAATTTAACCGTTCTGTTCTTTTTATGATAGATTCATTCTTCAAAAAAATGATCTCCTCAAAATTATCGATAAATTCATAGTTAATGATTATGCATTTTTTAAAGAATGAATAACAAGAAAAAAACAAATTTCAAATAGGATTTATTAAAATGATTGCAAAACCAAATGCATTTGGCATTCATTTTTGTATCGCATTAGATTGGTAAAGTCGTCTTCACCCCGCCCCAGAAGGAACACAATGTTGTGTTCCTTCTGGGGCGGGGGCATATTTTTCAAAGTTACAGCAAATTTTTACAGGGTGATTTCACGCCATTGAATATGATTCATTATAATAATAAGTTATACATAAAACTGGACAAGCAAGCAAAAACATGTAATAAAGCCAAGGTGACTAACATATACAGGGGCTTATTGCATGG
>JAKIUJ010000313.1 GCA_021647625.1 Desulfobacula sp.
GAATCTTACCGGGCCGCAATAAAAGAAAATAATCGGATGGTGCCCGTCAGGTCTGGCAGGAGTTGCTGTCAGGCCATAAATATATTTTGCCGGAGCATTTTTTAATATCTGTTCAAAAGTGACAGCCGGGACATGGTGACATTCATCAATAATAATCATTCCATAATTTTTAACTGCTTCTCTGACAACCCCCTCGACATTCATTGATTGCATGATAGCCACATCAACGATTGAACTTAGCCTGTCCTTACCGGCAGCCATATGACCGATTAAATTTTGCTCTTTTTTTCGGCCTCTTTTCTGTGGCAGTTCTGGAAGGGATTCATTGATGATGAGAAATTGTTCTAATCTTTCTCTCCACTGAGAAAGCAACTGTTGCCGATGAACCAATACCAGCGTATTTACCTTTTTTATACTAATCAGTTTTGCACCAATGACGGTTTTTCCAAATGCTGTTGCAGCGGATAATACTCCATTATCATGTGTCGACAAAGCATCAAGGGCACTCTGTTGTTCATCCCGCAAAACCCCTCTGAATTCAACATTGATCATTTTCCCCGGATTGGATTCATCCTCATGTATTAGAGTGACATTTTCCCTTTTTAACAAAGAATTGATATCATCTTCACATCCCCGCGGCAGTGCCAGATAATTTTCGTAATTATCCGAGCAGGAGATGACCCTATCTTTACCGTAGGTAGACCGCCTCATGGCCTGGGCCTTATAAAATTCAGGGTTTTTAAAAGCTGCAAATCTTTTCAGGGTATTCAGTGCCTTTTGACTCAATCCTTTTTTCTCAACATACAGCATGCCGGATGTAACAATTTTAACCGTTTCGGGAAAATCATGTTTTTTCAAGACAATGGATTGCTTTACCCACGGTTTTGCTTCGGAAACTTCATTCTTAAGGATTCCCAGGTCATTTCCCCGGGTCAGTTCAGTTATGAGGGACGTCATTTTTTGTTCGTTAAGCTTTGGAATACCGGATAAAAATTGCCATTGATCCGAATATGGCTTAAAGTTTTCATCTATAAAAACAGAATTGTCGTTGCTCCGTGCAATCTTCTGGAGCGGGAGGGCAATCAGATTACCAAAGCCGCCTTTTGGCATGGTATCCTGATTGGGGAATAACCTGTCATAGGACTTAAATGAAATTTCATGTCGTTTGTCCATTGAATGGGTCAGCAATGATGTTCCAAATTTTCGCACTGAAACTGCTGAAATCTTTTGGTCAAAGAAAAACCAGGCATGGCAACCATTGCCTGATTGTGACCGCTCTATGGCAACAGGTATTTCAAACTGGGAGCAGGTATTTCGTACCACCGAAATATCTTTTTCCCATCCTTCCTTGTCAAAATCAATGGCCAAAAAATGGCAAGTTTCATCAAGATTCATCGGATAAATCCCGATAACTGCACCACCCCTGAGATGCATTTCAATTACGGATTCATTTAGAGATCCATAAGATTGATTCTCACATTTGGCACATTTTATTTTGGGTTTATTGCAGATTCCCGGTGCCCATTCATTCAGACAAACCGGACTGTATCCTGAAAATCCCTTTTTATTTTGCCATTTTTTTGCATACACCTCTTTTCTGCCTCTGAATAGGGACATAAAAAAAGCAATTTTTTCATGGTTTTGAGAACGCCGGGTAACCGGTTTGTCATTTGGGAAATTGTCATTTAAAGTTGTTGTATCAGATTGCTGTTTTGAAATAGGTCCTTCCAGCTCTTGAAACAATGTTTCCATGGGTTGTCTGGCTTTATCATGGGGAATTATAACTTTAAAGTTGGATTTAAATTCCCGTATTTTTGCTTTCAGGCACTTGTTCTCTTCAAGCAGTGCTTCATATTTAATTTTTAATTCATCATATTTGCTTGTCTTCATTTTCACCTGACTCGTCTGTCTCATCCGGGCCCGTGAAATAATATTGCTGATTCTGGTTTTGGGTGTGTGTCCGGCATCGTTTGAGCCAATATTTCGTCAGCCAGTAAAGGTTGCAAAATTTTAGACCGGAAATAATTCCTGCGCTTCAATCCCAGGTGAGCCATTATCTCATTTTGGCAAAAGCCATAGCATGAGCACTCAAAGAAGTGGCAAAACTTTTAAAATTCACTTCTGCATTAGGTTCTGAGTATCCCCCGTTCAGGCCATTACTTTTATCAGATAAGAGTAAACACGCAGCATCATATAGCCGTTCACGTACTAAACGTTCACAGAATAATTCATAACGTGTAGCATATGATGCATCTTTGAACTTCTCAAATACTTTGAAATGAGGTTCTAAAACACGCACAGGTGATCTCGACTTGGGAGCATCTTCCAGTAACATTAACCAACCCAACCATGGCTTTTATCCTGTTTAAGCCGAATTCTCCAGAAATGTTCAACAGCTTCTGCTAATTTACCTGAATATATCATATCATTTTATCGTCTTATTGATTTTTGTTTGTGAGAATAAAGAATCTGTAGCCTTATGTATACGCCTTTCACCTAATTCAAAATAGTGCGGATCAAGTTCTATGCCTATACTATTTCTTCCCCATTTTGCGGCTGCTACTGTTGTTGTGCCTGTGCCCATAAAAGGGTCCAACACGGTGTCACCAACAAAGCTGAACATTCTTATCAAACGTTCTGCAAGTTCTTCAGGGTAAGGTGCTGGATGATTACGGGTAGATGCACCCGTAACTCCTGACCAAATAGATTGAAACCATTGTTTGTGGTTGTCATTGGAAATAATAGAAAGTACTCGGGTATCAACAGAGGCTTTTCTATAGCCACCATGCTTACGTTCCATCAGAATGTATTCAATATCATTCTTGATCACTCCATTTGGTTCATATGGTTTGCCAAGGAATCCGGCGCCATTACCACACGCTTCATAATTAGCATTAGTAATTT
>JAKIUJ010000314.1 GCA_021647625.1 Desulfobacula sp.
AATGTGAGGTAATAAAAGGCGGGGGCAGCATATTGCCAACAGAACTTGCCCATCTTACCCGTAAAGACAAACTGGCCAACAAACGTCTGTCCTGCCAGTTAAAGGTAAAAGACAACCTTCAGATAAAAGTACCCGAATCCATTTTCGGCATCAAAAAAGTAAATGCCACAGTATTGTCCAATGATAACGTGGCCACCTTCATTAAAGAACTGGTAATCCAGCCCGACGAACCCATCGATTTTAAAGCCGGGTCCTATATCCAGATCGATGTGCCTGAATATGATCTCACCTTTAAAGACTTTCATATCCAAAGCCAGTATATCAGTGAATGGAAAAAATATAATTTCCTTGAACTGACATCAAAAGGCATGCGATCAGGATTTCGGGCATATTCCCTTGCCAATCCGCCCCATGACAACAATCGATTGATGCTCAACGTCAGAATCGCCACCCCGCCACCGGGCACCCAGAGTATCCCGCCCGGATTTGGTTCTTCTTACATATTCGGTCTCAAACCCGGTGACAAGGTCGATGTCAGCGGACCCTATGGCGACTTTTTGGCAAAAAACACAGACAACGAAATGTGCTTTATCGGTGGTGGTGCCGGCATGGCTCCCCTGCGCAGCCATATTCTCCATCAATTGGACGGTATTAATACAAAACGCAAGGTCTCTTTCTGGTATGGTGCCCGATCCAAAAAAGAGATGTTTTACGATGAAGACTTCAGGGATCTTGATAAGAGATTTGATAATTTTTCATACCACATTTCCCTGTCAAGCCCGGATAAAGGAGACAATTGGGACGGCCTGACAGGGTTTATCCATAGCCATTTATGCGATGAATACCTTTGCAGCCACGAAGACCCAACCGAAATAGAATATTATCTTTGCGGTCCCCCGCCAATGATTGATGCCGTCATCAATGCGCTTTACGATATCGGTGTGGAAGACGACATGATTTATTACGATAAGTTTTAATACGCGTCTAAAATCCGGTCCGCATCCTCAATGGTTTTTGCAAGTCCGACGAAATATCCATATTTTTCTTTGGTTTCCTTATATTCGCTATCTAAATCAAATTGAATCAATCATTCTCAAACAATCTGTATAATATTTTATATACATATTGTGTTTTTACTTCAAATATCAAGAAAATTCTCATTAAATGACGAATTTATTTTCAAAACTAAGGGTTTACCCTGATTGCAATTTTAATTTTCCTCTTATATAGATAAGATACAAAAAAAATTCCCGGTCTGCGATTAATGTAACCGACAGGGCGAAGCTATGTAGTGACTGACCGAAAACTCGTGTTTGGGCGGCTCGTAGAGGAGCAGCTCACAAAGTTGCCCATATGCAAGGCGCAAGAAATGCTGAAACCGGAGTGTACTATAGTACATGAGGCCACTCTTATAATTTGGCAGGATTTTGCAGTAATAAAGCAGATGGGCGCTGCCGACGGGTGAGTTTTCGTTCAAACACTATGTAGCAAAACCGGGGCCATTGAATAGTGCTCTTAGAAATCCAATGGACTCTTCATTTCTTTAAGGGTTCTTGATTTAACCGTATGGGTGTAGATCATGGTTGTCCGGACATCACTATGGCCTAAAAGCTGCTGGATTGTTCTAATATCATAATTGGCCTGTAGTAAATGACTTGCAAAGCTATGACGAAATGTGTGAGCAGTCGCTCGTTTAGTTAATTGTAGCCTTCCTACAACAGACTTGATCGCTTTTTGAACATGACGATCATGAAGATGGAAGCGACGGTACTCATCCTTATCAGGAACATGAGTTAACATCTTTGCAGGAAAAAACCATTGCCAGTTAAATTCCTTACCGATATTTTTTGACTTTTTCTCGATTGCATCGAACATAAAGGCGCCGTCATAAGCAGCAAGCATATCTTCACGATGAAGTTTTTTAACTATTTCCAATTGTGACAGCATCTCCGGTATAATTGTCTGGGGCAAAGGTAGGGTTCGGTCTTTTTTTCCTTTCCCATCGTGAATAGTTAAGACACCTGCATCAAAATTTATATTATTAACCCGGATATTCATGCATTCGGCCAAGCGTAACCCGCAACCATACAATAATTTAACGATAAGGTTATAAGGATATCGAAGTCTGCCAATGATAAGGTCAACCTCTTCACGTGACAGAACAACTGGAATATAAGGTTTTCGCTTGGCTCTGACCACCCCGTCAATCTTACCAAATTCTTTTTTAAGGATATTTCTGAAAAAGAATAACAACCCATTAAACGCCTGATTTTGTGCAGAAGCAGAGCAGTGCTCTTCCACAGCCAGAAATGTTAAAAACCGTTTAACATCATCGACAACGATAAGCTCAAGAGCTTTGCTCTTTATAAATTTTTCAAACTTATGCACCCATTTGCTATAAGCCTGATATGTCTTTGGTGAATAATGCCGAACTTTTATTTCATCACTCAATTGTGAATAGACAGATTTCCAGACTCCCTCAGGGGACAAGGTTTTAAATCGGGATCTTTTTTCCCGCACTTTTAACCCTGTATTTGTTTGTTCCTTTTTAAAATTAATATTCTTAAGCCAGTTTGGGTGGATATCATACAAGTTAAAATAGATAAGAATGGTTTCATAAGCTTGTTTTTGCTGTTGTTCGGTTTGCTTTTTTTCTCTTAACTTGGTGATAAAATCTTGCAGACTTTCCGGTTTTTTTTGATCATGGTCATACTTAAAACAAAAATCGATATAATACCGAAGCCATTTCTTGTAAAAGCCATGTTGCTTTCCAGGAATATTTCTTGTGCATAACTCGGTTTCAAATTTTTTTAATAATAGTTGTGGAATTTGTTTCATTATGATACCTGAAGCTAAGTATATCACTATTAAATTGATGATATACGGTTAGAAAATATAACAT
>JAKIUJ010000085.1 GCA_021647625.1 Desulfobacula sp.
GTGCGGTAGACTGCTGTCTACAAGTTTGAAAGCCGGAAGGAAAATCCTCCCGGCTTTCCTATTGCTGTTCAATGTGTCGGTTTTTAATCTTGAGATTTTTAATGGATTGAAATTAAGGAATCTACACACGGCATGCCCCCTGATGAATTAACTGATGCTATGAGGCTTGGAAGTCGGAATCCACTGGAAGACCGAAATGATAATGATCTTGGCAGATTCGGCCTTGGTCTTAAAACAGCTTCTTTTTCTCAATGCCGACAATTAACACTTGTCAGCCGGAGAGATGGAATGGTGGCATGCAGGGAATGGGATCTTGATTTGATCAAGGAAAGCCCTGATAGTGGCTGGAGATTAAAAGTTCTCGGAGATCATGAGATACAGCAGGATGAATGTATTGTGGAATTGCTGTCCCTGCTCCACCCCACCGGCACAATTGTTTTATTGAGAAAGCTGGATCGGTATGATGGATTGGAAAAAAAATTAAATTCGCTTGTTGAGAATACAAGAACACATCTTGAATTGGTTTTCCACCGCTTTCTTTCCCCACGCAGAGGAAAAACACGAATAAATATTTCACTGAATTATGGCCATCTGGTTGCATTTAACCCATTTAACCCATCCCACCCGGCAACTCAGGAGTTGCCGTCGCAATCGATTCATGTCAATGGACGGACTGTCAATATTCAACCTTATGTACTTCCACATTACAATAAAATCTCTCGTGATGAATATCAAAGGAACTATCCGCACTGTTGGATAATATGGTTTCTAAGGGTGCAATATTATTAAGAGATACAGGAGAAGAACCAAGTTACTGCCTGCTGCCTTTTCTTGTTGGAATGTACGAGATGCAACTTGGCCATTGTACGCCTAGCTTTTTTATCGATAGCCAAAAATATATAAATGAGAAATTTGCTGTTGAATATCTTACAACCATGGAAAAACAATTCAGGGTTGTTCCTATAGGAAAAAGCATTACCCCAAAACAAAATATTGCTTCATATGATGAAGTAAGAGAGATTATTGACCGATCAAATGGAAAAATAGCACTTAGAAAATGTGTTTGTAAATATGGTAATGATTTAATAGATAAGCCATGTAAGGTAACAGACCGAAGAGAAATATGCATGGAATTTCGAGATTATTATAATGTGACGATTCGCGCAAAAATGGGGGTGCCGATATCTAAAAAAGAAGCCCGGGATATTACGGATCAGAATGAAAAAGATGGGCTTATCATATTGACATCTACAATGCAAAACCCTCAGTTTCTGTGTGGATGCTGTAATTGTTGTTGTGGGGCGTTGGGAATGGTAGGGGCTTTGCCCCGGCCGGTTGATTTTATCAGAAGTAATTTCTTTACTACAATTAAGGTTGATTCTTGTATAGGATGTCAGACATGTTCAAAAAGGTGCCAGATGAATGCCTTAATATCTGATGCTGAAACCAAGAAAATAATTGCCATAGATGAAAAAAGATGTATTGGTTGCGGCTTATGCGTTGCGACATGTAAATCCGGTTCATTAAAATTGAAAAACAAAGAAGATCAATTTGTTCCTCCGAAAAATTTTGATGACCTTTTCGAACTTATAATAAAAAATAAAAAAGTGACATCCAAAAAAGAAAAATGATACTCAATGCAATAATGGAGGAAAAAGCATTGATTTAACTTTTATTGGGTTCCGTTAAACATAGAGACCATTTCATTCCGGGGGTTAATTAATTGTAGCCTGTTCCATTTGGTGGTGTGAATTAGCTGGTTCTTTCACCGTTTTAAGCATTCCCGGGAACCAATCACAAAACTTATCTCTTAATTCACCATTCAATGTTTTTGTTCGAACCTGTAATAACAAGTAATAACTCTTATAATGTCTTTATGCATTGATTTGGGAATAACTGAATGGCGGCAAAGAAAATATAACTTTAAAAAAATAAAGCAACTTTTCCGAAAAACCCAACAAACAAAACGTTCAACTTCCAAAGATCCTGATAAGAAGCTTAAACGAGAACAACTTATTATTGATGCACACAATGAATATTTGACACTTGCGAAAGCTATTATTGAAAAGGCTGAACAAGCTTTATACTTCATCGATACAGATAATATTTGTTTGCAGATAAAGATTGATGAAATTTTAAAATATGTTGGCTATGCTGAAAAATTTATTGACCAAATCAATAGCCGGGTAATTGATGGTGAAACTATTCCCCACAATGAAAAAGTATTTTCAATTTTTGAAGAGCATACGGAATGGATTAGCAAGGGAAAAGCCGGCGTTCCTCAGCAATTAGGCATACGAGTTTGTATAGTACGTGATCAGTTTGGTTTTATTCTTCAGCACAAAGTCATGGAAAATGCAACGGATGACAAGGTAGCCGTTTCAATTATTTTTGATGCCAAACAGAAATTTAAAAATATTAAAAGCTGTTCTTTTGATAAAGGGTTTCATAGCCCTACAAATCAAAAAGAACTGGCAAAAATATTAGATACGGTAATACTCCCTTTTAAAGGTAAGCTTTCTGAAAAAAGAAAGGCAATTGAATATTCTGAAGAATTTTTAGAGGCCAGAAAAAAACACTCAGCTGTAGAATCATCAATAGGGGCATTACAAAACCATGGATTAAAAAATGTCCTGATCATGGCATTCACGGTTTCAAGAGATACGTTAGCATGGGTATGCTGGCAATGAACCTTCAAATTCTTGGTCATACAATTCAGCAGAAAGAGCTAAAACGACAAAAGAAAAAATGTAGGGGCCGATAATATCCTTGCGCAGTTTTTGCTGCAAAAAATGAGGCTAAAAATAAAAATTAGGGAGCACTACGTTCAATTTTTAAAAAAATAAAATTTATTTTATGAATGCCATTCATGTCGTGTTTTTTTCTGTAAAACACCTCCCCAAATTAAAGAGGATTTACGATTTTTTATAGAAAAGGACGGTTTCCGGTCGGGCACTATCTGTATTGCCTGCGTGCTTTAATATTTGCCTTGGTATCGTAATCATTAAATGAAACGCCATCAAAAGAGACAAAAAGAGTTTCAGCATATCAGACTGCCGCAATTTTTTACTCCATTCCCCGGCAATGGGTCTCTTTGGTAAAAAATAAAAGGACAACGGAAAAAAACACCCAGCCCATCATGGGGACAAACCCGTATTCATACGCTTCAAGAGAATATAGCCTAACTCCGTTGAGCATCCCGCCTCCCCACTGGGTATCCAATAGTTTGCCCACAATCGGCTGGAGCAACATGGGCCCCATCATCACGCCCATGTTTGTCAAACCTGAAACAGTTCCGGATAAAGATCTGGGAACAGATTCCATGGCAAAGACAAAACTGATAATCATACAGCCGGAAAAAAAACCGGTTATCCAAAGAACCATTGCCATTGGAAAAAAAGAAAGGCCTTCCATAAATAAAATAAAGCTCCACCCTAAAGCCGTTACCATGCTTCCCAAAATATAAAGAGGTTTTCGTTTTCCCAGCCGGTCGGACAGCCACCCGAAAACCGGCCCCCCCATGGCCCAGCCGACGAGCAGACAAGAAGTCAGTGTCGAAGCCTTACCAGGGCTTAATTGATGATGAGATATAAGATAAGGCACACCCCAAAGCCCTGAAAAAGTCAAAATACATCCTACGATCCCACCGGGGATAACAAATAAAAGCAAGGTATTTCGATATCTTAGCACCTTGAAAAGATTTTGGCCGATTGCTTTAAACGACAATGCACAAGGCTGGGGGATTCTATCGGTAAATCCGGGATACCCTTTTTGTTGGGGCCAGTCCCGGACAACAAACCAGATCAGACCGCCCAGGACAAGGGTCATCACACCTGTGACAAAAATAACACTGCGCCAGCTAAAAATATCCATAAGAAATCTTAAGGGCGGGCCTGCGGTTATGGCACCTATCAGCCCAATGGACAAGGCATTGCCCGCAACAAATGCATAAAAGTTTTTAGGAAACCAGGAAGAGGACAATTTTAACAGCCCCACAAAGGCGACGGCAACGGACCCGCCAATGAGAAACCGGCCGCAACCCGCCCCGATGAATCCGTCAGAAAGTGAAAACAAAAGTGTTCCCAAACCCGCCACCAGACATCCGGCAGTTAAAAGCTTCCTTGGACCGAGCGTATCTGCCAGTATCCCTGTGGGGATCTGCATGGCCACATAGGAGTAAAAATAGAGCGCAGACAATTGTCCCAGGCCAGAGGCGGCAATATTAAAATCCTGCATCAACTCCTGGGTCATGACACCCGGTGCCACCCGCTGGAAAAATCCTGCCAGGTAAAAAAGGGCACCCAGCCCCCAGATAAACCAGGCCAGTGTCATGGGTGGCCCGGCATGTTTATTGGATTTCATTAATTGTAATATTGTATAACAGGCGCATTTCTTTTCGGTGCCCTGAAATACTTAAATTTTGGATATCCCACCATCATTGCACCATGGCAGGTATGATTGTCAGGTAAATTCAATGTTTTTTTAAGCCCCGGCCATTGGCCTGCTGCATAATTAACATACCCGGCCCAACAACTTCCAAGCCCAATCCCTGGTAGTGCAAGCTCCAGATAAGCCATTGCTGTGTGACAATCAGCCGCACCACTTCCAAATTCATCGGAGCAAAAAGCAAACACAAGCTGGGGGGCATCCCTGCAGATCCTATCTATTCCCTGATCCCACTGGGCGATCAATATGTCCATATTCAAGGTCAAGGCAATCTTTGGCAATGTCTTTGCAACATGCCGCATCCAGTCAATCACATGGGTACCGATTTTTACAACATCCTGTTTTTTATTTACAACAAGCCATTGCACCGGTTGTTTATTGCTGCCGGTTGGTGCACAGCAGGCAATGTGGAGTGCTTTTTCAAATAGTTTTTCGGGCACGGCTTTTTCTTTGTAACGTCGAATGGATCTTCGGGATCTTAAAAATTGCTCTGCCTGGTCCGTTGTCAATTTAAGATTTTTTTCAATGGGCAGACAATCTTCTGGAACCAAAGTTTCCAGATTGAACGCTCCTTTAGGGCAAATAGCCACACAATGACCACACTGGATACAAATTTCTTTAGCACCCACAGCCGGGACAGGTCCTTGGTCGCTCATTTCAATAATATGGGCCGGGCATTCAATGGCACAGATACCATCATTGTCACATTTTTCTTTATCTATATTAAATAATTCCATGTCCTTACCTTTTTTTTTAATTGTATATGAAATAAGATTCAAAATCAGTCTAATGTTTCATGTTTTGTCAAATGTATGAATCAAATTTGGCCTTCATGGCAAAGAATCATCTTGGTGCCATCGATTATCTAAGCAGAACCGTTAAAAATATTGAAAAAGAGGTCCTTTCACAGGTCAAATTAAAAGACGAATTCAATCTATTGCAGACCATACCCGGGATCGGAAAAATCCTGGCGCTGACTATTATGCTTGAAGTGGGTGATATCAAACGCTTTGATAAGGTAGGCAATTTTTCATCCTTTAATGGGTGACCCCAAACCACCAAACCATTTTAACGTGACCGGGCGGGATGAATCGGCTCTCAAAATGTAAAGTTATTTTTGAGTGAGCCCTAAGCATCAAGGTGATTTAACAAACCATATCCCATTGGTAGAAGCAAAGAAGTCCCTGAATTTATTATCAGGGTATCGAAAACGCCTCCTAAAAAGATCACAATACAAATAGAAAAAACAAAATATCCTGCCGGAGATCCTCTATTTACCCAAGAAATTTTCAGCATCGTCCAGAACAACCATAAACAACTGATAATCCCAACAATGCCAAAACTAACCCCCATGTAAAGGATATTGTTATGCGGGTGATCTACTGCATGCCCTTTTCTCTCAGTGTAGTACTTCAAGCTTCCCGTTCCCACACCCAAAATGGGGTTTTGAAAAATAAGTTTGAGCGCAGAATGATACATAAATGGTCTTATAAAAAGAGGATCAATCTGCCCCTCTTTTATTGTTTCGATACGTTTTAACTGGTTTATTGTTGTTTTAACTCTTAATTTCACTACCGGCGATAATGACAATGAACCAATTAAAACAAAAAGAAACAATAATTTAAAACTAAAATGTATTTTAAAAGTAAGATTATGCATTATCAAAGGCGAAACCAAAATCAGGACAAAATATCCATTCCTTCCTCGAAGTATGGTCAAGTAGAACAAAAAAGCCATCAATAAAATCATAAGGATGCATTTTTTTTTCCAATCGGTAACAACTCTAAAATAATACGAAACTGTCAATAGCCCTATTAAAATATACATCGACGATACGGTATATACTAAACCGAACCCCAGAAAACGAGTTTTGGGAATTCCCAATAGCCCCATATATTGTAAAAAGGATAAAATACTGCCAATGAAAAGACTTATCCAGAAAACTTTAATCATAATTTCAATTTGCTTTTCATTACATGCAAAACCCGCAGTTAAAAAAACGGCGATCCAATATTTTGTTTTTAATGCATAATCAATCCCTAAGCTCAAATCTTTTGAATATGCCAACCCGATCCAGGGAAGCAGGACGAAAAGGATAACCGGGACAAACCATTTTTTTTTAAATAAAAATTTCAACTCAAAAAGTTTACCGGAAAACAAACAGACCGCAATAGCACATCCGATAGAAATCAAGGGGAAGGCCGTTCGAATTGGCAATAAAAAAAAAGTTGCAGCAAGAAAAAAGAAAATTAAATCCTTTACACTAATATTTTTAAGTTTACTTTTCAAAGAGTACATCTGTTTCCATTTAATATTAATTCATGTTTCTTGATAATGGTTTATGGTTATAATTACAACCTGTCAACTCAAAATACTCGGCAAGTATTGCTTCGGTCAATCGATCCTGGCTGAACAATTTTTTAACTCTAATTTTTGCCTTGATGCCCATCTCTTTTCTCAACTCAGAATCCTCGACCAATTTTTGCAGCCCGGAAACCAGACTACACACATCCCCGGGTGAATGCAAAAGCCCTGTATTACCATCTTCAACAGCATCAGTCAGCCCGTAAATTCTGGATACAACAGAAGGAATTCCGCAAGCAGCCGCTTCAATCACAACAGAACCAAAGCCTTCCCGGTAGCTGGGCAGGCATAAGATGTCTGCCGCTGTCATAATTTTTTCAGGTTCTGCTGTAAAATCCATAAAATGAATCCGTACCGAACATTTGCCCGCTAATTTCATAAGATGATTCTTCATACAGCTTTCATCGGGGCCCACCATAAGAAGGTGTACATTATTATCATTTATTAATTTAAATGCTTTGACCAGGTCAACAACCCCCTTGTCTGGATTTATCCGACCCAGAAACAATAACACCACTGAATCTTCTGGTAATGATAATACTTCACGGACCTGCATACGTATCCTTATGTCAGGTTTGAATCTATTCAAATCAACACCACAGATTGATCCGTCACCCAGTACCTTGATTTTGTTAAATAAAATAATCTTATTTTTGACAAGAAAGTCACGTTGTGACGGACTGTCTGCATAAACATGCGTAGACAGCAGTCCCAAAAATCGGTCTATACTTTTAAGAAGCCATCGTGCACTGCCTTGCCGGGTTACCCACACCTGTCCTGTAAATGTATGAATACGAATCTTTACACATGCCAAAAATGAGGCCATCATACCAAGCAGCCCGGCTTTGGGTGTAATGGAATGTACTACGGAAAAGCGATTTTTTAAAAAAAAATGCGTCAATTTGAATAATGCTATTACATCTTGAATGGGTTGCACTTTGCGGGCAATGGGGATATCCACTGTTTTAATATTGTCCCAATCGATAATATATCCCGGGTGTTCAGAAAAATTTGCAACAACCGTAACGTCGAAGTTACGGGATAAAGCCCGAACCTGATCTCTTAAAAATGCATGGGCTGTCATGGGGGTGGCAACGATAATACATATTTTATCACTACAATTCATTTGCTATTTCTTAATTTCGGCTGGTCTTTTAGCAACCACGATATAATTAAACGCCAGAAAAGAATGCCAGAAGCGAACCTGTAGGTTATGAAATTTCTGTATCAGCCATCCACTAATACCTTTAGTACAAAAATCAGTTGTACCTGCGACGCAAAAAACTGAATAATCCCAGTTAAGATCTTTAAACCCGGTTTTTATTATCATTTCTAAAAGTTGTTTTTTGTTCCGATAGCTTATATGACCTTTCATACCCCCCATTAAACGATGATCCCATTGTCCCATTAAAAACAAAAATCGATTAAAAACCCAGACAATATTGGGGGTCAAAATAATCACACGACCATTTGAAACGAGCTTTTGATAAGCCATCTCAATAATTTTTTCAGGTTCCATAACATGCTCAAGCATAGCACTGAGTATAACCAGATCAAATTTTTCTTCCCCAAAGGGCATTTCTTCCTGGTCAAGATTCACAAGTTCTGTGACGTACCCCAAATTTTTGCACTGTACCAAAGCAACCGTTGAAATATCAGTACCCCATACGCTGCAACCGTAACTGTCCATCAGGTATTTTCCTAGTACACCATTCCCGCATGCCACATCAAGCACCTTGCTTTTGCTGGACAAATTCAATGTTTTCAAAAGCGGGAATAAAGACGTTACATAAGGAGGAAGGTGGTCTTCTTCCCAAAGTTGATTATAATAATCGACCAAACCACTCATATTTTATCCTCAAAATAAATAATTATTTTCCAAACATAATCAAAGTGGAATTTTAGTCTCTTGTTAAGCCACCCTATTCTTTCGAATATTAACTCTGCGGTGCATGATAAAGGACAAAAACAGATAGAGCAAAGAAAATATTACCCCTCCCCAGATAATGCCTGAAAACCCAAAAACCATCCCCCCAATTGCATAACATCCTATTGCCAAAATTGTTACTATTATTCGAAAAGGAATTATAACTTTAGTATCAAGCCCACTATATACAGACATTAACAATTGTTGACCAACTGAATAGAGCCCGCCTGAGGCTAAGAGCCAGGGAAATGCCCAAAACCCTTTTTGATAATCAGGAGCAATTAAAAGAGTGCAGATGGAATTACCAACCCAGAAAGCCACACCAACACCAATCAGAATCAAAACAAATATGAATACTGTAATTTTCTCGTTAAGGTTAATAGTTTGTTGCATATGTTCCCTATTTGAACCATCTCCGGCACTTTCATAGAGAATCGGACCAAGCAAATGATGCAAAAAGCTAGAACAATACAATGCCGGAGCAAAAGAAATCTGATATAAAGCAAAGTAGATCCCCACATCAACCAAAGAAACAAAAGAGTTAAGCGCCCATCGGTCTGCAAAAAGCTGAATCCAGATAAAAACACCACTATAGGCCAATGGTTTAAAATAATTAAAAAAACCTATTGAACGATCTTTACTGCATTTTGTATCCGGCCATTTCATCAAAATTTTTTTTTTGACCCAATATCGTTGTGAAATCATAGTTATTATAGCCGCAATTACAAATCCAAGCATCGCACCTTCAGCCCCGGAAATCCAAAAAGAAACAATGAGATAGGCGAAAAGAAACCGGCCCCAACCTAACAGGTTTTGATGCAGACTAAAGATTTTACGATTCCTGGCCCCGTTTTGAAGTGCGCTGCCAGTTTCCCCCACAATTTGGATTCCACCAAACAAAATTGATAACAGCCAGAACGATGCCTGCATGTTGCTGAAACCGAAATATTTTAACCCCAAAAATATTGCCGGGCCAATGATACTGAAAACTACCGATGAATAAATCAGAGACTTCCGGATAGCTCGCCAATACCATTGCGCGCCTCCATCACCTCTTGCAACGGCATAAAATCGAGTTATTGTTCCCCACAAGGCCACACCGATAGAATAGACCAATCCCATAGCAATACTGACACCCAAAGCCAGTCGGCCATATTCTTCAGGCTGCATTATTGATGTCAACAATCGAACACCAACAAATGTACCAATGGTAGAAAAAAATACCCCGAGCCCCACCCAAAACGCCTCTGCCGTTATGCGAGGAATGTAAAAATGTCGAAAAATATATTTCAAGGATTTTATTTTAGATAGAAAGGAAGGATATTGTATGTTGGTTCAAATATAAATCTTAATTTTATCTGCACGCTTTTTCCATAATTTTTCTTACCTGGTTGATGAGGTATTGAATGGTTTTTGTGTCCAGGGTTGGATGAACCTGAAAGACTAAAGAGGTCAGTCCCAAAAGACGGGCATTTGGCAAGCTATATGATTTTTGTTTCTTCTTAGTTTGAACTTTATAAACTCCTTTGGAATCAACAATTTTAAAAATATTTTTTTCAAATACTTTTTCCAAATATATTTCCGGACATGCGCCGGTATCACATGGAATCTTCTTTTTATTTAGTTCCTCAATTATTGATGTGCGATTCCATTTTTTTTTTAATTCATCAGGTTTAATAAAAACATAATATTTATAATAAGAATGAAAAATATCAGGCGAAGGTATAGTAACCCTCAGGCCGGGAATATTTTCAAAGCCTTGGGTCAACAACTCCGCAAAATTTCGTCTTTTTTCAACCCATTTATCTAATTTTTTAAGCATTACTCTGCCAATGGCCGCTTGAAATTCAGTCATCCTGCAATTGGTTCCAAAACTTTCCGTAACCCATAAAAATTTTGGTTCCTGTTTCCGGGGAAAAACTCGATCGTATCTTTTACCATGGTCTTTGTAGCTCCAGACTTTCTCCCACAACATTTTATTATCGGTCAGTAACATGCCACCTTCACCGCCAGTGGTTATAATCTTGTCCTGGCAAAAAGAAAAAACAGAACAATCACCAAAGCTTCCAGCCTTTTTACCTTTAAACTTCGAACCATGGGCCTGGGAGCAATCTTCGATTAATGCTATATTATTTTCTTTACAAAACAATTGAATTTTACCCAACTCACCTGGCCATCCGGCAAGATGGACCAAAATAACTGCTTTTGTTTTTTTAGTGATCGCAAGTTTGATATTCTCAAAAGTGATATTCTGTGTTATTGGGTCAACATCAACAAAAACAGGGATCGCTTTTTTTAAGACGACACAACTTACGGATGCTATGAAAGAACGAGGGGTAACGATAACTTCATCATCTTCCGTTATACCCAATGCATTAAGGGCCAGGTCAAGGGCCAGGCTCCCATTTGCCAAAGCTACCGCATATTTGGTTCCGATATAGCCGGAGAACTCTTTTTCAAAAGAAATAACTTCATCTCCAGTCCATTGATTAACCTTCCCAGACCTAAGGACATTTGCTGCTGCTTTTATTTCATCATCTCCAAAATACGGCCAAGGAGCAAAATCCATTTCATCTCTCCATTTTTTTTATAATAGTAGCGGGTACACCAAAGACGATCACATTATCGGGAATATCTTTATTCACAAAACTATGGGCACCGACAATTGAATTTTCACCTATTGTAACCCCAGGCATTATCGTACAGTGACTTCCAATACAACAGTTCTTTTTTAAGGTAACTTTTCCTTTTTTGTTATCAATCGTAGATAATGAATAAATCGAACAATGAGACCCCAGCTGAACATGATCTTCAATAATGACCTGGTAAGTTGCATTGATATATGAAAATGCACCAATATCGGTTTTATATCCAAGAGACAGTCCATCAGAACCTTGAACGACCCAATTATATATGGTTGGTTTCCCATCAACAATTTCAGGATACGTCCATTTACTAAATCTATTTTTCACTGTTTTTTATTCCCCATAAATTCCTTCGCAGTTACGTGTCCTTCTTGGTGAATTCCATCCTGTTTAAAAAGATGTACAACAGTCATTAATAAAATTTTCAAATCCAACCACAAATTAAGTTGATCTACATACCACACATCCAGTTTGAATTTATCTTCCCAGCTAATAGCATTTCGACCGTTTACCTGAGCCCATCCAGTGATTCCTGGTTTAACCTCATGCCGTCTGGCCTGTTCACTATTATACCGTTCTAAATATTGTATTAAAAGGGGTCTTGGCCCGACCAAACTCATGTCACCTTTTATAACGTTGATAAGTTCCGGCAGCTCATCCAAACTTGATTTTCGCAAAAAGTGACTAAACCGATTAAACCTTAAATCATCAGGTAATAACCGCCCTTTCTTATCTCTTTGGTCGGTCATTGAACGAAACTTATAAATAGTAAACGGGCGCCCTTGAAAACCAGGCCTCTTTTGGCAAAAAATTATAGGTTTGCCCAATATTAGCCGAACCAAGATGCCAACAATAAGAAATACGGGAAAAAACAAAACAGACAAAAGCAATGAAAAAAATAAGTCAAACACCCTCTTCATTTTAATCTTTACCTTCATAAATTAAGTTGATATTCCTGTACTATTTTACAATTGTTCCGGATAAGGAACATATTCGGGGACGATTGTCTTAAATATCGTTCGAATATTTTGAGCATTCCTTTTTTGGGCTTCAGTTTTCAAATCATCAAGCCTACCATTAAGAGTATTCAGATCCACTTTATGACTGTTTAAAACTAAAATTTTATCATGATCAGTTGGAACAACATTTTCCTGATCAGTCATCAACTCTTCGTATAGTTTTTCCCCTGGACGTAATCCTGTGTATACCACCTTGATATCCACATCCGGTTCAAAGCCTGAAAAGCGTATTAAGTCACGCGCCATCTGTTCTATATTAACAGGATCTCCCATTTCGAGAATAAATATTTCGCTACCCTTTCCCATGGCCCCTGCCTGGAGAATCAATTGGCAAGCCTCGGGAATCAACATAAAAAATCGAACCATCTCCGGGTGTGTCACGGTAACCGGTCCACCGTCTTTGATTTGCTTTTTGAAAAGTGGAATAACGCTACCAACACTGCCGATCACATTACCAAACCGGACAGTAATAAAACTTGTTTGAGAATTTTGAATGATGCTCTGATTTTGAACAATCATCTCAGACGCTCGCTTGCTGGCACCCATGATATTAAATGGATTAACCGCTTTATCTGTAGAGACAAAAACAAATTTATCACATTTGAACTGATCTGCAAGTTCCACTAAATTCTTTGTGCCGAATATATTATTCTCCACGGCTTTCCAGGGATAATGTTCCAGCATGGGCACATGTTTATAAGCTGCAGCATGGAATACAATTTTTGGTTGAAACAATTCAAAATTTTTTAACAATTCATCTTTATTTTGGATATCTCCGAGAACCGGTATTATTTCTATATCCTTGAAATCCTTTTTGAGCTCTAAATCAAGTTCATATAAAGGACTTTCCGCTCTCTCAAAAAGGATTATCTTTTTTGGAGAATATCTACAGATCTGCTGACAAAGCCCAGATCCAATGGATCCGGCAGCCCCTGTGATAAGAACAACTTTAGCATTTAAATAGTTTCCTATCTGGTCTCTATTGAGGACAACTGGTTTTCGTCCTAGAAGATCTCTGTATTCAACATTTCGAATAGCACTAAATTTTATTTTGCCATCAATTAATTCACTTATATCAGGAACCGTTTTAAAACTGACATTTACTTTTTTGCACAAAGCCACGATCTGCCTCATCCGTTTTGCGCTCGCAGATGGTATTGCGATGATTACTTCTTCTGCATTTTCAAATTCTGCAATACGGGCCAAATCATCAATCATTCCCAATACAGATATGCCATGTATTTTTCTACCGATTTTAAATTTATCATCATCAAGAAATCCAAGGACATGAGAATTTACAGATGCATTTTCTTTAAATTCCCGGCAGACCATCTCGGCACAGTCTCCGGCTCCAATTATCAGGACACCTTTTCCCTGTTTTCGGCCTAGTCTGAATGCCTGCAATAGAACATCTTTAATATCAGCGTAGCTTATTGTTTCGGTGAACTGCATAAAACACAGCCGTGTAAATACCCTCAAACCGATAATAAAAAAAACAGTCAGGCACCAATCGATAATGAAAACTGACCGGGAAACACTTTCAAACCGATTCACATATAAAATCACCACAATAATACAAAAAGTCGAAGCGGTTGAGGCTTTGATGATATTTAATAAATCATTAAGTCCGGTATACCGCCACATCCCCTGATAAAGATCAAAAAAATAAAAACAAATTAATTTGACACAAAACAAATAGGGTAAAATAAAAACAAAACTATTCCTATTCAATGCGGGGATGTTGAAATCAAAGCGAATTAAGTATGAAAGATAAATAGAACAAAACACCAAAAGGATGTCCAATATAAGAATGGCAAATAAATTTCTATTAATTTTTACTTGCATTAAATGGCAATCCTTTTATGTATCTGTATGGAAACACAAATAAACGCCAACCCATAACAGACATAGAGTAAAAAGAGAACAAGCATCCCTTTTGAACTTGCAAATATAATAGTAATCCCAACAACCAACTGGATGAAACCATATAATAATGAAATTTTCCAATGACAGATGGCAAGCTCATTAGCCAGGAGTTGATATATATGCTTCCTATGCCCTAATATTAATGAGTCCCCATCACGTAATCTCACAACCATTGTAAAAAACTCGTCAAAATAAAATGTTATTAAAAATCCAACCAACACAAAAAAATCTAAAACACTTTCTGACAGCAAGACCATCAAGCAAGATATTATAAACCCAATAAGCACGCTTCCAATATCGCCTAAAAAAACTTTCGCCCTAGGAAAATTGAAACATAAAAACCCTAAGCATGCAAAAGCAAGCGAAATACTTAATCGCTGATATGGCCCGCCAATTCCATTTATATAAGAATAATAGGCGATCAAAGAAAACCCGACTATAGCCGTAGTACCGGCAATACCATCAATACCATCCATGAAATTATAAAAGTTGGCAGTTCCAACAATAAAAATTGACAATGGAAGAATTGTCATAAAAAAATAGACATTTTGGTTTTTATAAAAAGCAACGGAAACCAAAAACACGATACTACAGCAAAATTGGATTATAAGCCTCTTTTGGGGTGAAAATCGATGTTTATCTCCGCCCCATAAACTGACGATCGAAATGACCAATGCAGGAAACCAAAACCATGAATGTATAGAAAGAATTAAACTCACCACAACTAAAGCGATTAGGATTCCTATCCCACCACCCTTAGGAACTACCTTGGTATGTGAACTTCGATGATTAGGAGTATCATTAAACCCTAATTGAACGCCATATTTCACTATACACCATGCACCAAGTCCACCTATTATAAAACTCAAAAAATATAAATTCAAAATTTCATCTTTTTTAAAAAAACTGATTCAAGGGTCTGTTCAGGATCGAACCCTGTATCGAGCATCTTTTTATTATCAAATATTAAATTATAAGCCAGTTTGTCATAGCATGACTTGATCCATTTTGATTTACCTAAAAATATCTTTGCCAAGACTATAGTCCCAATCCAAATTAATCCCAATGGGATTTTAATCGTCAATCGCCATGGCTGGTACTGAGATTGTTTAAATATTTCTATAATCTGATTAAAAGAATAGGGTCGCTTATCTGTCACGTTATAAATATCACAAAAAAAATCAGAATCCTGATTCTTTATTCTATTATCAATAAAATTAGTCAAATTTAGTCGGGATAAGGTAGACATCATTTGATTGCCAGAACCAAATTTCACATAACATATTTTTTTAGGTCCGAATACCCTTTTTTCAAGATTTAAACTCCACTGGGAGTCATACACAGGCGCTAACCGTAAAATATCCAATTTTTTAAGAATTTTTTTATTGAACATTTTGATTAAACTATTTTCTGCATTTGCCTTGCTTTGAGCATAAGGCGTTGAGGGATAACATTGTTCCCCTTCTTTTAATGCCACACCATTTTCATTTTCACCATACACAGATATGGAGGACAAAAAAATAAAATGTATATCCGAATTCTCTTTTAATACAATTTCCAATAAGTTTATAGTTGCCTGGTGATTTACAAGCTCATAATCTTTTGCACATAAATTGCTGTTAGCTTTCTGATGGGCAATACCAGCACAATGAATAACAATGTCCAGATCATATTTCCTGCAAATTTTTATTATATGCTTTTTGTTTAATATATCGCCCCCAAATTGAACATATGGTTTGCTCATTTCAGGTCTTGATTTAATTTTATCAAAAGCAATCACTTTATAATCTGTAAATAAACGATCACAAATTTTCTGCCCAATAAAACCTGATGCACCAGTGATTAAAATTGTTTTCATTTTTTTAAATAATTCAAAATTAAAATTTTATTGTTCAATGGGGGTGTTTAATACTGCGAAAGCAACATAAAATCAATCATTTTCAACCCGGAGACCTTTGCACGAATAGTTTGATTTTCCCACCTGACTGCTCGCCAGTGCCTCTGTTTTGTAAAAAAATAAAGTATTTTTTTTAATGAAAAATAACATATCTTATTGATTTTATTTAAGATTTTTGCTATTATGTCGTTATAAAATCAAATCCAAGGAGACATCATGGCATACAAAAATATCGAACATAATTTTTCATTTGCTGATTTCGCTATCCAAAGTTTTGCTGATAAAAATCGTGCCCTTTTATTCCTGGACCAAGTTGGAAACACCATTGACTGGCAGCCTATCCAGGAACTTCTAATAAAATATT
>JAKIUJ010000086.1 GCA_021647625.1 Desulfobacula sp.
ATGGCCGGAATAGGGCCTGAAGACATAAGCCTTGCAGAGCTCCATGATGCCACGGCCTATGGAGAGCTGCACCAGACCGAGGCCATGGGATTCTGTCCCCCTGGCGAAGGAGGACTCCATGCCGAATCAGGTGCCACAACACTTGGCGGCAGGCAGCCTGTAAACACCAGCGGCGGCCTGGAATGCCGTGGTCATCCCATAGGCGCATCCGGTCTTGCCCAGATTTATGAAATAGGCCGGCAACTCAGAGGCAGTGCAGGCAAACGCCAGGTTAAAGATGCATGCATTGGGCTTGCAGAAAACGGCGGCGGCAATATTGGCGTGGAAGAGGCTGCAATGTGTATACACATCCTTGAAAAGGTATAGAAAGAATAAATTGATAAAAAACATATTCATCACGGGCGTTCCAGGATATATCGGCAGCAAAATAGCAAGAGCCCTATTACACAGAAAGAAAGGACTATAAATGAAAAAAACTATATTGATCACTGGGGCTGCCAGCGGCATAGGCCGTGCAACCGCCCTGTATTTTGCTTCCCGGAACTGGTTTGTGGGACTGTTTGATCTGAATATGAAAGGGCTTGAAGATCTTCACAAAAAAATCGGGCCTGAAAATTCCTGTTTTCTGCATATGGATGTGACATCCTCTGAAAGTGTGCAATCCTGCGTGAATTTCATGGCAGATAAAACAGGTTCCAGGCTGGATCTTTTGTTTAATTGTGCAGGAGTCCTGTTCATGGGGGTAAATTCCAAAATCAATCTTTCCAATCAAAAAAAAACCGTGGATATAAACCTGGGAGGCATCTTAAACTGTATTGATGCCTGCCTGCCCCTGCTGAAACAGACCCAGGATGCCGTGATAGTAAATATGTCATCGGCATCGGCTGTTTACGGCACACCTGAACTTGCTGTTTATTCGGCAACAAAACATGCCGTAAGGGGCCTGACCGAAGCCTTGAATATAGAACTTGCATCAAAGGGAATTCATGTCTGTGACATCATGGCACCCTATGTAAAAACCCCCATGATCCTTGAGGCTGAACATAAGGCCACCAGTGTATCACGCCTTAAGGTGTCCATTACGCCGGAACAGGTGGCAAAAGTGGTCTTTTCGGCACAGGGCAAAAAAAAGGTACACTGGCATGTGGGAGGACTCTTGAAACTGCTGGTGGTAATCACCACCCTTTTACCCTTTGCCAAAAGGTTTTTAATCAAAACCCTGGCATTTTCAGACAAATAAAATCAGCCATACTTCGGAGGTAATCACTATAATCAAGGCTTGATCCAACGGTCACCACGTTCATTTTTTCTCTTGACCGGGCCTTTAATGGGTGACCCCGCGGTAATATGATACCGGGCCTGACGTTTTAGTTTTGAACTAATAATGATGCCGTCGGAGCTTTAACCACCTGGAGCTTTAACCACCTGGAGCTTCGAATGGACTTTTTACGAGTCCATCAATGATGACCTTTTTTAAAGCATCCCTGTTCTTTGCCCGCATCCATTTTCTTTCAAATCTGGGATCCAGAACAATCTGTGCAATAGCAGACAGGGCATGCAAATGGAATCGTCGTTCATCTCTGGATCCAATCAATACAAATGCCGCATAGACAAGGGGTTGAGAGTGTGAAAACTCAATCCCCTGTTTGCAGCGGGCAAGCAGAATGGAAAATTTATTTTCTCCTTCAACAATAATATGGGGCACAGCAAGACCCGGGGCCAAGACAGTCGTCACCTCTTCTTCTCTTTTCACCAGCATGTCATGAATGGCAGCTGAGGATATCTTTAATGAATCCGACATGGTATGAGCAACCATGTCAAAAAATGTATCCCTGTTCATACTTTGTTTCAAATCCACCACCCGGCTTTTTTTCACCAGCAGATCAAACCGGTCTCTATGAGCCAAAACCTGGGAGTGAATCACCTGTTTAACCTCGGTGTGGATAGACGGTACAGTCATTAACTCTTTATTTGCGGCTTTTTCAACCAGCTGGAATACGGCTTCTTCCTGATTCACGTCAAACCGTAAAGAAAGTTCCTTTATGGAAGCGATAGAACCGATCACAGTCACCATGTCCCCGGCTTCAAGCCGTGTAAATCCATGGGGAATAAACAGGACGCCACGACGCCGTATGGACATGATAATGGCATCAAAGGGCAACCGAAGATCACGAAGGGCAAGCCCCGCCAAGTCCGGATTCTGAATTCTAAGATCAACAATATTTCTTTCTTTGTGCATCCCCATCAAAAGAGAGGCTGCGGCAGGTGATCTGACAAAATGATCAAGTAACCCGACAATGGCGGTGGAAGGATCAACAATCAATACCCCAAGCGCCTCGAATCTTGCAAAATTACTACGGTCATTCAACCGTGCAATCAACGTTAAAGTACCAAAATTTTCATAGACAATTTCACAAATCTTATAATTGTCTTCATCAGACAACATGGTGACTACGGCCCCGGCCTGATGGCAATTGATCCGTTCCAATTCCTTGACACCGGGTCCTGAAAGATGATGCACTTTAACATCCTGAAAATCATCTGCCGGATTATCCATCCCGAAAACGGCCAGCTTAACTTTCCACCCCTGTGATACAAGGGACATGGCAAGCGCTGAAGCTTGGCCGCCGGCACCAAAAATCACTGCTTCTTTTACACCGCCGAACTCCCCACCTTCTGCTTTGGAATGATCTTCTTTTATCAATCTAATCGCCAATTTGAATAAAGGCGGTCCCACAAGTTGATTCAAAACAATGATCGAGATGATAATTGTAGCAAAGGAGTTGCCAAATTCAGGAAACTCCACTGCGACTTCTTTTGCAAGACCTAACCCTACGCCCGCCTGGGTGATATATGCCATCCAGCTGATCGTATTTGCTTTTATCGGATTTTTTGCCAGTGTCCCCCCCATAAAAGACCCCAAAAAGATGGCTGTGCCCCGGACTAAAAAAAGAGTCACTGCTATGGGCCAGGTTTGAACCAGCACATTTAAAGAAAGCGAGGCACCGGTGAGAGTAAAAAACGCAATATAAACCAGGGGTCCGACATCATATAAAATTTTTAAGAACTCTTTTCTGAACCGCGATGTATTGGACATGAAAAACCCGGCAACCATGCAAACCAACAACGGTTCAAGAAGAATTTCCATCGAAAAGGCATCAAAGTTAAACTGCCTGATACCGGATGACAAATAAAATACCGTATATCCGACAAAAAGAATAAGAAATGTCTTCGCCCATTGGGGCACCTGTAAAAGCAGCACACCCAGAAGACACTTTGCCACAACATAGCCCATAAATATTGACACACCGATTTCGCAGACAAGCAACATGATAAAACCAAGATTAAATGTCAGGCCGGATAATAAGGCATCCGCAATAGACGAGTTGGCGGCAAACAAGATTATAACCACAACATCCATGATGATGGTTACACCTAATACGGTCTGGGTGAATGGGCCTTTGGCCCGAAGTTCATTAACAATAGCGATGGCGGAAGAAGGCGATCGTGCCACAAGAATGGCCCCGGCAAGAATTGAGACTGAAACCCTTGCCGTCGTTTGCATTTCCTTCATAAAAGGAATAAAATCAGAAAGAAAAAAAAAGGTAAGTGATGTTAAAGAAAAAGTGCACACCACCAATCCTGCTGTTATCCATGCAATACTTTTTAATCGACTTTTAATCTCTCGAATATATAGCTCGCCACCTGCAGCAAAAGCAATAAAACCAAGAGATACTTCATCCACAAATATCAAATTGCTTACTGCCTCTTTTGTGATCAGGTTTAAAACATAGGGTCCTGCAAGAATGCCGGTGAGCAAGAAGCCACTAATTAATGGCAAACCTGTTTTCATAAGGCTTTGGCCCACTTGTTTGGACCCAAGCGCAATCAGGGAAAAACCGGCGAGGAATACGAACAATTCCATTTAGCATCCTAAAATAATTAAAAGCATCCCAAACAATTATTGATGATTTTCAACCTATGGGTTTTGCTCAAACTTGTAAAGAAAAAAGTAACTATCCTATAGAGTAAACACATGAGGATTGTAATATCCCAATGTAATCCTTGAATTTTTAGTGCAGTCGGTGTAGATTCTATGCTGAATAGTGCCTGACTGAAACACTAAATATAAAAAATCTTTGATCACTATTTTTTTGTTGAACGGATTTAATTAATTTTGCCAAGGCTTGCTCGAAAAAGCACATTTGCCTGTACAGTGATTTAAGATAGTATAAATTTGAAGAGAAGGAGAAAAGATGGAGCCCAACAAATTTCGAGAAGCCCGAATCGAAATAGGTCAAGTGTGTGAACACATAGCAGTACTTGTTGCGAATAAAGAAGGTGAAGAAGCAAAAAGTGATTTTGAAAAAGCGAATCAACTGCTGGACACCTTGACACCCAAGGCCGAAGGAGAAATTCAGGAACGGTCTGTCAAAAATTTAGGTTTAAAAATCAAAGCGGCCTCTATGGCCATCGAAAAAATGAAGCCGGCCAAAAAACCCAGAAGAGCAAGAACATTGTCGCCAGAAGAAATCATTGACTGGACCCAAGAGCGCCTGGCAACATTATCAGACAACTATCTGGGTAAAGTGTTTGCCAATCTGGGATCAGATGAAGGCAATATCGTTTATTTCAGCGCAACCGGTAAAGGAGTCAGACCCAGTTACCAGATTGATTTTGGAAATAAAAAAATCACAGCCTTCAGTGGTTCAGGACACAAACCATTAAAAAGAAAATTACCCGGTGGCACTGAAAGGATATCCCCACCATTTTCCCGGTCGACTATTGAAGCAATCTTGAATCGAAAACAGATGTCTCTGTAACGGTTTTTATTCATTTAGGACTCACTCAAAATGTAAAGTTATTTTTGAGTGGGCCCCTTACCATAAGTCCCGGGGAAATTGAGCAACGACCTTGCAACGCTTTCCCCGGCCTTGATATTTTTTTTTGCGTAATTCCATTTTTTCAATATTTTTTTACTATATTACCTTACAACTATCGTCACCGATTGATATCTTTATTCGGCATTCATTTTGTTTTCGTTTTTAATGAGAAAGCACAAAATTTTCTCCAGATCGGATATCGGTTGTTCCCTTTGTTGTATCAATCTATTTAAAGGTTATTTGCAGCCACAACCACCTGAATCATATCCGGCATCAGAAGATTCGGAACCGCAACCACAGCCACCGGACTGATCACCGCAGCTACCTGCCCCGCACTGGTGGACATCCGGCTCAAGTCCGGCTTCAACAATGGCAATATCAAATTCAAGGGTTTTACCTGCCAGAAAATGGTTAAGATCCATCTTAACGTTTTCTTCTCCGACTTCTGCAATCGTTGCCATCATCGGCTGACCATTTGGGTCCTGGAGCTGAACCTGAATGCCAATGGTTAGCGGAAGGTCTTCCGGAATGCTTTTTTTCGGAATATCCACACACATCTCTTCATTTCGTGCGCCATACCCTTGTTCGGGTTCAATGACCACTGTTGTTTTTTCGCCCACATGCATACCCGTCACCGCAGTGTCAAATCCCTTGATCAACGCACCGGAGCCCACTGTAAATTTAAGAGGTGTTTTACCTTCAGATGAGTCAAATACTTTTCCGGATTCAAGCTTGCCAGTATAATGGACGGAGATAGTATCCCCGGTTTTAATTGCTTTAGTCATTTTTCATTCCTTATTATTTTAAGCCCTTTCTTGTTTTGTCAAATCCTTTGATTTTTTTTGGGTAGCCCCATGGTCCAAGGGCCAAAGCTGTGCATTGCCGTTATTGGGATATCCCCACCTTATGTTGTTATACAAAATCAAATATTTTTGATAGTATAAGTTCAAATTTGCATCTGTCCACTTTATAAATAGTGTTTGAACGAAAACTCACCCGTCGGCAGCGCCCATCTGCTTCGTTGCTGCAAAATCCTGAAATCCTCATGTACTATAGTACACTCCGGTTTCAGAATTCCTTGCGCCTTGCATATGGGCAATTTTTCGTCCAAACATTGGGTTTCGTTCAGACACTAAATATATTCTTTGGTATCATCAAAAAATAGTGTATAAGGGTTCAAAAATATAATTATAGACAGCAGGAGCGAGCATGGAACTTGTAAAAATTATCCTTTCAATCATTCTTCCGCCCTTGGGCGTTTTCCTACAAGTCGGGCTTATGAACAAACATTTCTGGTTAAATATCCTGTTGAGTCTTTTGGGATATATCCCTGGTATTGTTCATGCCATCTGGGTGATTGCCAAGAAAAAATAAAAAAACTTTTTTAGTCTTTCATAAACGGATATCTATAATCCTGCGGTGGAACAAAATTTTCTTTTATGGTCCGTGCCGAGGTCCATCTTAAAAGGTTCAGCATGCTTCCTGCTTTATCATTGGTGCCGCTGCCCCTTGAACCCCCAAAGGGCTGCTGCCCGACCACGGCACCTGTGGGTTTGTCATTTATATAAAAATTACCCGCCGAATGGACAAGTTTTTTCATCATCCGGTTAATGGCATTTCGATCGGTTGCAAATACTGCCCCGGTCAGTGCATAAATGGATGTCTTATCCACTATATCCAGTGTCTGGTTCAACATTTGATTCTCATATACAAAAACAGTTAAAACAGGACCAAAAATCTCCTCGGTCATGGTTTCGTAATCCTGCCTTTTTGCCAGGATAATTGTCGGTTCAACAAAATATCCTTTTGTTTTGTCAGCACCGCCACCGACAAGGAGTTCTGCATCCTTAGATGTTTTAGCCCTTTCGATATAACCAACAGCAGTATCAAATGCTCCTTCATCAATCACGGCATTCATAAAATGCTTAAATTCGGTAACATTTCCAATACTGATACCACGAGTTAGTAAAACCAGTTTATCTTTAAGCTCGTTCCACCTTGATTTGGGCACATACATTCTGGATGCGGCACTGCATTTTTGGCCCTGGTATTCAAATGCCCCTCTGATGGCTGCTGCTGCCACCTGGTCAATATCAGCCGTGGGATGAACAAAGATATAATCCTTGCCACCGGTCTCCCCGACAATTCGCGGATATGATTTATATCCTGCAATATTTTCGCCTACCTTTTTCCAGACCGACTGAAATACCTTTGTAGACCCTGTAAAATGAATACCGGCCAGATCTTTATGATTGAGTACAATATCTCCCACCCGGGGCCCTTTACCAGGAATAAAATTGATGACACCATCGGGCAGGCCTGCTTCTTTGAGTATCCTCATCAGATAGTATCCCGAAAGAATAGCAGTGGAAGATGGTTTCCATACAATTGTATTGCCCATTATTGCGGGGGCTGCACACAGATTGGCTGCAATTGCGGTAAAATTAAACGGGGTAAGAGCAAAAACAAACCCTTCGAGTGGTCTGTACTCGATCCGATTCCACGTCCCTTTCTCACTAAAAGGCTGCCGGGCATAAATCTCTTCCATGAATTTAACATTAAATCTGAAAAAATCCACAAGTTCACATGTGGCATCAATCTCGGCTTGATATGCCGTTTTTGACTGCCCGAGCATGGTGGCAGCATTCAACAGATAGGTATATTTTCGAGATATAAGATCTGCGGCCTTTAAAAATATGGATGCCCGGTCCTGCCAGGGCATGGATTCCCAATCATTTTTAACATCTAATGCTGATTCAATGGCCAGGTGTATATGTTCATCCTCAGCGTTGCTGTAAGTGGCCAGAAGATGTTGATGGTCATGGGGTGGAACAATCTTTTTTTTAGTTGATGTTCTAATCTTGTTTCCATTAATAACCAAAGGGATATCCACAACCTGGCCCAATTGTCTTTCTATTTCAGCTTCAAGGAGCTTGCGCTCCGGGCTTTTTGGCAAATAGGATTTTATCGGCTCATTATAAGCCGCCGGCAATGTTAATCTAAAATTATTCATTTTTTTTACCTTCTTTTTTCTATCAACTTTTTTTATATGCGTTTACCCTGTCTACGAGTCTTATTTGTAATATAAGATGCAAGATGTTAAAGTAAAATTCATAATTTTTATATCAACCATGAATATAATTCATACAAAGGCCATTATGGACCTGTATCAGTTGAGAACATTTTTTACCCTGGCAAAAATCAAAAACTTTACCCAAACGGCCCAAGCCCTGTTTGTTACCCAAAGTGCGGTCAGCCATGCCATCAAAAAACTGGAAGACTCTGTTGATACTCCATTGATTGAACGAAAAGGCAGACGATTAACGCTTACCCAGGCAGGACAGACATTGTACCGATCCTGTGAGAAAATTTTTTATGAAATAGAAAAAGCAGACCGGCAAATTTCACACTTTAAAAACAAAAGATATTAAAACGATAAAAGACCTTGAACACTGCAATCTTTTGTCCATGGATAAAGAGCTTAAATGGTGGTACAATTTTTTAACCGCCGTTGATCAAGGCTCTGAATTGAATTTTAAACATGTGATTCAAATCAATCATATTCGAGGATTAATTAATGCTGCTGTAGCCGGGCTTGGAATAGGATTTGTTCCAAAATACACGGTTATAAAAAAATTATCACAAAACATCCTCATTGACCCCTTTCCCAGTGTAAAACCGGCTGCTGACAATTTCAGTATTTTTATCAAAACCCAAAAATTAAAATTTGAAAAAAACCAGCAGCTCATCAAATATTTAAGTCAGTTCAAACCAGAAGAATTCGGTGGTGATTAATCCGGATATTTCCGGACCAATATGTTTACCCTAAATGAAACAAATATTAAAAAATCTTATTTGTTTGCCTTGACTAACAAAATTATGTGTATAACTTATTGATTGTTAGAAAACAAAAACACGAGATTTAAAAAAAACAACCATATGAGAGAGGATTCTCAAATGAAACATATACCCTCAAGAGATATCACAGGCTTTTGTGAAGGTGAATGCAAAAACCTGGTAAGAGAAGGAAAAGAGAAACGTCAAAAAGAGATCAGCAGCAGATCTTACAGCGCAAGTTCTTGCCCAAGCGTTCCCTGGGCCAACAACCGAACTGAACAGCCCGGATTTTATGGGGGCCATGTCTGATTATTTAAATCAGCAAAATAACAACAAACAATAATACCATATTATTTTTTCTTCTAAACAGTGCCTGACCGAAAACTCCGTGTTTGGGTGGCTCATAGAGGAGCAACGCTCACAAAGTTGCCCATATGCAATGTGCAACAAAATCCTGAAACATGCGTGTACTATAGTACATTAGGCCCGATTATAATTTGGCAGAATTTTGCAGCAACCAGGCCGATGGGTGAGTTTTCGTTCAAACACGAACAGGGTGCTTTGCCGGCACCCTGTTTTGATTTTTTCTTTTAATCTTAATTTTATTTGGTAAATATCTTTTTTAATAACTCGGTTGTACGTTTAGCCGGATTCTGTCGAATAGCGGCTTCTTCTTTTGCCACATAATAAAAAATCCCATCCATACCCTTTTCAATAACATGCTCTGTCAACCTGGCTCTTACATCCGGAACAAAAGGAAGCGATTTATATTTTGCCATCATGGTATCATATGCTCTTATTGCGCCCACTTCTGAAAGCGAATTTTCAATCACAGGTTTCATCCCGGCTGCCAGATCCGGTGTCATTTTGCTTTTAAAGTATTGCGTGGCGGCATCATTCGGCCCTTCATAAATTTGTTTTACATCCTGAAAGGTCATTTTGGAGATTGAGTCCAGAAACAATTGTTTTGCCTTTGGGGTGGCCAATTCTGCAGCCCTGTTCAATTTCAATTCCAGATCTTCAAACAAACTCGACATGCCCACACGGCTCAGAATGGTTTTAACTTTATCAAGACTTGGCGGCAAAGGGATATGAATGGTTGAATCCTTATTAAACCCATCCGTAGCCCCCAACTGCTTGACCACATTACCCGACCCGACCCTTAGCGCCTCTTTAAGACCTGAACCGATCTCCTCAATTGAAAGTTCTTTTGCGGTTTCACTGCCGCCGAAAGATTTTAAAAATTCCGTTCCCTTTTCTATCCAGAAATTTGACGCAAATAAAGGCGTTGTCATGTACATCAATAATATGGCAACCATCATCGAAATAAATTTCAATGGTAATACATCCTCTTTCTTCATTATTTTATCCTTCAGGGCTCAGTCACCGAACCCGGGTAAAAAGCCTTGTAAAACTTTTTTAATATCTTCTTTTTGTGTTTCTATTGTGGTTTTGGAGTCCCCTCCGGATCCCAAAATTTTATTTTTCAAACTCTCGGTATCAAGGCCGCCGCCGATTAGACCTTTTAAATCCGGGCGTATTTTTGGAGATCCAAAGTTTCCTGTAATCAATACCGGAAGCATCAAACCGGATCGCTGTTTGCTGTCTCCCTGGCCTTTTAAAGTTGCAACGAACTTGGGTTCCACTCTGAGATTGAGCAACTCTTTTGGCAAATTCACTTTACCGTCCACCAATACACGAAGCAAAGGAGAAGCTAAGCCGGTCCCATCAATGGTGACCAGCCCGTTCTTCGCTGTAAACGGAATTTTCAGTTCTGCAAAATCGGTGCGTGGTTTCTCAGCTGATTTTTCTCCAACCCCAAACTTGGACTTGATATTCCGGACACTGCCGGCAAGATCAATGCCGATAATGGCACCATCATTAAATCGGAGTTCGCCTTTTCCGGTGAGGGTCTTTTTAATCATTCCAGGCGTATCCCCGACGATTGAAATATCAAGAATGGATACCAGGGTTCCTTCGATCAAATCTTTGTTCATGGCATCTTTCAGCAGAGGCCCGGCCTGGATTCCTTTGGCATCTAATGTCACTTTTGTTTTGGGGCTGTTTTGCTGTACATTGAGAACCACTTTTGAATTCACGCTGCCCTTGTAGAGTTTGAGATCCATGGGATCAATGGTGATAACACCGTTTTTTGCCAAAATGTGGACCCTTATATCTTCAACACCGGCCCCGCTGACTTTCATCTGTCCCACTTGGATTTTGCCGTCAAGGACAAGTTTTCGCAACGGCGCATAATCTATTTTCTTTTCCGGATCTGTCTTCTTTTTAGAACCTTCGGTCTTTATCGCTTTTTCTTTTGCCCCAGGTTCCGGCAAATAACGATCAAGATCAATACGGTCCAATTGAAGATCAAATTTCAGGTTGGGTTTTGTTAACTCTTTTGCCGTTGCAGAAAACTTCAGTTTGGAATCATCAAGGGCCAAAGCACCATCTAACAGACTGATATTTTCTAAATTGCCTTTTATCCTCACCTTAAAAGACATATTGTCCAAGGCCTTGGGGTCCTGTGTTTTAACAGGAAAATCCTGATCTAGTGCCGCAAACAGTTTTCGTGGAGAAAAAGGGGCCATATCAATTTGTATATCCATATTTTGTAAAACCGAAGGGTCAATCACATAGCCTTTGATCTTTACATTCAATTGTTCCAATGCACTTAACTCAAAATCAAGGTTCATTGTTCCTTTACCAGGTTCTTTGCCTATGGGCCCGGCTGTTCCGATAAGTGAAATTGGGTTATTGTCGAGTTTTGCATTAAATTTTATATTGATAGGACGATCAAGGCTGATATCAGCCAAATTCAAATTCAAATCGGAAATCTCTTTTTTGACGCCTGTTGCCTGATCAATATAGATCAATTTCCCATTTGTGATGGAAAAATTATCCACCTTCAAGTCAGTAATTGGCAACCCTTGAGTACCAGCCATATTTTCACTTTCAGGGACAGATTTTTCTTTTGTTACATCAGGTCCTTTTTCCTGGCCGAACCCTTCCCAGTTTGCCGTGCCGTCTTTTAATTTTTCAAGATAAATTTGGGGACCGGTCAGGGCAAATGTTTTCACTTCAATTTGCCTGGATAAAAGTGGTAATACTTTTAGCCTTACCTCAAATTTTTCAACCGAAATCATCTGGTTCCGGCCAAACCCTTTTGGATTTCCAAGCTTAACGTTGGTCAATTTTATACCAACCCAGGGAAAAATAGACAAATCAATGTCATCACCAAGAGAAAAGGAACGACCTGTGGCTTCAGCCACCTTTTCTTCAATAACAGGTTTATATTTTTTAATATCAACAAATTTCGGGATAATAATCATTGCCGCGATAACGAAAACAAAAAAGATACCGCCAATAATAAGGAGCCACTTAAGAATACTTTTCATGGGATTTCTCCATTTTTTTGATTAATGCGAAATAGAGTGTAAGCTATTGGCTAAGGATCGGCTCCAAAATTAATTGATCTTTTGTTTTCATAATACCCAGTCTTTTAAGGGGCTTTGGAAACAATTTAGATCAAGTTATTTTGTAACGATTCCTAAAGGGCTGCAATGGCTGCTTCATAGTCAGGTTCGTTTGTAATATCGTCAACAAGTTGTGCATGAAGCACTGCATTATTTTCATCCAGAACAATCACAGCTCTTGCCGTCAAGCCTGCCAGGGGTCCCTCTTTGATTAAAAGTCCCAAATCCGTTGCTACATCCGGGGTTCGGAACAGTGAACCTGTCACAACATTTTCTATGCCTTGTGCACCACAAAATCGTTTCTGGGCAAAAGGAAGATCTAAAGAGAGACAAACAACTATTGTATTTTTTAATTCCGAGGCTTTTTGATTAAATATTCGAACCGATGTGGCACATACATCAGTGTCAATGCTGGGGAAAATATTTAATACTTTTCTTTTTCCTTTGTGATCATCTAAAGAGAAAGGTGACAAATCCTGCTGCACCGCACAAAAATTTTTCAATTGAGCTCCTTTGACTGGAAAATTTCCTGCCAACCCGATGGAATTTCCTGCTAATTTTGTTTCGCCCATTTTAAATATCTCCTCTTAATTTAGTTAGTGTCTGAACGATCATCTTGTCAATTATAATAAGGGCTTGTTCAATTTTTTCAAGATGTGTTCGAAAAGATAAGACCGCCATTCGCAACATGAAATTACCGTCAATAAGAGTGGACGACATATACACGGCTCCGTCATTCATAATTTGTTCAATCAGCATTTTATTAAATTGATCTGCATCGCCGTTTTCAGGCACATACCTGAAAATGATAATGGACAGATCCGGGAAAGGTCCTGTTTCAATTCCGTCAATCCGGTTCAATCTGTGATATGCATATCGGGCAAGCAGAATTTTCTCTTCCAGAGCAGCAGAAAATGCGCTGACCCCACAAAGTTTTAAAGCAAGCCAGACGCGCACGCCCCTGAAATGCCGTGTCAATTCCGGAGACATCTCAGCCGAAGAAACCTGCTCCATGCGGGCAAGGGTCTTCTCATCCTGAAGATAATTGGCTTGATACTGGTACGGTCGATGAAGGTCTGCAGCATTTTTAACAAGAATAATACCTGTACCAAAAGGCACAAAAAGCCCTTTATGGGGATCCATGGTGATGGAGTCAGACAGTTCAATCCCTTTTAACATCTTTTTCCCAGACTCACATAGGACAAAAGAGGCGCCATAGGCACCATCCACATGAAACCAGATATTATTTTCTCTGGCAATTGAAGCTAATGTTTCCAATGGATCCACAGCGCCTGTATCCGTTGTACCGGCAGATGCCACCAAAAGCCAGGGTAAAAGGCCATTCTGGATGTCCTGTCTTACTACCTGCTCCAGGGCTTTGGGGTTCATTCGAAAACAATCATCCACGGGAACATGTCGAATCTTTGCCTCACCAAGACCGGCCGTCCTTACCGCCTTTTCCACACAATGATGGGTATGCTCACAAAGATAGACCACAGCCCTATGAAAATCCCTGGCTTTCAAACTCCGGGCATCCCGGGCCGCCACTATAGCCGATAAATTGGCTATACTGCCGCCGGAGGTCAAATCACCTGCGGCACTCTCAGGATAACCCACTTTTTCAGCAAACCATTTGATCACCATGGTTTCCATTCTTGCAGCCCCTGGACAGGCGGCATAGATGCCTGAGTATCTATTTGTAACCGCTGCTAAAAAATCTCCCAGAGCACTCACATACAGCCCACTGCCGGGAATATATCCAAGATGTCCCGGAGATGCTGGATTCAGACCGGGTGTAATAACATGTTCATCAAAAATTTCAAGAATCTTTTCGAGTGCTTCGGGTTCCTCTGAAATAGGGTCATCTAAAAGGCCTGCCCCTTCCTGCGGGTCTTTGTGATACACCGGTCTTTTATCCAGACTTTCAAGAAAATTTTCAGTATAGATGTTCACCTGTTCAAACAACTCTTGTCGTTCTTTAAGATCCGGTTCAAGAAGCGTTGTTTTTGCTTCAAGTGTTTTTATTATCTCCGGCAGTTTGCCGGGATCGGTTTTCATAAAAATTCCTCTTATTTTTTTTCATATATTTTTATTTCATTGAAAGCGAGATACGCTTTCTTTTAATATCCACATCAAGCACAGTTACCAGCACCTTTTGCCGGACTGTCACGATTTGATTGGGATCTTTTATAAACCGGTCGGCAAGCTGGCTGATATGAACAAGTCCGTCCTGGTGTACACCAATATCAACAAAGGCACCAAAAGCGGTCACGTTGGTGACTATACCCGGCAGTTTCATTCCGACAATAAGATCCTTTATCTCATGAACCGCATCATCAAAGGCAATATTTTCAAATTGCTTTCTTGGATCGCGGCCCGGAGACAGCAACTCTTTTTGTATATCTTTTAAGGTTGGCAAGCCAATGGTTTGAGTCATATATTTTTGCAGATCAAGTGCCGTCACTTTTTGTTTATTCTGCATCAAATCATTTAAACTGACCCCGACATCTTTTGCCATTTTTTCAACTATTTTATAGGCCTCTGGATGAACCCCGCTGCTGTCCAAAGGATAGCCTGCATCATGGATTCTTAAAAATCCGGCAGCCTGTTCAAAGGCTTTTGGTCCAAGTCTTGGTACTTTTAAAAATGCTTTTCGATTTTTAAACGGTCCATTTTCATCCCTGAATATCACCATGTTTTGGGCAATGGTTTTATTCAGACCTGCCACATAGCTCAATAATTCTTTACTTGCCGTATTGGCTTCCACGCCCACCTGGTTAACGCAAAAGACAACCCCATCATCCAGGGATGTGGCAAGAAGCCCTGGATCAACATCGTGCTGGTATTGTCCCACACCAATGGATTTTGGGTCCAGCTTTACCAGTTCGGCAAGCGGATCCATTAATCGCCGCCCAATTGAGACAGCCCCCCTGACCGTGATATCATGGTCGGGAAACTCATCCCGAGCAATTTTGGATGCAGAATAGATGGATGCCCCGCTTTCATCCACCATCACGATTTGAATCCCGCTTTCAAGTCCTAATTCACTTATAAAACCTTGTGTCTCACGGCCTGCTGTCCCGTTTCCAATGGCGATGGCTTCAATTTTATACTTACCCACCAGTGTTTGAATTTTTTGTTTTGCTTTTGCAGAATCAGCCACATGGGGATAGATGACATCATGGTGCAAAAGCTGGCCCTGCCGGTTCAGACAAACCACTTTACAACCGGTTCTAAACCCGGGATCGATGGCCAGAACACGATGCTGACCCAATGGTGGAGATAAGAGCAATGCTTTGGTATTATCCGCAAAGACCTGGACAGCTTTAATATCAGCATTTTCTTTTAATTTTTTAAAACATTCCGTCTCAATGGATTTAGAAAGCAGGCGTTTATAGCTGTCTTTGACGGCAAGTGCGATTTGTTTTGCTGCCAATGAACTGTTTTTTACAACCCGGTTTTCGATCAAATTGCAGGCAGCTTTCTCATCCGGCAAAATGCGGATGGACAATATGGATTCATTTTTACCCCGGAACATCGCAAGAAGCCTGTGGGATGGTGTTTTAAACGCAGGCTCCTGCCAGTCGAAATAATCTTTATACTTTAACCCTTCTTCTTTTCTGGACTTTTTCACCTTTGAAGCAATCACTGCCGTATCAAGAAAAAGCCTTCGTATGGAAGCCCTTAAATTGGCATCTTCACTGATCATTTCGGCAACAATGTCCCGGGCACCGGAAAGAGCATCTTCGACGTTGTTTACTTTCTTTTCAATATCAATATATTTTTTTGCTGCCATTTGTGGATCTAATTGAGATTGATTTAACAAGAGGATTGCCAGACCTTCCAAGCCTTTCTCTTTTGCAATCAGCGCCCGGGTTCTTTTTTTAGGGCGATATTTTTCATATATATCTTCCAGAACAGATAAAGAAGGTGCATCCTTAATTTTTGCGGCCAACCCTTCTGTGAAAAGGTCTCTTTCTTTTAAAGATTTTAAAATGGCTGTTTTGCGGTCTGACAAGGCCTTAAGCTGCTCTTTAATATCCCTGATCTGTGAAATTTTCACCTCATCCATGGAATCGGTCATCTCTTTTCTATACCGGGCAATGAATGGAATAGTTGATCCTTTTTCCAATAAGTCGATAACATTTTCAACCCAGGATTCCTTTATGCCTGATTCTTTGCTGATAATCTTAGTCGTGTTCATGGACATCTTGGTATCCAACCTCTTTGTGTAAAATTTATGAATAAAATAAAATTGATCTATGACATCAAGTGAGAATAAAGAATCCGTAAGCCTATAAAAATCAGAACAAGTCCCCCAAAAACTTCCATGCGCTTGCCAAATAATTTTCCCAGCCTTTTCCCCAATA
>JAKIUJ010000087.1 GCA_021647625.1 Desulfobacula sp.
CCCGTGGATAATTAAATTTTAGAGAATATGAATATGTCATTTTTTCGTGTTTGGCTTTTTCTTACCACCTCTTTGTTTCTTATTTGTTACATCTTTTTTCATTTCTGGGGATTCCTGGAAAAAAGTGTGTTTGTTTGTGCAGGCACATGGCATTGTCGACAATTGCCACGCATGGGATGCTCCACACGAATTGTAACCACAGCTCCAGGGCCCACATGGCAGGCAATACAATTTTCTCTCATTTGAAGGGCATGAGCAATGGGTGGAGGAGATCCTGCTAATTCGGATCGTCCAAGTTTTGGCGGTTGAACGCTGACCCAGTCAATACCCTTAAAAAGCGGGCCATCGGAACGTTCCATGTGACATTGGGCGCAATATGTGTACTGCGGATGAGGTGTTACCGGTGTAAACCGATTCATCTCCTGTGCAAACCCACCCCTTTGATGGCAGGACAGGCAATCCATTTTTATTTTTTTTGCATCCGTCATTTCATGGGGAACAACAGGTGGCGAACCCGGGTATTGTCTTAAAGAATAATAGTATGCCAGTGTCCGTGAGGTTGATGTCCCTTCCATGTACGCAGGCGTTGTACCGTTATAGGTGCCGTAAAGCTGTTTGGCATTGTGATCAAAATTAGAAATCGGCATATTGTTCACCTGGGCAATCGCCTCTCCCGATGGCACCAAAAAGGCCTGAAAAATAATGATTGGTAAAACAATGATACCCATTAGTGCAAACAACAAAAAAAACTTGCTTAATTTTATATCTGGTTTTAGATCGGGTTTGGGATCTGGCTTTTCCATCATACTTTCTCCAGTTTTACCGCACATTTTTTATAATCGGGTTGTTTGGAAATAGGGCAAAAAGCATCCAATGTGACTTCATTGATCAGATAATTCTCATCAAAGAAGGGAACAAATACCATACCTTTGGGCGGATTACCACGGCCGTTGATACTGGCCTTCATCACTAAAGATCCACGTTTTGAAGAAATTTTAACTTTAGTGCCGTTAACAACACCCAAAGATTTCGCATCCTCCGGGTTAATTTCAACATATGATTCCGGAACAGCTTTATGAAGGATAGGAATTCTCCGGGTCATGGAGCCGGTGTGCCAATGTTCAAGCACGCGACCGGTATTGAGCCAGAACGGATATTCCATATCGGGAGATTCTGCAGGCGGTTCATAAGGACGCAGCCAAATCCATGCTTTATGATCTTTTTTACCATAGAAATCAAAGCTGTTCCCTTCACATGCAGGGTCATATTTAGCATTGTATCTCCATCTGGTCTCCTTGCCCTCAACATAGGGCCATTGTACACCGGAACGTGCTTTTAAAGTTTTATAAGGTGCCATGCGGTGTTTAGGTGTGTCATGGAATTTGATGTATTCATTCCAGATATCTTCGATGTAGGTTTCTTGACTCCATGGGAACTGCTTTTCAAATCCCAATCGTCTTGCCACTGAAATAAGCTGCCAGGTATTACACATGGCCTCACCGGGTTTGGGCACCAATTGCTCATTATGCTGGGTTCTTCTTTCCGAGTTTCCAAAAAAGCCTTCTCTTTCCACCCATAACGCCGATGGTAAAATAACATCTGCAACATCGGATGTCGGTGTCGGATAAATTTCCGATACAACAATAAAACGGCCTTCTTTTTTTGTGGCATCACGATATCGTTTCAGTTTTGGCATGGTCACCATTGGATTGGTAACCTGAATCCACATGAAATTGATATCTCCCCGGTCCAGCGCCCTGAACATAGCCACAGTATGGTAAGTAGGTTTTGGATCGATATTGCTTTCCGGAACCCCCCAGATTTCAGCTGCCATTTTCCGGGCACCTTGTTTCATGACAACTCCATGGGGAAGCTTATGGGTCAGGGTGCCGACTTCTCGAACCGTACCGCACGCACTGGGCTGGCCGGTAAGGGAGAAAGGACTGTTTCCCGGTGATGAAATTTTACCGGTCAGAAGATGAATATTGTAAACAAGATTATTCATCCAGGTGCCCCGGGTGTGTTGGTTCATGCCCATGGTCCAAAAAGAGGTGATCTTTTTATCCGGATCACCGTAAAGCGCTGCCAGATATTTTATATCTTCAGCAGATACGCCTGAAATTTTTTCAGCAATTTCCGGAGTATAATCTTTCAAGAATTCTTCATATGCAGCAAAATCAACGGTTTCGGCTTTATCCTTAAATTTAAAATTATCCTCGGTGCCATACCCAATATTGGTTTTGCCCTTGTGGAATGAAACGTGTTTTTCGACAAACTCTTTGTTCACCCAGTTATTTTTTAATATCTCGTAACAGATGGCATTGGCAATGGCCAGATCCGATTGGGGGTTGAATAAAATTGATTTGTCTGCTGCCAGGCTTGAGCGCGTATGCCGAGTTGTCAGATCAATGATTTTTACATTTGTTTTTGACTTACGGTTGGCCAGCATCCTTGAAAAGAGAACAGGATGCATTTCCGCCATGTTGTTTCCCCAGGTGATAAAAACGTCGGCATTGTCTATATCTTCATAGCATCCCATGGGTTCATCAAGGCCAAAAGAGGTAAGGCAGCCGGTAACGGCACTGGCCATACACAGCCTGGCATTGGCCTCAACATTGTTTGTACCGATACACCCTTTAAACAGTTTTGATGCTGCGTATCCATCCGGGATCGACCATTGGCCTGATCCGTATATGGCAATGGAATCTTTACCCGTTTTTTTGATTGATTTTTTCATCTGATCGGCAACCAGGTCCAGGGCCTCTTCTATGGGTGTTGGAACGAGTTGACCGTTTTTTCTTACATACGCTGTTTTGAATCTATCTTTACCATACAAGACCTGAATAGAATGATATCCTTTTACACAACACAAACCTTTATTTACAGAACAATTCGGGTCACCTTTGACAGCAACCGCTTTTTCTCCGGAAACGCCTACAAGAAGACCGCATCCGGTTCCGCAGAAACGACAAGGGGTTTTGCTCCAGACAATAGAACCTGCCGGAAGGTCAGTGGGTTTCCAGCCAGCGAAACTGATTCCCGGAAACATGGTAACCGCTGCCACTGCAGCACTTTTCAGTGCCATGGCCCTGATAAAATCTCTTCTGGTGATCGTCATACTCCACTCCTTTTGTTGATAAAAATATTTTTTATGAATCTATATGTCCAAAGGTCATGCTCAAGGATTGTATGGAATCCAATTCTTTTATGGTATTGGTCAATTCCTTGTTCGTCTCTTCATCGGGTGTGTCAGTTAATACAATCAATACATCTTCATTTTCGGATACTTTTACTTCACAATATTGCATTTGAGAAATGTCTTGAATCAACTGTTCCTTCATATTAGCCTCAGGATAAGCTAAAAAACTGAAAATCGGCATTGTTGCTCCTTAAATAGAGTTGATTTATAAGCAGAACTACCAACGAGCTACCACAAAATGGTATTTGATGCAAAAAAAATTTAAACAATGACGCGAAGAAAAATGATCCCTAATATAACTTACTGAAATTTTAGCAAATACCAACTTGTTAAAATTGTTACTGTTTTGTTACATGGTTGTTACGAACTCGATGGTCCGCCATTAAATAGATACAGATTTAATTTTTTGATAATATCCAATATCTGCGCAGGCATGGCACAGGGTTTGATTATTGGTCATCACTTCTTTAGAGTCCCTGATAACAAGGCCACATTTTTCACAAGCCGCTTTAAACTCTGCAGGGCCCGGCATATCAGACGCTTTACTATCAACTTGAACTTGTGTGACTTTGAATAATTCAGATAAGGGCATGATCTTATAGGCTTCAAGCTGTTGCTCATGAGGATCTTTAATATTGGGCGCATATTTTTGAGCCGTCCTGCGAGACTCTTCTGTAGATAAAATTCTAAATGCCTTATGGGTTTCAAGATTAACGAATGTTGCCGCCATGACACCATAATCTTTGAATTTTAAAGATCTTCTGCCAAGTTTCACACCTGTAACATAGGAAATCGCATCCGTCGCACACCTGTCAATTTCAACATAAACGACGATTTTTTTAATATCCCGGCTCTCCTTTGGGTTTTCAAGCCCAATTAACTTGAGACCCAGCAAAGCCATTCGAACACCAACAACTTGACCCGGACATAAGTGGCCGTGTTCTTTTGCAGAGCCTTGAAGCAGTTGTTCAAAATCCATCATTTTTTATTTCGGGCCTTTTCTAAAACCTCATTGGCCCAGTTTAACGCTGCAATCATATTCGGAAATCCCGTGGTCGAAAGTGACAGCATAATAGCATGACAAATTTCATCTTTGGTGGTCCCTGTGTCAAGTGCTTTACGAGTATGGGACATAACAGCACCTCTGGAGTTTGTACCAACGGCAATCCCAAGCTTGATAAGGTTCTGGGTGCTTTCATCCAAGGGACCGGATTCTCTGACTTTTGTTCCAAGTTCCTTGTAAAGATTAAAAATTTCCGGGTATTGCTGGGCGAACTCTTGGTATTTTGCTGGAAGATACATAAGTTCCTCTTTTCGATAAGATTTGGTATTATTTCAAACGAGTATAAAAAACAGCATACACTAATTTTTTTTTAAATAAAATACTTATAGCGATTACCATAATTTTTTTCAGCTTCAATAGATGTGGTATTTCGATTTTGAGGATTCTAATTTTTGATCATTGTAATAATCGGAGAAAGTTTTCAGGTTTTCGGTCGGGCACTATTTATGGTCATTGGCAAAAAAATTACGTTCAATGGGTAAAATATATTGATAATATGAAGAAAAGCATCATAATATATCTACATATTTAAAACAACAGGTCATAATTTAAATTTGTTTATAGTTTTTCAATACTCTAACAGCGGGAGAACGACAATGAAGATTTTGGTAGGTTACAAGGGCACAAATGTGGGTAAGGCTTTGATGGATATCGCAGTTGAACATGCCAAAGCATTTGATGGGGAAATTTTGCTGGTTACATCCATGGTTGGCGGAGAGAAATCTGATAATAAAGAGATAGCCATAGCTGAGAAAAACCTTGAAAGTGCCAAAGCTTATTTTGACGATTTTGGATTGAAAAGCAAAACTCATCTTTTGGTTAGGGGGTTGGAAGCCGGAGAGGACATTGTCAATTTTGCAAAACAAAACAGTGTAGATGAAATTATTATCGGGGTGCGAAGTCGATCCCAGGTTGGAAAGCTGATTTTTGGTTCCACGGCACAAAGTGTTATTCTCCAGGCAGCATGTCCTGTCTTGACAGTAAAATAGAATATAAATAATAAGAAAGCAGGTTCAAAATTATGATGAGACTATTGATGTGATACAGGCCGATGCCCGGGCGTTTAAGAAAAAACTTGAAAAGATAAACGTTAACTGCCAGGTTCTTGATTTTGATCAGACAATAATATTGTAATAGATTTTTATAATAAAGTTGATATCTTAATGGATTTGATAAAATGTTTCAAAGCACTTTCCGATAACACCCGGCTTCGACTTGTATTTATTCTTCAGCGGTATGAGTTGAATGTAAATGAAATTGTAAGGGTTGTAGACATGATACAATCCGGTGTTTCCCGTCATTTGAAAATATTAACGGAGTCAGGATTATTGATTGCAAGAAAAGAAGGTAGTTTTACCTATTATAGTGCAGTGGATGATGATGGGTTGATGCCGCTGAATGTAATGATAAAAAAAAATCTTGAAAAAAATGAAATCAGTCAAAAAGATATAGAAAAAGCCGCTGAGATGATTATTATCCGGCAAAATCGTACAAAACGATTTTTTAAATCAGTAGCTCCGCAATGGGATCGCTTGAAAAAAGAGGTTCTAGGTACCTTTGATTTAAATAAAAAAATTAAAGAGATGGTTTGTTTTGATGGGAATATCTCGGATCTCGGTTGTGGCACAGGTGAGTTACTTGAAATGTTATTAGTAGATGCCAAACACAAACTCATTGGAATTGACAGTTCACCGGAGATGCTTGCCCAGGCAAAATTAAAATTAAACGGTGTTGATGGAACTCAATTACGGTTGGGAGAACTTGAATACCTGCCCATGGGTGACCGGGAAATTGATACTGCAATCATGAATATGGTATTGCATCATATTTCACAGCCAAAGCGACCGATAGAAGAGGTCTTCCGGGTGATCAAGCCAGGGGGATTTTTTATTCTTTCCGATTTTGAAAAACACGATAAGGAAAATATAAGAGAGATTATCGGCGGGGAGTGGCTTGGTTTTAAAAAAGAAAATATAACACGCTGGATGACACAACAAGGTTTTAAAATTATCAATGTCTCATCATTCAATGTAAATCAAGGACTGACGATCAATATATTCATTGCTCAAAAACCGTTAAGTTAGGGAGATAGTATGATTATTCCGGTAATTCTTGCAGGTGGGTCTGGAACTCGTCTCTGGCCTTTGTCAAGGGAACTTTATCCAAAGCAGCTGATCGATATCTATAATGAAAAAACCATGCTTCAAAATACAGTGTTGCGGCTTGATGGCCTTGATAAGATAAGTAAGCCAATTATAGTTTGCAATGAAGCGCATCGGTTTATGACCGCTGAGCAATTGCGGCAAATTGATGTTGACCCGATGGCCCTTATTCTTGAACCGGTCGGGCGCAATACTGCACCAGCCATCGCCCTTGCGGCTCTCAAAGCCATGGAATCTCATAATGATCCAATTCTTCTGGTTTTGCCGGCCGATCATGTGATTGAAAACGAAAATGGCTTTCACAAAGCCATCCGGTCAGGGATTGAGTTTGCTGAATCCGGCAGCCTGATTACCTTTGGAATTATACCCAAGACCCCTGAAACCGGATATGGATATATAAAAAAAGGAGAGTTGCTCGACAACAACACCGGCATTTCAAAAATCGATCGCTTTGTTGAAAAACCGGATATTGAAACCGCAAGAGAATACGTCGAATCCGGGTCCTTTTGCTGGAATTCAGGAATGTTCATGTTTAAAGCGTCTCAAATTATATCAGAACTGGATATCCATTGCCCCGGAATGGTCAGTCCCTGTAAACAGGCCCTTGCCGGTGGCAGCCAGGATCTGGATTTTTTCAGACTCAGCCTTGAACAATTCAAAAAAATCCCGGCAGATTCCATTGATTATGCGGTTATGGAGAAAACAAACAAGGGTGTCATGATTCCCATTGATGTGGGGTGGAATGATTTAGGATCGTTCGATGCATTATGGCAGACAGGCCAAAAAGATAAGAACTTAAATGTTATTAAGGGCGATGTTCTCACCCATGATGTAAAATCATCTTATATTAATTCTGAAAGCAGCCTTATAACAGCCGTCGGTATTGAAAATTTTGTGATCGTAGAAACCAAAGATGCCATTTTGGTTTCACCCAGGGACAGGGTTCAGGATGTAAAAAAAATAGTTAAACAATTAAAAGACAATGACAGGGAAGAATCAATTACACACCGGAAAGTATACAGGCCCTGGGGCAGTTATGAGACCATGGATATTGAAAAAAGATTTCAGGTCAAACGAATTACCGTTAAACCAGGAGCAAAACTGTCCCTTCAAAAACATTTTCACAGGGCTGAGCACTGGACCGTTGTTTCCGGTGCTGCCATTGTAACCAAAGATGAAGAGCAATTGCTTTTAAAGGAAGATGAATCCACCTATATCTCTTTGGGCACCATGCACCGTCTGGAAAATCCCGGGAAAATACCGTTGGAATTGATCGAAGTTCAGTCCGGGTCGTATCTGGGGGAAGACGATATTGTAAGGTTTGATGATGTATATGGCAGAAAAGAGGACTAATTTAAATAATCACCACGGTCGAATTTAATCTGTTCAACCTGCAGGGTGGTTTTTAGCTGGGAAAGAATTTGGGCAAGGTCCGGATGTGAATTATCATTGGATTCTAAGGAGGAATCAAAGGATAAAAATTCCTGCTCAAGAACTTTGGTTTGATTCAGCATTTGTTCAAGCAGTCCATGGGCTTGTTTTAACGATTTTTCCGGATCATCAAGCCATGCTGCATAAGACTCTAAGAGGCTCAACGAGGCTTCAAGTTTTTGAGTAAATTGTGTCCGGTCGAGTTCCAGATTGAGTGTTTGGGCTCTGAATGATCCCTGAAGCTCCGGAAGGCCTTGAGTCACTTTGGCATCGGATATTTTATCACTTTTTTCAAATTGCTCGTTCAGTACCCTGACAAACTCATCCTTTCCCAAAGTATCCGGTTTGGCGGATTTTATTTTAGAATCCTGTGAAAGGGTTTGCTGGATTTTAATAAATTTGGGGTCGATTTCGCTCATAATGCCCATACTGAGTTGCAAAAAGTATTGCAAATAAAGTAAAAATATTTAAAACTGCTCTTTTGATAACTATACGTAAATCATAATTGTAATGTCAAGATGAAATACGTAAGGTAAATGCATGTAAATGGGGTATAAATTTTAATCCTTATAGTTTACAGTGGTTTTTATAAAAAGGGCATACCGGCCGGCATTTATCCCTTGAAACCTAAGAGATTGAATTCATTTAATTGAATAAATCACACGTTTGCCCTGATGAAATACGGAGTTGTTCCATGACAGATGAACTGACACAAAGCATAAAAGCCAATTTTGTTTTAGCGATTCCGGGTCTTCCGGATCCTAATTTTGCCCAGACGGTTACATGCATGTGTGAACATAACGAATCCGGTGCCCTGGGCTTTATAATAAATAAAATCCATCCGCTCTTAACCGGTCGTGAATTGTTTGAAGATTTGAATATAGACTGCAACGATAATGTGGATACATTGGAGGTATATATGGGGGGACCTGTCCAGCCAAGTGGTGTTTTTGTTTTGCACGGTCCTCCGTTTGACTGGGATGAAAGTCTTAAAGTGACCAACTGGCTGGCATTGAGTAATTCAAGAGATATTCTTGAAGCCATTGCAATTGGTAAAGGACCACAATCGTTTTTGGTTATACTAGGCTGTGCCGGCTGGGGCCCTATGCAGCTTGACAACGAACTCAGTGATTCTGCCTGGCTGACATGTCCTATTTCAAAAGAAATCATATTTTCAACCAGCACTCAATTGAAATATGAAAAAGCAATGATGATGATCTATTGATCCTGTTCTTTATTAATCATGACCAATAAAACACTGCCAATCGAGAACCCAATCGATACCATCGACAACCTTGTTCACCAAACCTTGGATATTTTCCAAAATATGGAACAGATTCCTCATATGCTTGATGCTGCATGTGTGTCGTACCGTCGGGTCTGTAAGACTATACCAGAAAAAATCAGGTCGGATCGACTCAGGATAGCTGTTGTAGGCGTTATTAAATCCGGAAAGAGCACATTTGTTAACTCATTGCTTGGAAAGGAAATGGTTAAACGGGGGGCAGGGGTGATTACCTCGATTACCACACGGATTCAAAAGGGGAAAAAAAATCAGGCCACACTATATTTTAAATCATGGGACCAGATTAATGGTCAGCTTCAAAATGCATTGCAGCACTTTCCAAAAGATGAACTATTAGGCATAGTCCCTTTGCCGTTTGATATTCGACGTAAAAATGATCGGACTTTTCTTGAAAAAGCGTATCAAAAATTAATCCAAAACTATCCGGTAACAAAGGACAAAATTCAACCGGAAATTCTTATGATCCGGCATGCAGTCAATGGTTTTGATTTTTGTGAAAAATTCGTTCAAGCCGATGAAACCTATGTCAGTTACAACGCAAGGGAATTCGAATACCATAAATATTTTACCTGTGATGCGGATAAAGCTTTCTATGTCAAGGATGTGTGCCTTGATGTATATGGTAAAATCATTGAACCTGAGATTGAAATAGCCGATTGCCAGGGCGCGGACTCTACAGATCCCTCATCACTGGAACAGGTGTTGACCTATCTTGACTCTGCGAATTTGATTGTATATTGCATAAGCTCCAGAAATGGATTGAGGCAGGCGGATATCTCTTTTTTAAACCAGATAAAAAAAATGGGGTTGCTCGATCATATCCTTTTTGTCAATAATTGTGATCTGTCTGAACACGACAGCCTTGAAGATCTTAAAGAAATTGAAGCAGCAATTAAACAGGATTTGAGTTTTTTAGATATCAAGCCTCAAATTTATTCATTTTCTTGTTTGTACCACCTTTTTTCACAAAATCAATCCAGGCTCATTAAAAAAGATATGGGGCGGCTGAAACTGTGGCAGCAAGAGACAAAGATGATTACATACTGTGATGATCAAATTCAAAATTTTTTGACTATTTTTAACCGGGTCATTGTCAATTCACGGCAACAGCTGTTGGCCTCCAATCATGTGAACCGTCTGGTGATGATTCTTTCTAAACTGGATAAACGATGCGATTTTTTTAGTGAGCTTCTGGATTCTGATTTGCCTGCAAAAAAAGCGGCTTTGAATACTTTATCAGGAATGAGTCTTAATGCATCCCGTCTCGAATTAATTGTTTCGAATTCAATCCCGGGCGCCATCAGCGGCCTGAAAGACGAAATCCAAAAAAATATTGAATCAGTCTTTAAACAGGATGAAATGATGCTTTTAAAAAGTGCCGGCGATTATATTTTTCAGGTATTCATCGACACGGAATCCTATCGGGCATTGTCAGCAGAATCCGGGTTTAATCATATTCTTTATTTAATGTTTCAGGATTTTAAACGGAACCTGGATCTTTTTGTAATTGAGAATATTAAACCAAAAATAAATCAATTTGTAAGAATCCAGGAAAATAAAATTGCCTCACACTTTCAATCATTATTAAACTCTTATCAGATAGATGTGATCAATTCTGAAATTTTCACCGATGTAATTGAAGGCAAAGTGGATAATCACACCGAAGAATCAATAGAAACTGTGGATATTGACAGGATAAAAAAAATACTGGGTCTTCAACTGCCCGGGGCTGTTTTTAAGGCAGAATATACTTCAGCCGCCAAGGCGGGGCTTCTGGCCGATTTCGGTCTAAAAACACTTTCAACTATATTTTCATCAATACTCAATAAAAATAAGACGTTTTCTTTTTCTCCCGGATTACAAAAAGCCGGGATAAGAATGAAACACCAAACGCAAAAACAATTACAAGGCCAGTTTGAGAGTTATGAAACTGCACTTCAAACACAATATTTTCTGCCTTTAATTGATGCAATTACACGGGAGTTCAAACAGATAATTGAACACAGGTTCGATTATTATCAATCATTTGAAAAAGAAATTGAAAATTTACTTGATTTGAAAATTGCACAAAAAGAGGAACAAAAACACAAGGTATTGGATATAAAGCAAAGTGTTGGAATAATATCAGCCAGCCTTAATTGTTTTCTTGCGAACTTTGTAAAAACATAGCAAGAAAATGGTTGATTAATTAATGATATATGATAAGACAAATAAAAAATGATCTTCTTAAAACTTGGGTTTTAAAAATAGATAAATATGAAAAGATTTGGATACGAACAACCATCTGATAATCCGACACAGGAAAATGACATTTTTCTTCTGCGCCTTCATTTGTTGATCGTTATGGTCAAAGCTGCAATAAAAGGTTATCCAGTCGGGGAATACCGTAAAAAAGCAGCCCTGGATAATGCTGCATTAGTTCATCAGCTGATTGCTTCAATTAATATTTCCTTTTTAAAGCTTAATACCTCATCACATCTTTTTAAAGAACGAGTCAAATTGTTAACTGTAATGGCGACTGCAATTATCAGCGACGATTACCCTTTGGGCATACACAGAAGAGAAGCTGTATTGGATAATATTGAGATGATAACTGAATATGCTTTCCCTGATACAAATCTTGAATTGTTCCCTGAAGTTTTGAAAGTTGCATAGCATATAATAAACCCCTGGGAGGTTTTTTTATCATAGACAATGTAAAAATAGTTGTTGTTGATGATGATCATCTGATCAGAGAACTTACCGTCACAGCTTTATCTTATTGTGTCAACCGGGAAGTAAAGTCCTTTGATTCAGGTCGTTTGGCATGGGAGTACATAGAAAATGGTGCCAAAGTGGATATTGTCATCTCCGATGTGGATATGCCTGAGATGAATGGCTTTGAATTAATGTCCCGTGTTCGGGAAAAAGATCCTGAAAAGATATTTATCATTATGTCCGGTATTGCTGACTATGAAGTACAGTCCAGTTTAGCGGGTGCCAGCGCTTTTTTAGCAAAACCATTTGAAATTAATGACCTGTTCAGTATTGTGAAGTGTTATGTTGTCGATCATGCCTGAAAATTATCTTTTTCTCTGATTCTCCATATTTTCTAACAATTGATCCGGTTTGATATCCAGAAAAAAAAATAACTTGGATTCGAGAATTGATGTGTTTTCGCACATCACCTGAATTCGATTTTTGAACTCGCTTCGTGAACCATATCGTTGGTTGATATACTCCAGGCGATGCTTTAATGAAACAATTTTGTCATGCAGGACTCGTTTGTCCGAGTAGTTGACAATTTCCTGCTCAGAAACAGGAGAATCAATGTGGTACTCATCCAGCATGACATGTTGGCGGATGATGTTTCCAACCTCTGGGTAGCCCATATCGCAAAGCAGTTGTCCGCCTGTTTCCGAATGAACCTCTTTGGTGGCAAAACTTCTTGTTTTGGTAATATCATGCAGTAATGCCGCGTTTGCTGCCAGGCGTGTATCAATTTTTAATTCCGGAGTGAATTTTTTTAAACGGTTGCAAAGAAAACGGGTAACATCTGAAACCATAATGGAATGGTCAATGATATGATCCATGACGTCCATTTTTTTTATTAATTTGAAACATTCATCTCGAGACGGTATGTTCATTTTCGCCCTTTGCTAAATTATCCTAAACAATAAAATTGTATTGAAGTTATACCCCGTACTGTTATGATAGAAAAGGAATTTTTAAAAAAAGGTTCAATGGATACCGATGTTGAAAAAAATTATTTCAGGTGGTCAGACAGGTGCTGATCAGGCTGCACTCGATGTGGCCATTAAATTCAATATTCCCCATGGCGGATGGATACCAAAAGGCAGAAAAACTGAAGACGGGCCTTTGCCTGTCTGGTATCACTTGGTTGAAATGGATAGCTCTGACTACAAAGAGCGGACAAAACAGAACATCATCGATTCCCATGGTACACTCATCATCTCCCGGGGGAAACTGACAGGCGGGTCAAAATTGACCCAAAGTTATGCAAAGGTTATTGGCCGACCCTGTATTTACCTTGATTTGATGGCTAACGAAGATTTTGAAAGTGCTGTGTTTTTAAAATCTTTTGTTCTTGAAAATCAAATCGAAATTTTAAATGTTGCAGGTCCAAGACTCAGTCATCATCCCTGGATATATGATGATGTAAAAACGATTTTGGAAGCCTTGCTTTATCTTCTTTTTTTAGATACCCACCAGGATATGGTCCTTGCCCCTGATACCCGGCCGCAAGTCTTGCGTGAAGAATTTCCAGCAAAATTAGACGATGCAGTAAGCTTAATCAAAGAAGATCTTTCATTCAAAACAAAGACATTTCTTGCCAGGCTTGAGCAAAATCAAATTCAAAAGCCTTATTTTCTGCTTTTAGAAAGTATAAGGTATCGGGTGGGGTTTGATCATGAAAATCAATTGCTCATGGAAGATTGTTCAAAGTTTTTTAATATGACCGGTGCCACCATTGAAGATGCAGTAATGGCGATTATAAAACAATTAAAACAACAGCTTGAAAAAGAGTATTCTTTGCGGGTGGTCAAATGATTCCGATCAGGGATACACAACTTTCCACGAAAATTCCAGTGGTCACCTATTTTCTTATGGGGATCAACGCAATTGTGTTTGTTTATCAGCTTCAAACCGGACTTGGCAACCAAGTCTTTTTTTATTCCTATGGTCTTGTGCCGGCCAAATATACTGTTCAGGATCTTTCCCGGCATTTTTCATTTTCAAATCAAATATTTTCGCTTTTGACCTATATGTTTTTACATGGCGGTTTTTTTCATTTTCTTGGAAATATGTGGATCTTATATATCTTTGGGGATAATGTAGAAGAACATTTTGGTTCTTTACGGTTTTTGGGTTTTTATTTGATTTGCGGGCTGATTTCGGGCCTGTCCCATTTGTTGCTGAATCCAATGTCCATGGTGCCTACTATTGGCGCAAGTGGTGCTATTGCAGGTGTAATGGGGGCGTATTTTCTATTGTTTCCAAAATCAAAGATTTTAACAGTTATTCCCATCATCATAATTCCATTTTTCATAGAAATTCCTGCCTTTATTTTTCTCGGGTTATGGTTTCTTCTTCAATTTTTAAATGCAACCGGTAGTAATGCCGGGGCAGGCATTGCCTGGTGGGCACACATCGGTGGGTTTATTGCAGGGCTTGTGCTGGTTCTATTAAATAAAAAACTGCCTCAATCAAGTACACAACAAAAGATAAACAAGTTTACAATTAAAAAAAGGACTCCCAAACTTCAAATGATTGTGGCATCCAGTGTTCCGGACAGTCCCGATTTATTTGGGGAGATTCACATCTCCTCTTTAGAGGCGATCATCGGGGTAAAAAAAATGATCAGCATTCCCTGGGGATTTTATAAATCGCTTTACAGGGTGAAAGTGCCGCCGGGAGTAAAACAGGGCACTCGCCTCCGGTTGTCGGGTATGGGCAAATCAATGCCCGGGGGAATAAAGGGGGATATGTTTCTTAAGGTGAAGATTAAAAATGCGATATAAAATATTTTTACGTTTTTTTATCTGGATTTTGCTTGTGCTTGGCATTGGGTTGCTAAGTTTATATATATGTTTGCCAACAATCGTGGAATCACAGATAAACAAAAGATTGTCCTCAATAATTGACGGCCATGTCATAACTTTTAAAATTGATAAAATCGGTTTGTTTAATGCAACCATTTCAAGGGTGCGGTTAAATGATGACACCATTCTTGATCAGGCCCGGATTTTTTATGATTTGAGAAAACTGCCGGAAGTAAGAATTGAAAAACTTATTATGTCGGGTCTTCATATTAAAGCCGATCTGGATGGAAATAATCAGCTTACGATACAAAACATCGAATTGTCAAAGGGCAAGTCCGGCACTAAAAAGAAACTTGATTTATCATTTTTGCAGTATTTACCCAACCGGATCAGTATCCAAAACAGTAAAATATCTTTAACAGCATTTGAAAAGCAATTTTATATTCCGTTTGATGTTCTGGCTATGATACAAAAAGATGTGAAAAAAATTGTGCTTCAAAGCAATGTTTTTTTATTTGGGCAAAAAATTAATACTCAGTTTGCCTATGACCTAAATAAGGGGCCGGAACAGTTTATTGCCCGGGCGGTTTCTTTTGAACTTGAAAGTTTAAATTCATTGTTTTCCAAAAAAATAAAGGATGTAAAATTAAGCGGTCAATCCGATTTCAGGCTTGAATCAAGCAAAATAAAAACAGCATGGTCGTTTAGCAGTTCCGGTGTCGGATTTTCCAGGCCTTTGACAGGGGATGTGAGCAATTTGACCTGTGATATCAAAATAGAAGGCAAGAAAATCCGGATAGATGGTGCCTTTTTGTTATCAAATAGTTTGGTATCAAATATTGGATTGAAATACAGTTTTATTTTTGAACCGCTAAATACCTATCCCTTTAGTATTAAGCTGATAAACAAAAAGACTAAAAACTTTAAAATCGATTACAATAGAGTTGCCATAACTCTTCAGCAACCGGAAATAAATCTTGAGATGGTCGCAAACGGACAAAAAGGATTTGGATCTATCCACTTTAAATCGAAGAGAGGAACAGCTGAACATCAACAAGAGACGGTTCAATTTTCTTCAAGCAAACTTGATTGTGCCGTCAGTTTTGATGTTTTGGGTCTTGATAAACAATTTGGGCTTAAGCCTGAAATGATTTTTAAAAATTTGAATATAGCGTCTGAGCAAGGCGTTATTAGACTTCCTGAACTTCATCTGTCGGGGCTGGCATCATATACCAAGAACAAAGGGCCAAGGGTTGTCTTAAATATTAATACAAAAAACGGTAAGATAAATGTAGATGATAAAAAAATAGTGGTTACCGGAGTTGAATTTAATCTTCCCGTCCAATATCCTGAAGTCCGAAAAACAATGAAAGGACGATATCAGATAGCAAAGATTGTATATGATAAAAACTATGCCTTTGGCGTAAAAGGAAAGATCATACAAACAAGAGCAAGAAAGTTTAAGGTTGACGGAAATTTAGACCTTGCCCGGTTGCCAGGCGTACACCCGCAATTTGATTTACAAATTAATCTGACAAAATCACTGGATGCCGTTCTTGATTTCAGCATCAAACCATTTCAATTAACAGACAAAGAGATTAAAAAGGTGTTGCCTCAGCTGAAAATAAATGCAGACATTAAGATGACAGTCTTAGCAGATGGAAAAGCACAATTTTTAAACAGCCGGATTAAAACGGCCATGAATTTAAAAATAAGCGA
>JAKIUJ010000088.1 GCA_021647625.1 Desulfobacula sp.
CCACAGCCATACCATGATGGGCAACAATAACGCCTTTTCGATCCGGAACAAAACGGTCAGAATCTTTTTTTCTCTGTTCAGCAACACCCTTTTTCTTAATTTGCAACCGCTGCTTCTCCTTCAATTCCCAAATGCCCGCTTCCAATACCTGGAATGGTCCTTGGAATTTTATAAAAATATATATATTACCTTGAAGGGTCATCAAAATCAAACAATACACCCTGATAAATTTAAAATAACAAAAGACAGGCTGTATTCAGATGCACATAATGATAATATACAAATACAAGATGTAATGTTCACAAAGTCTGAAAGGAAAATAGAGGATGAAGTTCATATTAAATAACAAGCTGGTTTTAGAAAACCTGACGGATGATACCAGACAAATAATCAAGCATCAACTAACACTCAATAACCCCAAATTTTCAGAAGCCCAAAGAATGGGCAGATATACCCGGGGGATTGAGCCTGTATTATATTTTTTTGAAGAATCAAAAAAAGCACTGATCTGTCCCCGGGGTGCTGCAACTCAGATTTATAAGCTCTGCCATGAACAGGGTGAAACACTTGAATTTATAGATAAAAGGCATACCCTTGAACCAATAGCCTTCAATTTTAGCGGAGAGTTAAGGCCACTGCAATTGCCGGCTGTGAAAAGCTGTCTGAAAAAAGATTTTGGACTTCTTGAGAGCCCGACCGGTAGCGGTAAAACCACAATGGCCTTGTATATGATTGCCAAAAGAAAGCAACCCACATTGATTGTGGTGCATACAAAGGAATTGTTAAACCAGTGGATGGATCGGATTGAACAGTTTTTAAATATTCCAAAATCTCAAATTGGCATGATCGGGTCCGGTAAATTCAAAATTGGTGATAAAATCACGGTGGCCATGATTCAAACACTTTATAAAAAAGCGGTTGAAGTTACGGATCACATCGGCCATATTGTGGTTGATGAATGCCATCGATGTCCTTCAAGAACCTTCACACAAGCTTTGACAATATTCAATGCAAAATTCATGATCGGGTTGACCGCCACAGCAAAAAGAAGAGACAAACTTTCAAAGGTAATTTTCTGGTATATCGGGGATGTAACAGGCCGAATCGAAAAGCAGAATTTACTTGAAGAGGGGAACCTTTGCGATGCCGAAGTCAGATGGATCGAAACAAACTTTAATACCCAGACAGATACCAGCGAGTATTATTCACAGGTCTTGTCTGAGTTAACCGAAAATTACCAGAGGAACCGGCTCATCTGCGATACCGTGCAAAAGCACAAAGGGCCTGGTATCCGCTTGATATTGTCCGATAGAAAGGAGCATTGCCAAACCCTATATGATACCCTGCTCAAAGAAAATGGCATTAAATCAGAGGTCCTCACCGGAGCAACCTCTCCAAAGAAACGTGAAAAAATCATCCAGGACCTTTTGCATGGCAGGTGTGAATATCTGATTGCAACAGGCCAGCTCATTGGAGAAGGATTTGATTTACCGGGAATCTCGACTATGTTTTTGACAACCCCGGTTAAATTTTCCGGCAGACTTATTCAATACATTGGACGTGCTTTAAGACCCGCTCCAGGGAAAGACAAAGCAATTATCTTTGATTTTGTGGATGTTTTAAATCCCGTGTTCGAGGCCTCGGCACGATCCCGAGCTTATACATATGAGCAACAAAATATAAAAGCAAATATTTAGTGGCTGACCGAAAACTCGTGTTTGGACGAAAAGTTGCCCATATGCAAGGCGCAAGAAATGCTGAAACCGGAGTGTACTACTGCACATGAGGATTTCAGGATTTTGCAGCAACGAAGCAGATGGGCGCTGCCGACGGATGGGTTTTCGTTCAAACACTATTTAAGGTAAATCGGAGGAAGCATAACGAGCTATGTGCCCAACGAGAAACGCAGAAGACGACAAAAAAAGCAATAATTATGGATAAGTTATTTAATGTACGTTCCTAATTATGCTGTAAATGTTTATCCTTTTATTTTCGATTAATAATCACTTTAAACATATTCCCTTCATGATCATCTTCGAAATCAATATCCGGATATTCCTTAATCGCCCTTCTGATACCACTTCCCAGGCCTCGATAAGGTATCAATTTTGTTGCATAGGAAGCTAAAACAGGGTCCCTTATATTAGAATTTCCTTTTTTGATATTCTCAAGCGTCAAGTTGTTGGGCAGATGACCAGGGCTTATTATTTCCACTCGATTTTTAAAAATAAAGATTCTAACTGGAGAGGATATAAAATAATCTCTGTGAATCAAAGCATTGGCAAGCAATTCTTCAAGAGATATTCTTGGGATTTCAGACAATCCAGGCGCATTAATATTTTGATCCTTTTGTATGTGGTTTAGATTTCCCATTATAAACCCCAAACTCTTATGAAAAATATCTGCCAATTTTCCGGTGAAATCCCGGCTGTCAATATAGTTGGATTCATCTATGTCGTCACCCGGATAAAAAACAGCTTTTACAATAAAAACGGGGAATCTAAAATGGGGATTTTTTGAAAACAATAAAGCTGCGCTTATATTCATTATGCCTTTTTTCATTAAATTCATATTTTCCAAAAGAGCTGGTAAAGCAAGATCTTGATTGTCCAATTTTTCGCCATACTCTCTTTCAAAGTAATTTTTAAAATATTCAAGATCCAGATCTGCCACTGTCATACCCTTGGCAGGTATTTCATCTCCATGGATTAAACTTGCACTTCGATACATGCGTTGTATCTCTTCACGGGATGTGACTTTACGTTTATCAGCTCCGTTTTTCACCCATATTGCACCAGAGTTGTCCATATAAGATTTACTGATACCATCAGAGACTGTAACCACCATCACAAGACCATGTATCAGGGTGGAGATAATATTTCGGATTTTGGAGGGTTGTTTATGGTTTGGTTAACAAAAAGCAAGTTCTTATCCCTTATCCCTTATTTGAGGAAAGGTTTCAAGGCGCTCATTTCAAATTTAATACGGGTCTCTTTCCTTTGTGGCACCCGATTCACGAATGCAGACAGATGAGACTCATTCAGTTCATCTACTGTGAAATGTTTTTCCATCGTCCATCTTAAAAAGATGGAAACCAATCCTTAATACCACATCAAAAAATTCATAGCTGTATAGGGCGTGTTAATTATTTGTCACCGAGAATTGCTGTTGTTTGAAACTATATGATTGAATTTTTTGACAATTATGCTAAAGATATATGGTTATGAGTAAAATAATCACGATAGCTGGCCAGAAAGGTGGAACAGGCAAAAGCGTAACTGCTGTTAATCTTGCAACCTCGCTTGCATTATTGGAAAAAAACACTCTGTTGATTGATTTTGATCCCCAGGCGTTTGCCACCCAGTGGTGTGGTATTAAAGAACTTGATTACACCAGTGATATTACTATGGTATTGACCGGTAGAATACCTTTTAAAGAGGCCATCGTAAAAACCCAGGTAAACTATCTTGATATGATGCCTGCTGTATTCAGCCTTTTTCAGGTGGCATTAAAACTTGCAAAAACACCAGGCAATGAAAAAATGCTCCGCCTGCTGTTAAAAGATGTAGAAAGCGAATATGATTATATTATCATTGATGCCCCTTCTTCTTATGGATATTTGAGTATCTGTGCCATGACTGCAGCACAGTGGTTACTTGTCTGCATGACAGTGCAGCAAAACTGTCTTGAAGATTTTCACTGTCTTTTGAAAATGATTAAATATATTCGAAAGACACATCATGTTCCATTAAAGATCGCCGGTTTTCTTTTTAATCGATGCAATTTTAAAAAACAAATTCAAGAATTTTTAGAAGACCAGAATTTATTAGACATTGAACAAATGATTTTCGACACATTTATTCCCGAAGATAAAAACATAAAAGAATCTATTGATTTAAGTCACCCATTGGCATTACATGATATTAAAAGTCCTGCTGCATCAGCATATTTAGATTTCTCAAAAGAGATGCATTTTTTTCTTCAATAAAGCGAGGTGTGTGATGAAATTAACCAATCCAGAGACAATACAGGAAAGTGAAAAAGAATTTATTGATACAATCAATGCCGAGTTAGACTGGGAAGCTATTGAAAAAATGCTTCTTGAAAAACACCATTTTACACTTCAAGAAGAAATTGATTATAAAGACGGAGATCTCATTGTTTTTAATAATCGTATTGCCTATAAATTTGATTTTGAAATTAAAGTCCCGTTATCGGTAATTTTCAACAGAGAAGGAGAGTGCTTAGAAATCTCAACCATGAGGGATGATTTTGAAAACAAGGATGATCCCATGGTCAATGAAAATGAAGCTGATGTTTCACTCATACCCCCGCCTAAAAAAGATAATGTTGCCCAAATGGCCTCAAATATTGCAGATATGATTTCTGAAATCAACCAGGGAGAAGAATAATGAATGCGGATGCGGAACCAGCAAAAGAGATGACACCATCATTTGTAAGAGATCAGCTGGATGAAATCCTTGCCCAGGAAATTACCGCTCTTTTGGATATTGATTCAACTGCGGCAATGATGTCATTTAACCTGGCAAGTATTTCTTGTATTACCCTGATTATTGAAAGAGAAAGGGAGATAAAACAATACGCCGACTTTCCTCCGGAAAGATATACAAAAGAATCTTTTTTAAACGAATTGGTTGATATCGGACTTGAAAAAGATGAAAGCCTTGAAAAAACGATAAGTGTCGTTTTAACCTCGGGTTATATCGGCACTGACTCCAATGGTGAACTCAAAGCGGAAATGCCGGCATTTATGATGGTTGGGTTTCTGGACAATATGTTCCCGGGCATGCAGGGAATGAATCTTGTTGCATTTGTCCTCCAAATGAATGATGAGGTCAATTCCAACAGAAAAACTCTGGATTTTGCTAAAGACAGCTTCAAAGCAACGTTAAAAAGCCGAGGTGTGGCAGTCTCAAAGGAAAGTGCCGAAAAAAAAGCGACCCAAATGGTATCCGGTACGGTTGCCACGTCAACTCAAGCCAAAAAAGTCTCTAAAAAGCTTAAAAAAAACAATCTGAATCGTCTATCTAAATTAATAAAAGGGCGTAAGAAACGATCTTTAGGATCACCTGGTCAACAGAAAATCAAAGACGTTTTTGATAAAGGACCGACCAAAGAAGAGCTTGAAGCACAAAAGGCTGAAATCAAAAGAACAGCAGATGCTGCGAAAAAAGCAGCCGAGCTTGCAAAAGAGTTGGCCCAAAAAGATGAAAAAATCCGTGAAGCTGAGGAAGCGGCTAAAGAAGCGGCTATGCAGCTTAGAGAAATTGAAAAAAGAGAAATTCAACTTAAAGAAGCACAAAAAGAAGCTGACCTTGCAAAAGAAAAAGCAGCTGAGTTTGAAGCCCGTGAAACCTTGATGGCCCAAAAAGAGGCGCAACTAAAAGCGCTTGAACAAAAACTAAAACGCGAAGAAGAACAAAAACTAAAACGCGAAGAAGAACAAAAGCTGGAACGCGAAGAAGAACAAAAGCTGGAACGAGAAGAAGAAATCCGGAAAAAAGAAATTGAAGAAGAACTAAAAACAACTTCCCAGGCGGATGACGATATCGAATCACAGATCGCAGCCTTTGAAAGCGAATTAACGATGCCCTGCCCCTTATGCAAAGATGGAGAGATCATTTCCAAAACGACTGAAAAGGGAAAAGAATTTTTCTCCTGCACCCAATCTGAATGTAGGTTTGTCTCCTGGGATAAGCCCTATCATTTTGATTGTCCTTTATGTAAAAATTCATTTTTAACCGAAAATGTTGCACCCAACGGCGAAAAAGGCCTTAAGTGCCCGAGAGCCGCATGCTCATATACACAAAACAACATTTATGATCCAAAACAAAATGTGGCTAAAGCACCTAAAGACGGACCAAAGAAAAAGAAAAAAAGGATTGTAAGAAGAAAGAGACGTTAATGAAGATATCATTTATAGATAAAAAACTGAAGGGCATCTATTCTAAAGTCCTTAAAAATTCCCGTCTTTGTAAAGAAGACGGGATTTATATTTATGAAACCCGAGACCTGATCGGCTTGGGTCAAATTGCCAATACTGTCCGAAGAAAACGGCATGGGAATAAGGCTTTTTATATTTATAACCAGCATTTGAACTACACCAATGTGTGTAAAAACAGATGTGAATTTTGCGCATATGCCAAAGATGAGGGTGATTTTGGAGCATATGCCTGGTCCATTGAAGAGATTAAAAAAAGACTTTTAGAACGCATTGATGAACCTGTCAATGAGTTACATATAGTTGGCGGTTTAAACGAAGACTTGAGTTTTGAATACTTCATTGACCTGCTAAAAACAGTAAAAAAAGTTCGGCCAAAAGCAACCATCAAGGCGTTTACCTGTGTGGAAATAGATTATCTATCCAATCTGGCAGGACTAACCATAGAAAAAACCATCCAACAGCTTAAAGAGGCCGGTCTTGAAATGATGCCGGGTGGCGGGGCTGAAGTTTTAAACTCCCGCATCCATGAAACATTATTTCCAAAAAAAATTGATCATAATCGATGGCTAAAAATAGTTAAAGCCGTTCACAAAGCAGGTATCAAGACCAATGCAACTATGCTTTACGGGCATATTGAAACCATTGAAGAACGGGTGGATCATCTTATCACCCTTAGAGACCTTCAGGATGAAACCTGTGGCTTTTCAGCGTTTATTCCCCTTGCATTTCATTCAGAAAACACCCAACTGTCTCATTTACCCCCAACCACGGCTATTGATGATTTAAAAAATATTGCCGCTGCCCGGTTGATGCTGGACAATTTTGATCACATAAAAGCCTATTGGGTAATGATTGGAGAAAAGCTTGCCCAGGTAGCGCTAAGCTTTGGTGCGGATGATCTGGATGGCACCATTATTGAGGAACGAATCACCCATACAGCCGGAGCCACATCAGCAAAAGGCCTGACAAAGATCCAAATGGAGAAGATGATCATTCAAGCGGGATTTGCACCCGTTGAAAGGGATTCTTTTTACAACGCAATCAACGCTCCAATCAATACATAGAAAAAAAACAATGAACTCAATCAACTCAATCATAGAAAAAACAAACAACCATCAACGGTTAAATAAACAAGAAGGCCTTGCCCTGCTCCGGCATGCAGATTTTTTAACTTTAGCAAGCCTTGCTAACCGTAAGCGGCTTTATCTTCATCCGGAAAACAATATCACCTATGTAATAGACAGAAATATTAATTATACCAATATCTGTGTATCCGGATGCAAATTCTGTGCATTTTATAAATCCGTATCTGATAAAGACGGGTATGTGATTACAAAACAGGCTTTATCTGAAAAGATACAAGAAGCCATAGATTTGGGTGGCACGCAGATTTTATTGCAAGGCGGTATGCATCCGGATCTGGAATTAGATTATTACATTGACCTGTTAGCATTCATAAAAGACAATTTTGATATCCACATCCATGGATTTTCTCCACCGGAAATTGATTTTATTGCCACTAAATCCTCCCTTTCCATTTCAGATACCATATCTGCATTAAAAGACGCAGGACTATCATCAATTCCCGGTGGTGGCGCTGAAATTCTGTGTGATGATATCCGGAAAAAAATATCCCCCAATAAATGTTTGTCAAGACCATGGCTTGAGGTGATGAGACAGGCACATCTATTAGGAATGCGATCCAGTGCCACCATGATGTTCGGTCATCTTGAAAAAGACATACACATTTTGGAACACCTGGATAAACTTCGCACCCTTCAGGATGAGACCTGCGGATTTACAGCCTTCATTCCCTGGACATTTCAACCGGACAATACAAAAATTAATGTAACAAAAAAGAGCAGCGTGGAATATTTGAGAGTATTGGCGCTAAGCCGTCTATTTCTTGATAATATTGACAACATCCAGGCATCCTGGGTCACACAGGGGGATAAAATAGCTCAAACCGCACTTTTCTTTGGTGCAAATGATATGGGAAGCACTATGATAGAAGAAAATGTGGTTGCTTCAGCGGGTGTTGATTTTATGCTGTCAAAAGAAGAATTAACCCGGCTTATCACAACCGCAGGATTCGAACCCCGGCAACGCGACTGCTACTACAATCTTGTATGATCATGACCTCACACGTATCTTCTATGAAAAATAACGGCAACTTAAAAATACACCGGGCCGGCTGGATCATTATAGATGCGCATACCATTATTGATAACGGATATATTGAAGTTGAAAATGGTAAAATAAATGGTGTTTACAAGGGACGGCCAAAACAAAAATATTTTGATCACGGCCCGGGCGTGCTGATGCCCCCTTTGGTGAATGCGCATCTTCATTTGGAATTATCCGCTTTAAAAAATATGGTTCCATTCAACAAAAAATTTAGATCCTGGGTACAATCCTTATTAGAAAAGAGAAGCGCCCTGAAAGAAATTGACCTTATTGCCGCAGCCAGAAAAGAGGCCCGAACGCTTGTACAGCAAGGTAACCTCTATATTGCAGATATCTCCACTCTTGGTATTGGTCAGGCTATATTAAACGGCATTAATATAAATGGCATTCTTTTTAACGAATATTTAGGGTCGGACACAAGCTTACTTTTCACTCAGAAAACAGACACCCTATCCACTTCGCTTGCCGGACATGCCCCTCATTCCACATCGCCGTCTTTACTACAGTGGTTAAAAAAAGAATCTTATGCTGCCCAATTGCCATTTTCCATCCATGTTGCAGAGTCAGATGATGAGACACAATTTATCAATGACAAAAAAGGCTCATGGGCAGATTTCTTAGCATCAAGGAGAATAGACTTTTCATCATGGGACATTGGTAACAAAACACCGGTAGCCTATATTCATAAGTTGGGAATTTTAGGCCCATCAACCCTTGCGGTTCACATGCTGAATGTATCCGATAAGGACATACAAATCATTGCAAATACAAAAACAAAAGTGTGCCTTTGTCCGCGCAGCAACTTTAATCTGCATGATAAACTTCCGGATATTGACGCACTTTTGAAACATTCAATAGCACCTGCACTTGGAACTGACAGCCTTGCCAGCTGTGATACTTTAAACATTCTGGATGAAATGGAATTTATAAAAAAACGATATCCCAATATTTCAGATGAAACACTTTTTTGCATGGGAACTCTAAATGGTGCCAAAGCACTGGGATTGGATCATCTTACAGGTACACTATCCCAGGGGAAAAAAGCACACTTCATCTATCGATCAACAAATGCCACCAATAAAAAGCATCTTATAGAAAGAATAGTAACCAATGAATGAATCACAGATTAACATGGGAAAGATCAGTTATATTAATGCCTCCCCGGTCTTTTACGGCCTTGATAGAGGATTACTGCCTGATTGGCTGAAAATGATACCTGATGTTCCATCGGTTTTGAATCAAAAAATCATGGCCGGTGAAATCAAAATAAGCCCAATATCAGCTGCATTTTATGCAATGAATCACAATGATCTTCTGTTATTGCCTGATCTGTCTATATCCTGTCATGGCCCGGTATTGTCGGTTCTTTTAGCAAGCCACCATCCCATTGAAGATCTGAATAATAAAACTGTCGTCTTTACTCCAGAATCTGCTTCTTCTACCTCATTTTTAAAGATGATTTTCAATCAAAAAAAAATAGCCCCCCATTTTGAAGTCAGGCCGGTAAATAATTGTCAAACTGCTTCAACCAATGCAGATGCCGTCCTTGTTATTGGTGACATAGCGTTAACGCAACCATGGAACACCGTTTTTGAATATTGTATTGATCTTGGCCAACTCTGGTACAAGATGACACAGATGCCGTTTGTGTTTGCTGTATGGGTGGTTAGACGTTCTTTTGCCAAAAAATATCCCGACAGGACAAGAAAAATTCATGAGCTCCTGTTAACATCGAAATCGCAAGGGTATCGTCACCTTGACCAAATTATTCAAGCAGGTCAAAAAAAATTAAATATAGATGCATCAATTGTAACACGCTATTTTGATCTGCTGCATTGCAACCTGAATAATGAGAAGGTCAAAGCGATGGGCGTATTCTTTGATTCTCTTTTTGACCAGGGTGTTCTCTTAGATAAGGCAGATATTGAATTTTTCAAATAGCCGGTAGCCTCTTTTGATAAAAATCAGTACCCGAATCATTATTATCCCTTGACTTGGCAGGCAATCTGCGACTAAAACGATAATTATAGTTATTGTCATTAATTTTTTCTTAAACGTTACAACAAAGACCTATAATTTGAATTATAGCAATCTGAAAATCTTTTGTGGCAAATACTTTAGGTAATCAGCTACTTTCATTTTACTGAAAAGTAAAGAACGACTGATATTCAATGGCCAATCAGTAACAATGAATGAAACGTACTTTTTAAATGTTAATCATTACGAAAAGGAGATTATGCATGGAAAACAATGACAGGCGGAAATTCATCAAAAAGGTTGGAATTGGTGCTGCAGCAATTGGTGCAGGAATCGCATCCAGTGCTGTTCCGGCAATAGCCAAAAAACAAAAGACCTATAATTGGAAGATGGTAACTACCTGGCCGCCCCATTTCCCCATGCTGGGTGAAGGTGCGGACAACCTTGCTAAATGGATTGATGAAATGAGCGGTGGAAGATTGAAAATCACTGTCTATGGCGGGGGAGAGCTGGTTCCGCCCTTGGGCGTTTTTGATGCTGTAAGTCAGGGAACCGTTGAAATGGGCCATGGTGCAGCTTATTATTGGGCAGGCAAATCTCCTGCCACCCAGTTTTTTGCAGCAGTCCCCTTTGGGTTTAATGCTCAGTCTTTGAATGCATGGCTATATTCGGGTGGAGGAATGAAGATCTGGGAAGAACTCTATGCAAAATTTAATTTAAAGCCGTTTATTGCAGGTAATACCGGTGTCCAGATGGGAGGATGGTTCAACAAAAAAATTGACGCCATGTCAGACCTTAAAGGCCTGAAAATGAGAATTCCGGGTCTTGGGGGCAAAGTACTTGCTAAAGCCGGTGGTAATGCAGTTTTGGTGGCCGGTGGCGAAATTTATACCAACCTTGACAGGGGGGTTATTGACGCCACGGAATGGGTGGGCCCTTACCATGACCTGAAAATGGGATTTTACAAAGCAGCGAAATATTATTATTATCCAGGCTGGCATGAGCTTGGAACAGGGCTTGAAGCCATGGTGAACCTTAATGCATGGAATACCCTGCCGGATGATCTTAAGGCCATTGTGGAAGCGGCAACTTACAGGAGCAATATATGGATGCTGTCTGAATTTGAAGCAAAGAATAATGCAGCATTAAGGGAACTTATAGATGTCCATAAAGTTCAACTCAAAAAATTCCCGGAAGCCGTGCTTAAAGGGCTTAAAAAACTGTCAAAAGAAGTCGTGGAAGAAGTGGCTGCTGCTGATCCTATGAGCAGGAAGGCCTATGATTCCTTCCTCAAATTCCAGAAAAATGTGTATGAGTGGAATAAAATTACGGAAGAACCTTACCAACAATTGAAATATCTTTAAAATAAGCACTTAAGACAAAAAGAGGTCAAGAATTTTTTCCCGATCTCTTTTTTGTTTTTAATCTATGGACCTAAAATCACTTTCGGCAGCCAGGTAACAGATTCAGGGATCAGACAAATAATACCCAGTCCGATAATCTGGATAATGACAAAGGGGATAATCCCTTTGTAAATATCCATGGTGGAAACCTCAGGCGGGGTAACACCCTTTAAATAAAAAAGGGAGAAGCCAAAGGGCGGTGTGAGAAAGGAAGTTTGTAAATTTACTGCAATAAGGATTGCAAGCCACAGGGGGTCCACGCCGAAGTGATCAATCATGATTGGTGCCAGGACCGGGACATGGATAAAGGTGATTTCAATAAAATCTAAGAAAAAACCGGCAATAAAAATAATGGACATGACAATAAAAAGGATTCCTGCTTTCCCAAATGGAAGAGAGGTAATCAATTCTCTCACCAGGGCATCGCCGTTTAGTCCCCTGAAGACAAGACCCAGTGTAGTCGCTCCTACCAGGATAATAAACACCATGCAGGTAAGGCGGGTGGTCGTATCCATGACGTCTTTCATGATCTGATAATTAAATCGTTTATGAAAAATGGTCAATATGGTTGCGCCGACAGCACCAACAGATGCGGCTTCAGTTGGGGATGCGATACCGACAAAGATGGAACCCAATACAGCGATCATGAGAATTAAAGGCGGTAAAAGTGCTTTGAAAACCCTTTCCAAAAGCTCCTTACGGCTAATTTGATTAAGGATTTCCGGGTCGATGGGAGGTGCCCATTCCGGTTTTATATGGGCGATAATAAACACATAAAGCATATATAAAACCACAAGAATAAATCCCGGTATAATTGCAGCAATAAAAAGATCACCTACAGAGACATTCATAATGGTTCCCAGCAGAACCAGCACGATACTGGGAGGAATAATCTGACCCAATGTCCCGGCGGCGGCAACCGTTCCCGTGGTCAAAGCTTTACTGTAATTGTTCCGCAGCATGGTGGGAACAGATAAAAGCCCCATGGTTACAACCGTGGCACCTACAATGCCGGTGGACGCTCCCATTAATGCCCCGACAAAAATAACAGAAATGGCCAGCCCTCCCTTGATTTTTCCGAATACTAGAGCCATGGCCTCCAGCAGTTCCTCGGCGATGCCTGATTTTTCCAGCATGACCCCCATATAAATAAACAAGGGAACGGCTAAAAGGGTAAAATTTATCATGGTTCCCCAGATCCTTAAAGGCAGTAGGGCAAAGAATCCCGGACCAAAGCCGTAGAGGCCGAAGGCCATTGAAACGCCACCAATGGTAAAGGCCACGGGAAACCCTAAAAGCAGGAGGACGAAAACAGCAGTGAACATGAGCAGGGGCATAAATTCATTAATAAATTCCATTATTCTGTATCCCCCTGGTTTTCATAGTCCTTAATAATCATAAATTTTTTAGCGGCCTGGGAAAGTCCCTGCACAATAAGCAGAAAAAAACCCAGGGGAATCATCGCTTTTAAAAGGTATCTTGCACCAAGTCCGCCAGGATCAGGTGAGATTTCCCGGACGGCCCACGAACTCATAACAAACCCTTTTGCTGAATAAATAACCATGATTGAAAAGGGGATAAGAAAAAGAAAGATGCCTAAAAAGTCTATCCATGCTTTGGTTTTTTCAGATAGATTGACAAAGATGATATCCACCCGGACATGTCCATCTTGTTTAAGGGTATATGCGGCACCAAGAAGGAAAACAATGGAAAAAAGATGCCATTCCAGTTCCTGCAGTGCAACATTTCCATGATTGAATGCATATCTCATAACCGTATCATAAAAAACGATCAGAACCATAAGTGTCGTAAGCCAGCCAACAAGATATCCGATTTTGTCACTCAAACCGTCAACAATACTGACAAATTTGTCAAGAAAGTACATAAAAATCTGCTCCTAAATTTAAAATAAAAAAACAATCCAAATTATAAACAAATCCCATCATTTTTTAATAGATATCCTATAAATGTAAGTAAATAAGGATTTTGTCAAGAAATTAAAGAGGGTTAAGTATTTTTGGCACTTAAAGTGTTAAAACATAATATCAAGGACTGTTAAAAGTATAGAAGACCCGCTATAGAAGCTGGTCGGGATGAGAGGATTCGAACCTCCGGCCCCAGCGTCCCGAACGCTGTGCTCTACCAGACTGAGCCACATCCCGACTGCAAAAAGGGTTATACACAAAAAAAATATAAATGTCTAATTGAAAATGCTTTCCTTTATAATAGTTGCTTCCCTGCCAGGGCCAACAGAAACAATTTTAATTTTCACACCAGACAGTTCTTCCACGCGTGCGAGATATCTTTTTGCATTTTCCGGTAAGTCATTAAAATCCGTAATACCTGAAATATCCTGTTTCCATCCGGGATGGCTTTCATAAACAGGGGTACAGTTTTCTAAGACTTTAATCTCAGGAGGAAAATCAGAGATTTGCTTTCCATTGTATTCATAAGCAGTGCATATTTTTATTTCGTCAAGGTCATCTAGAACATCAAGTTTAGTAATTACAAGTCCTGTTAAACTATTTAAACGGGCGGCATTTTTTAAAACAACCATATCCAACCAGCCGCATCGTCTTTTTCTGCCTGTAGTCGCACCAAATTCTGAACCTGTTTTCTGAATTTCAGCTCCAATTTCATCAAATAGTTCAGTGGCAAAAGGCCCTGCACCCACGCGGGTTGTATAGGCTTTTACAATACCAATAATTTCATTTAAATTGCAAGGTCCCACACCTGAACCGTTTGCTGCATTTCCAGCAACAACAGAAGAAGAAGTGACAAACGGATAAGTCCCATGTTCAATATCAAGGTGGGTTCCCTGAGCCCCTTCGAAGAGTATCGTTTTATTGTCTTGAATACCGTCAAAGAGAATGACGGAAACATCGGCAATATACGGTATTAATTTATCTTTGATCTGTAAAATTTGATCAATTATAAGCTCGGGATTAATCGTATCTGTTTTAAAATAACGTTCCAGATAAAAATTTTTTTCTTCAACAATCGTCCTAACTTTGTCTTTGAAAAGTTCGATGTCTAAAAGGTCACAAAATCTTATGCCGCGTCGAGTGGCTTTATCTTCATAGCATGGACCGATGCCTCTGCCGGTAGTTCCAATTTTCTTATCACCTTTTTTAGCTTCTCTTGCACTATCAATTAAGCGATGATAAGGCAGGATAAGATGAGCCCGGTTACTAATCTTCAACAAATCTGGAGAAGCATCAATATTATTTGATAATAAATAATCAATTTCTTCTAACAAAACAAAAGGGTCAACAACAACACCATTTCCGATGAAACATTTTTTTTGTTGGATTATGCCGGATGGAATAAGGTGACTAATTATTTCTTTGCCATTAACCACCATGGTATGTCCTGCATTATTGCCCCCTTGAAAGCGCACAACATAGTCTGCATGTTCACTTAACAAATCGACGATTTTGCCTTTTCCTTCATCACCCCACTGGGTTCCAACGATTACTGTATTTCCCAATCTATTTACTCCTCTTATTTTTAAAGAAATCCTTAATAATTTTCTTTGCTTTTTCTTCAAATACTCCCGATATTATTTCAGGATGATGATTTAACCTGGTATCATTGGCCATGTTGTAAAGCGATTCTACAGCGCCCCATTTTAAATCATTAGCACCAAAAACAACACGTTTAATTCTAGCATGAATGATTGCGCCCATACACATTATGCAAGGCTCAATAGTAACAAATAAAGTAGTGTTGACTAATCTATAATTATTCAACACCTGGGATGCTTGTCTTATGGCATTAATTTCAGCATGGCTGGTGGGATCAGTCGAAGAAATCGGCTGGTTAAAGCCAGTTCCAACAAGAGTACCATTTTTATTGACAATCACTGCGCCAACCGGCACTTCATCGATTTCCCAAGCTTTGTATGCCTCCTTAATGGCAAGGCCCATATAATATTGATCATCTTTCATCCAACCTATACTTATATAAATGTTTTAATATAAGGTCAATTAGATTCAAAACTTTTACGAAAAAATCAACAAATAATATTAATGAACTCAACAAAAATCTTGAAAACTTTTATAAACCCTGGTATAAAGGCTCGTTTACTACTCGCGCCCGTGGCTCAGCTGGATAGAGTATCTGACTACGAATCAGGGGGTCACAGGTTCGAATCCTGTCGGGCGCGCCAATAGTAAGCATTTTAAAGCTTTCAATATTCTTTATGTTGAAAGTTTTTTTATGTTTAAACGATAAGGACTCACTCAAGTACAAGTTATAGGTGTGCCTACTCCAAATTCAAATAGATAAGAAAAAAAACCGAATAAAAAAAGGCTCTAACCATACAAGTATGATTAGAGCCTCTTTTAAAAAATGAACCGGCGGCGTTCTACTCTCCCACACAGTCTCCCATGCAGTACCATCGACGCTAAAGAGCTTAACTTCCGTGTTCGAGATGGGTACGGGTGTATCCTCTTTGCCATTGTCACCGGTTCAAAGTGTTATCTTCAGAAAGCCCTGTTTTGGCCCTATCTTCGTTATCCTCAAATTTTTATCCTCAAAATACTTTGAGTATTCCTCCGGTAAAAATTCTTGTCTACCTTGATATGCCTCAAAACAGCTCTTTCTCAAGCAACACTTATGTTTGTTGTAGTAACGGAAATTAAGAATGTTTCATTCTTAATTTCCGAATGCTTTAATATGTTCGCAACAAAGCGTTCAAAATTATCTGTGGAAAAAGTGGCTAAGCCTCACGACCGATTAGTACCAGTTAGCTGAACACATTACTGTGCTTACACACCTGGCCTATCAACCTTGTAGT
>JAKIUJ010000089.1 GCA_021647625.1 Desulfobacula sp.
CTTTCTTGATGCAGATGCAGGAGCGCGCCTTGGTTCAGCAACAAGCGGAGGGCAGAGAGGGAGTGATAGCGTGGGGGACATCAGTGACCCCATACAGACCTATACCTATAGCTTAAGCCCCTATACCAGGCACCATCTTGGCCGTTATGCCGATGTTCTTGCGCGCTATACATTTAATCAGGTGATAAATTCAGGTGAGAGAGGGTTGGATAGCTATAGCAATCAGGCCGTAATATCAATTAACAGCGGCTCATATTTTACAAGCTTTCCCTCAAGTCCGCCAATTTTGAGCGGACGTTTCCAGGCGGGTGCAAGGGAGACCTTTTTAATATATTTGGGTTCTCCGAAATATATATATGCGGTTGATTTTCTGCATCTGTTTTTTAAAAACGATCCCAGATCCCGGTAGAACTGATTCATATCATCTGATTTCCCCATACGGATACCATAGGGCGGGTTGGTGATAATAATGCTGTCTTCAATAGATTCTATATCTTTAAAATCCGTGTGTTCAATATCGATTTCACTGCCGAAATGAAGTCCCATGATATTGGTTCGAACGGCATCAATAGAAGATTGTGCCTTATCACTGCCGCAGATCAACCCCTTTTCCAATGGGCGAATATTGGCCTGGGCCTCATTTTTAACTTTTTCCCAGATTGCGGCATTAAAATCAGGCAGTCTTTCAAATCCAAATCGCGTTCTAAACACCTGGGCCGGAATCCGGCAATATTTCATCAAGGCTTCGCACAGCAGGGTTCCTGATCCGCACATGGGGTCAACCAGCGGTTTTTCTCCGTCCCATTCAGAAAGTCGGATGACCGACGCCGCAACCGTTTCCTGCATCGGGGCAGATATGCTGGCTTCCCGGTATCCGCGTTTGGCCAGAGGGCCGTTTGATGCATCAATGGAAATGGTAGCCATTGTACGGTGCAAATGCAGATTTATGCTCAAGTCAGGGTTTTTTGCATTCACATTGGGTCTTTTATTGGTCCTGTCCCTGAAATAATCAGCAATGGCATCCTTCACCCGTAATCCTGCAAAATTGGAGTGCACAATCTCGGATTCAGACACATTGGCAGAGATGGAAAAGGTTTGTTTGAGTGTTAAAAACTCTTCCCAGTTAACCTCTTTGGCTGACTTATAAAGATCATCCTTATCGTGACATTCAAATGTGACCAAGGGAACAAGCACACGTGAAAGCAGTCGTGAAAAATAGGTTATTTTATAAAAATCTTTTTTGGATGATTTAAACCATGCACCCCTGAAAACAGGCTTGATATCATATGCTCCAAGCTCTTTTAATTCTTTTATGGCAATCTCTTTGATACTTTCAGCGATCTGGGCAAAATACTGGGATTCTTTTTCATATAAATAGGTGAGCTTGGCTTTTTTTCTTATGGCGCCCTTTCCTTTTTGAAGGATGGCTTTTTTACCTTTTATCACTATCTTAAGTCCTCATATTCGTTCGATCATAACAAAAAATTGATTATATCAGTATTGGACCGAATTTAAAACACATTGGATTAATAAAACTGTGAAATAGGCAACCATCAATCTCTGGGAGTCAAGAAGCTGTTAATTCTCCAATTTTAACAAAAACGGAATGGCAAAAAAACCAATTAAAGCACTGACCATAAACATATTCTCAAGTCCTGCACCTCCATACCAGAGACTGCCGGCTTTATTTTCCACACAGACGATTAAAAATACGCCCATGGATGCATGCATAAAAGCTCTTGCAGACAGGATTCCCAAAATGGACAAAAGGACATGGCGAATCTCCAGATACGCTGTTTTTAAAATACAAATTAATTATAATTCAAGGTAGATTTTTGATAAATTAAGTTTTACTATACATTTATCATCTTGGCACCTTTCATCATATAAGGAGACAGGGTAAACGCAAATAAATCCGGCATGGAATTTAAACCTGTAATTTACAATGATCTACATGTATGGACCTGGTCAGCGTTTATCTTTGAAACGTAACCAGCTTAAGTTCATCAGGTTAAAAAAATTACATGTTAGCACTGCCAAAGGAGAACAAAACATGGGCTCAAATTGTTACAAAGCCTTCAGAGTCGAAGAAACAGACGACAAACAATTTAATCGCAAGCTTATGGATCTGTCCGTGGACGATCTGCCGGATAACGATGTATTGATCCGGGTTAAGTATTCCGCGCTGAACTATAAAGATGCCTTGTCTGCGTCCGGCAATCGTGGTGTCTCCAGAACCTTTCCACACACCCCGGGAATTGATGCGGCAGGTATTGTTGAACACAGCCGGGTGGATCACATCAAAAAAGGGGAAAAGGTTGTTGTTACAAGCTATGATCTCGGAATGAACACACCCGGCGGATTTGGACAATATATCCGGGTTCCCGCCGACTGGGTGATAAAGCTGCCTGAAAATTTGACATTGAAGCAAAGCATGATCTTCGGAACAGCCGGTTTTACCGCAGGTATGTCAATTCGAAAACTTGTTGACACCATCCAGCCGGAAGATGGAGACATCCTTGTCACGGGTGCCACCGGTGGTGTGGGGAGTATGGCTGTGGCCATTTTAAGCCACCTGGGATATTCAGTAACAGCTGTTTCAGGCAAGCCGGATACTTCTTTGCTCAAGAAACTTGGTGCAAAAAAAATTATCCCAAGGACCGATTTTCTTGAAAATACCAATGCCCCTCTCTTAAAAGTTCAATGGGCCGGTGCTATTGATACGGTTGGCGGGGACTTTCTTGCTGCCGCCATAAAGGCCACAGGCCTTGATGGTGTTGTCACCTGTTGTGGAAACGTGGCATCCCCGGAACTTGCGATCAACGTATTCCCTTTTATTTTAAGGGGAATATCTCTTTTCGGCATTGATTCTCAGCATTGCCCCATGGATATTCGTCACGGCATATGGAATATGCTGGCAACCACCTGGAAATTTAAATTTTTAGAAGAAATTTCAACAGAAATAACCTTAAATGACCTGGATGGCAAGATCAAAGCCATACTTAAAGGAGAGTTAGAAGGTCGAACCATTGTCAATCTCAATTAAAGGGCTTTTTATAGGATTGATAAGGTTTTTTATCTTGACAACAATTGAAAATTATCTTTAAATTTTTAACTATCTTCAATTTCATAAACAAACCATAAAAGGAGATTATCATGAGCACACCAACACATTGCCCAGGTTTTGAAAACTTTAAACAATTAAAATCATTTACATGTAATTGTCCCAAATGCGGCGAGACCAAAGAAATTTTTTCCGATGAATTCGAAAAAGCACACAAATGTGGTAAATGCGGTGAAGAAATCGATTTTTCGACCTGCACCTATGAGGCTGGTTAACTGGCTTTTGCCATATTTTTTTATAATTACTCCCCCCCCCCGGTTTTAGTGTTGGTTATCACCGGCACAAATAACCATTGCTAAAACCGGGATATCATCCCCATAATCAACCCGAATATATAATAAAAAAAGACAAAAAAATGCGACACTTTAATACAAGCCTCTGCATCTTGATTTTAGTCTCCGCTCTGATCTTTTCATGTTCTATCAAAGACAAGAAAACCTTTTCCGAAGCGCAATGGTTAAAAAAGATTAAACAGACGCGCTCGGAAGACTTTTATGTATCCCACAAACAAAAGGGCCGTTTTTTTTCGCCCTGGATGATAATGAAAGATAAAAATTTTTTTGATGTTCTTGGGTGGAAACTGTTTTCAAAAACCGATTATACCAAAGAAGAACGCTCCTTTTTACCCAAAGTCATCCCTAATGCCGTCCAACGCATCAAAAATACCCAAGAGGACTTTATTTTATGGATTGGTCATAATACCTTTTTGGTCCGCATTAATGATCAATATTGGATGACCGACCCGATTTTTTCAAAACGAGCATTACTGCCGGCTCGGGTGACACCACCGGCATTGTCCATCAAAGAATTCAACCAGGCCATTAAAAAAGTAAATATTATCATCTCCCATAACCATTATGACCATCTCGATCGTGCCAGCATTAAGCAGCTTCCCAAAGAAACGGCTGTATATGTCCCCAAAGGATTAAAAAAAACAATTCTTGGTATGAATAAAAAACAGGTAACCCAAATGGACTGGTGGGAGGAGATTCAAATAAGTGATACAGTAAAGCTCGTATGTCTGCCGGCCCAGCATTGGTCCATGCGTATCAGCCAGGGAAGGAATAAATCATTGTGGGCATCCTGGCTTCTGATCACGCCCAATGCCACGCTCTACTTTGGAGGGGATACAGGATATTTCAAAGGATTCAGGGAAATTGCGAAAAAATATTCCGCCATTGATTATGCTTTTATGCCCACAACAGCCTATCAACCCCGATGGTTCATGCATTACCAGCACATGAATATCAAAGAAGCCGTTAAGGGATTTGATAATCAAAGACAGAACCAAATCACAGGCTCTCTGACACTGACCGTTTCTTTTTAAACCTTTTCTCCTATACCTTGAACATATCCACCTGACGTCTAAGTTGATCAGCCATACCGGAAAGTTCTGAAGCACTGCTGCTGACTTTTGAACTGCTATCCAGCATGTCGCCGGATGCCTCATTAACAAGTGAAATGTCCTGGGCAATAGATCTTACGCTTTCTGAACTCTGGGCAACATTCTGATTGACTTCATTCATTCCCTGGGAAGATTCTGACAGATTTTTCGTAATTTCAGCTGTTGTAACGGACTGTTCCTCTATGGCCGCTGCAATGGTTGTCACAATGCCATTCACATCCTCGATTACCTTTGCAATTCCTTTGATTTCATCCGATGTTCCTTTGGTCGACCCCTGGATGCTTTCAATAAGCTCTTTTATCTCTTTGGCTGCCGCTGAAGACTGCGTAGCCAAATCTTTAATTTCAGCAGCAACCACAGCGAATCCTTTTCCTGCTTCCCCGGCTCTGGCAGCTTCGATCGTTGCATTTAACGCCAATAAATTTGTCTGTTCTGCAATATTCTGTATCAATTCTGTTACTTTATCGATGCTTTTGGCTGCATCCCCTAAAGCATCGACCTTATCAGATGCAGCCTGGGACCGATCAACGGCCTGTTCCACAATTTGTTTGGCATCACCGGCATTTTTTGCAATTTCATTTGCCGTGACATTCATCTCTTCTGTGGCACTTGCAATCATATTGGCATTGGTCACCGTCTCTTCCATTGCAGCAGCAACAGAATCCATGTTTGCTCTCATCCCTGTTGCCGACTCTGTGACATTTTCGGAAATTTTTGACATATTGTCTGCCCCCCCGTGCATGGTTTCGGCTGTCCGGGACAGTTCTCCGGATGAATTCGAGACGGTCTGTACACTTTTATTTACATCGACAAGAATTTTTCTTAATTTTTCACACATCGTATTAAAGGCAGTTGCAAGCATGCCCATCTCATTTTTAGTTTTGATATTGAGTTCTTTTGTAAAATCCCCCCCTGCCATCACTTCTGCAAACGCAAGCACCTGATTGAGTTGGCTTGAAATCGTCCTGGGAACAACAATAATCAAGCTTACGACGATCACCAGGACAACGCCACCCAAGCCCATTAAAAAATAAACTGCCCTTTGTTTGGTGATTTGCGCATTTTTTTCCGCATCAACAATCTGATTGCTTGCAAGTAAATTTATTTTGTTAAAAACGGCAATGATCCTGGCTGTAAAATTCGACAATTCAACAATGCCGTCCTCTTCAAACCCCAAAAGCTCTTCTTCGGTCTGTCCGGCATATAAAATGGCTTTATTAATACTTATTAAGGCTGCGTTGGACTTTGTTTTAAGAGCTTTAATTTTTTGAGTTTTATCCTGCGCACCTGATTCAAACAATAACTTTGCAGATGACAAAAGCATTTCGTGATCGTTAAAATATTTTGCCAACTGACTTTTTAATGATCCGTCCACAAGCTCATCGGCATCGTCACTCATCACTTGTGCAGATGCATACCATTTGCCGAAATAACTTTCTCTGGCATCCATTTCGCCGACAAAAGAACTGTTATTGCGCGCAGCCCCCAGTGCATCTTTTATCCATTTGTCCTGTTTGTTTTTGACAAATGCCAGAAATTCAAAAAGCTTATGTTCGGCCCCCTCATATTCAAAATAATAAATCAAGCGGGTATGATGATCTTTGATAAGCACTTCAAGGTACTCATAGAACTCCTTTTGATGGGGAACGATGGATTGAAGCAGTTTATTCATCTTCGCACCTGCTTTGGGAATGCCCTCTGCTCCGTTTATCAATGATTTAATGTGACTTTCATATGATTGAATATGATTTCGCAAATTTTCTTCACCAATGATAACCGCAGATTTATCGTCTTTTACAACTTGTTCTGAAATCTCTTTGGCAAATTTAATCGCGGCGATATACGCCTGTTGCAGTTCCAAAATAGCTGAATTGACAGCTTCTTTTTGCGGCATGGCAACTTTAATAACCTTATCTGTACTTTTTGACACTTCAAATAATATATAAACCCCCATTACGCCGCCAAGACCGCCCAATGAACCTAGCACAAGACAGGTAACAACGATAATCTTCTTGATTGTCCAATTTTTAATATTCAGGACTGAAAGGTTTATTTTTTTTTCATTTACCGAGTTTTTACGATTTTTGAAATTTTTCATGCCTGCCTACCTTTTATTTAACGTATCTCATAAAATAACAATTCAAGAGGCCGGAAGCAAATTCTTTTTTTTGCAATAACGGTTTGGCATTAGAACACCGATTATATTACCATTATGAAAATCGGAGATCATTGGACACAGACGGCCAGTGCCGTCTGTGTCACAAGGATTGAGTTTCTATCTTTTTTTATTGTTTTTTGAAAGCCCGGCCACATAAGTTTCAAGTCTCAAGCCATGGATCGCTCCTTTGACCAGGCTTGAAATTTTCCCGGGTGAATAGAGTGCCCGGGTCAAATCAGAGAATATCCGATATTTTTTTGCAGTATAGGGAAACCAGTTTGCTTCCATTTTTTTGCTGTCTTTATCCACAAGAACCGATTTTATATTGGTAAAGGCATAAAACCCGAACTCCCCTTTGAAACGCCCGAATCCACTCTTTTGCACCCCTCCGAACGGCAGGGCATGATTGCCTTCTGTGAGCATGACATTATTGATGGAGACATTACCTGTATAAATGGCACGGGCCACACGATCTGCCCGTTTTAAATTTTTTGACCAGACACTTGCCGACAAACCATACTCGGGATCATTGGCAAGTTCTATGGCCTGGGCCTCGCCTGAAAAAGAATATATGGGCAAAAGAGGTCCAAAATTTTCTTGCCTGTCAATCAGCATATCACTGGTCACGCCTTCAATAATCATGGGCGGGATGTGATCAGATTTACCATCCCAACTGCCTCCGGTTATAAATGTCGCTCCCTTTTCTTTTGCGTCTGCCACCTGGGCTGCAATCACTTTAACCTGATTTTGTGTACACATGGGGCCGATGTCCGCACTGCCGTCAATGTCTGTTTTCTGGGTCAGCTTCAAGGTCTCTTTAACAAGCACCTGCTTAAAGGTATCATAAATATTTTCATGGATAAAGAGCCGCTCAACGGATGTGCAGGATTGGCCGGTGGTTGTGAACGCCCCCCAGATGGCTCCGGCAACAGCACGATCAATGTTGACATCATCAAAGACCACCATGGGATCTTTACCGCCCAGCTCCAGCTCAATGGGAATCAAGTGTTGGGCTGCTTTTGCCATGACATGCCTGCCAACAGCCTGGCTTCCGATGAGAAAAATCTTGTCCGGTCCGGCATCCACAAGTGCATCCCCGACACTGCTGCCCTGTCCATAAACCACCTGGACCCATCCGGAACGAAAATCCGCCTGTTGAAGCAAATCTTCCACAAGCCCTTTCAACGGTGTTGCACTCGACGGTTTAAACACCACTGCATTACCGGCAATAAAGGCCTGGCAAATAGGTACAATGGCCTGGTAAAACGGATAATTCCACGGTGAGATGAGAAGCGCTACTCCCAGGGGTTCAAAAAAGACCTTGGATTTTTTACCCATCAAGGCAAAAGGCGTGGCTACCTTGCGGTCAGATAAATATTTAACCGCATTTTTTTCAAGATAATCCAAAAAATCCAGCACACCGAAAATTTCAGCTGTAATGGCATCAAAACGGGATTTGCCCGTGTCTGCCTGGACATGGTCCAGAATTTTCTCCTGGTTTTCAAGAATCACGGCTTTAAGATTCGTGATAAACTCAAGACGTTTTTTCACCGGCCACTGCCGGAGATCTTTATGACCACTTTTTGCCCTGTCATATATGGCATCAACATTCTTTTGATTCGGATTTTCATAATTCATTTTTGCTTTTTTTCCAGGCAGTTCACCATCGCGCAAAACCAATTTCGGGTGCCAGCCAATGGCATCATGAACTTTTGGGCCCTCATATCCAGGCTTGGTTACATTGGCATAATACAGTGAAAATACAGCCCCCTTTACACCAATCTCCAGCATTCTGAGCGCCGCCCCAAAAAAAGAAGGTATTTTATCACTCTTGTTGCACAGCTTAAATAATAATGAAATCTTCCATTTGGGTGTCCACCTGAACAGGGATAACAGCATTTGCAACCCTGACAAATCATCTTCAGAAAGATAGGCTGCCATGCGATCCATATGTGACATGCATCCGGTACTCGAAAATGAAGGGGATGTCTTAGTTCCCGGCAGCAGAACATCGCCTGCTTTTGAAAGGCCTTTTAACTGGGACTGGGAAAAATATTTTGAAACAATCATTTTATCTACTCCTTAAGATGCTTGCTGCAGCCTTTTTAGACAAGGCCATAATGGTCAATGACGGATTAATCCCGGGTGCATTTGGAAATATACTCGAATCGGCCGCAAATATGTTGTTAATCCCGTGCAGCCTGAATTCCGGATCAATTACGGATGTGGCAGAATTTGTGCCCATGGCACAGCATCCCATCAGATGCAGGCCGATGGCGAATCGGCCATGAATGACTTGTTTTGCCCCGGTGGATTTAAAAATCTGTTCTACGATCTTTTGCCCTTTTTTTTGTCGTTCCATATCTTCCTGATTGCGTTCTTTTCGAATCAATACCTTTCCTTTGCGATTGACCTTTATCTGTCCCGGCTGGGTATCCCTTGTACAGACCTCAATACAGGCAAAATGGGGCAGTTTTTCCATATTCTGCTGATATTTTTTTCCAAATCCCGGCACCAGAAGTGCGATACCTTCAGGTCCGGCATAAACGTTCTCAAGTTTGAACCCGTTCTTTCGAAACCCCTTGTCATCGGCCTTAAAGGCCTGAAAGGCACCTAAATGAGAATTGATCACTTCATCATAAACCCCAAAGCTCATGAACTGGGGATGGCAGAAAAACCCGTGGCCGATATGGGGTAATTTCTTTTGGAACCCGGAATTCAACAGCATCCGGGCGTTGCCGACGGCACCACCGGCCAGCACAATATTTTTTGAATGATAGCTTGCCTGGCCCCCTTTGGAATCTGTGCATTGAACCTGTATCCGGTCATTTTTCCGGATAATCTGAACAACTTCCATTTCAGAAACAAGAGTCAGCCCCTTTTTCAATGCTGTTTTTAAAACGGTCTCAGGCATACTCTGCTTGCTGCCAACCCGGCATCCATTCAAACATTCTATACAGCAATTGCCCTCTTCAAGACGACAATTGCTCTGGGCACGCCGCAGGGGAGCATGCTCAAGATTCAGGTGTTTAAACCCTTTATCAAATATTTCAGCATTTTTATTGCGAAACTGAGCCGGAATCTCCTGGATTTCAATTTCCGATTCTGCCTTGTCATACCAGGGTGCCATTTTTTCAGAATTAAAATCATTTACCCCGGAAACCGAACGCCAGGAGTCAAAAGCCTCATCATCAAACCTGTCCACCAGGGCCTGGTTGACAATGGAGCCGCCTCCCACAACTTTGGGACGTAAAAATGCGATCTTGCAATCATGTCCCAATTCCAACCCGCCGGACCAGTAAAGTTGGGAATTGCCATCAAGGCCACTGGTTGGATACGTTTTTCGCGTAAAACTTTTGCCGGCTTCAAGCATCAGGCATTTTGCACCGGCCTGGCAAAGGTCATTGGCAATAAAGGAGCCGGATATACCCGCACCTGCAATAATAAAGTCATAAGTTCGATTGGGTGTTATTGTCATGAATGTCTCCTTTATAAAAATGCATTTCCCTGCCCCCGGTAAGTAGGAACCTTCTCTTTAATTTTTTTATCTTTTAATAAATATAATTGGTTAAAGCGTTCACATAATTCGCCGGCCTTGGCGTGCTGGAAAAAAACAGGGTCTGATAATCCAATAGACGGACACGCCTTTGGCAACATCAAAGGGGTCTGTACTTCACCTGCACATTCCATGGGAATAAAGGCAAGCCCCTGTGGCATCACCGGCCATGGAAGCCGATTTTGATTAACCTCTCCGGAGGCCACATAGCCGCCACCCTGGCAGGTGATCATGGCTTTTTGAGGAATTCTTGTCACCTGAAGGCCGAAAAAAGCAGAAGGAACAAACTCAACCTCACTAAAATACCGAAACAATCCCGGTGCGAAAAAGGCAGACCCTGCGGTAACTTCAGTCACGCTGTCATCTTTGCCCGTGGAAACAAGACTCCCGCTGCCGCCGCCATTGACAAACTCAAGTTGGATGCCCTCATCCGCCACGGCCTTAACGATTTCACCCCGACGCTTTGTCAACTCCTTTATTGATGCCTTTTTAAACATTCTCAAAATTGTATTCTTCACACATTTTGAAGGGAAATTATCATTGACCGATGCAATCTGGGCCTCATATCCCATCATACCGCAAAGTGTTATCCCTGGCAGTTGTTTTGCTTTTTTTACCAGTGCCAGAACTTGACCTTTTGTATGCAAAGGGCTTCGCCGCACCCCGATATGCATTGATGACCCCAATGGCCTGTAGGACATATCCATATCCAGGCAGACCTTGAGTCTTATTCCGGCTTTCCGGCCGGACCTAGATAAAATTTCAAGGTGCTGGGCAGAGTCTGCCATCAAACAGATGTCCGCGCCCTGGCCGGTTTTTTCAACAAAAAGGGACACATCGCTTTGTTGAACAGAGGGATAGGCCACCAAGATATCATCAAACCCGTTGTCAAAAAGAAATCCGGCTTCTTCCATGGTAAAGGCTAAAATACCCTTATACGCAGGCCCGCCTTTTTCAAAAATACGTTTGATCAGTGAAAGACATCGAATGGATTTACTTGCGACACGGATCGTTTTAAAAGTTTTGGCCTGGGTTACAGCTACATAATCGATATTTTTATCAAACCGGTCCAGGTCCACAAAAGCCAAAGGGAATCTTTCCCCAGCAAATATGGATTTATACTTTTGGTAATCAATGTCCCAGTCTGACTTCATCCGGCCCCCTTTTTGTTTACCCGCCGGTTTACCCGCCGGTTTACCCGCCGGTTTACCCGCCGGTTTACCCGCCGGTTTACCCGCCGGTTTAACTTTTTTTTCCATGTTCGTTTTTTTCCGATTGTTTTTTTGGGGATCGGGTTCTTTCTTGTATAAAAAACCGAATCAGGTGCAAAGTGGTTTCAAGGGCTTGCTTAAGACTGACTGCATTGTTTTGAGCAAACCACTGCAGTTCAATACCCTCATGAAGAGCAACAACCATTACCGCCAGCATCTGCTGATCCTCAGCCGTTAGAAGGCAAAAGCCATCCATTAATTCAAGATGGCGTATGATCGCCTTGCGAAACCTGTCAAACAATTGCGCAATGGTATCTTTTATCCGTTCATTATTCCTGGATGCCACACAGCATTCCAGAAAAAAGCCTGTATACTCTGCATTGATCATTCCTTTAGAAAAAATAAATTCAATCCCTTTTGTTATCTGATCGACGGATCCGTTAAGCGCATCCATCTGCTCTTGAAAGGATTGAAAAATCATATCTGTAAAATAGATCACTGCCTCTTCAATAATTTCATCCCGATTGCTGAAATAGTGGTGGAGGGTGCTGGGCTTAACACCTGCCTGATCTGCTATTTTACGGATGGAAGCCCTTGCAAGTCCCATATCTACAACACATTGGTAAAAGGCTTCTATAATCTGTGTGCGGCGTTCTTTTGCAATGCTTTTTCGACCCATCCTTGTCTTTATGGAGCCTCCATTTGAATAATAAATTGATTGGACGTACGACCAATCTATTATTCATTTTATTTCTTGTCAACTGTTTTTTCAAAAAATGGTGACCGGTTATCTTTTCATGTTCTTGAAGAACTTTTCGATAAGACCTTGGAAGTGGCAGCTACTGACTTTGATTTAAAAAACCACTGTGATTTTAAAATGATCCAGATTAAAAGGAAATATGAAAAAGAGCATAATAAATATTTGTTATTGCGATATTCAATTTGCGTTTTATATTTGTAAAACACTGTTTCATTTTTAAAAAACTTTAACCAGGAGTAAATATAATGAGTTGTTCAATAGACAAAGACCTGATCGAAAAAACCATAGAATTCCATGGACATAACTGTCCGGGGCTTACCATCGGTATCCGTGCAGCCGAACTTGCGAGGCAAAAATTAGATATCCATAGCACACCCAATACCTTATGTGTAACCGAAACCGACATGTGTGGGGTGGATGCCATCCAGTTTTTAACAGGCTGCTCATTTGGCAAAGGGAACCTTGTTCATAAAGACTATGGCAAATCAGCCTTTACCTTCTTTAATCGTGACACCAATAAAGGAGTGAGAGCATTGTTCAACAATAACGTTGCAAGGAATGCGTCAAGCAAACAAGAAAGAATCAAACAATTACTAAAAGCTGATCTGGATGATCTTTTTTCTACCCAGGACATTGACGTTCCACCGGTCAGGCCGGCCCGGATACTCAAAAGCATCCCCTGCGACAATTGCAAGGAGATGACCATGGAATCACGCGTTCGTTTGTTTGACGGGAACCACCTTTGTTATCCCTGTTTTCAGGATGTAGAACAAAAAATATAAAAATCATGCCGGGTTTACATGGGTTTACCCTGTGCATACGACAGTCCCCCACTTGTTTTATTCCTGAATAAAGGGAATACTATCCAAGTTAAACCCATATTGTGGGTGTAATTCACTATAAAGCGAATTAAGGAGACCACCATGGAAATCAAATTCACATGCAAAAATAACAACTGCAGCCATCCGGGCAACCACCAATTTGAAATGACATTTGATGAAGAGACCATTATGGATGCCAAAAACATGGCCTCCATTTTCTGCCCGTTCTGCAAGGCTGAGATGTTCCCTGCATCTGCTCCTGATAATTTGGATGGCCCTAATGGTTAACCACAGCAATTGATTATAATAATGCACTCACTCTCTTAACGGCGCAAAAATCACCGCACATGGTACACACATCACTTTCAGAAGGTTGTGATGATTTTCGATAGGCATTGGCCTTTTCAGGATCAATGGCACAGGCAAACTGACCCTCCCAGTCCAATTCACCCCTTGCCTTGCTCATTTTGTGATCAATGGCATCCGCACCTTTCAACCCCTTTGCTATATCCCCTGCATGGGCTGCAATTTTTGATGCCATAATCCCTTCTTTTACATCTTCCAGAGAGGGCAGGCGCAGATGCTCAGCCGGTGTCACATAGCATAAAAAATCCGCACCGTGCATGGCAGCCAAAGCACCGCCAATAGCGGATGTAATATGATCGTATCCCGGTGCAATATCAGTTACCAAAGGTCCCAGCACATAAAAGGGTGCATTGTGGCAGAGCTTTTTCTGCAATTTCATATTCATTTCAACTTCGTGCAGGGGCACATGGCCCGGACCTTCGATCATCACCTGGACATTTTTCTCCCAGGCGCGCTTGGTTAATTCACCTAAAGTAATCAACTCTTCTAACTGAGGTGCATCGGTGGAGTCTTTGATGGCTCCGGGTCGAAGCCCATCGCCCAGACTGATGCAGACATCATATCTTTCACACACCTCCAGCAACCGGTCAAAGTGCTCATAAAACGGGTTCTCATTGCCCGTTAACTCCATCCATTCAAAAAGGATGGCTCCACCACGGCTGACAATCCCGCAAAGGCGTGGGTTGGTTCGAAGGCTTGTCACACATTTTCTTGTCAGCCCTGCATGGATGGTAATAAAATCGATCCCGTTTTCGGCATGAATTTCAACGGTTTCAAACCAGTCTTCAATGGTGATCTCTCTGGTGGGTTTACCTGTCCGTGTCAATGTATCGTAAATGGGTACGGTTCCGATCATAACAGGTACTTCAGCAACCAGCCGTTTCCGGAACCCCTGGGTATCACCGGAAACACTTAAATCCATGACAGCATCGGCTTTAAAGTCTACGGCCATTCTTGCTTTACTCATCTCTGCATCAAAAGAGCAGACATCCTTGGACACCCCCAAATTAACATTGATCTTGGTTTTCAATCCCTGGCCCACACCACCCGCAATGAGATTGACATGATTCTTATTGGCAGGGATAGCAATATGGCCCTTTGCCACTTTGTCCATAAGCTCCTCTTTTGAAATCTCTTCATTTTCCAGAACCTGTTCCATCTGAGGGGTTAAAATACCTTTCCGGGCTGCATCCATCTGTGTTGTGTAAGCATTGCTCATTTTTATTCTCCTATGATATCTTTTATCTCTTTGATTCTTTGTTCAATATTTTTTGCGCCAATAATCTCCGTCACCAGGCAAACCGTTTTTGCCCCCCGTGACACGACATCTTTTAAGTTGCCGCGTTTAATACCGCCGATGGCCACAAAAGGGATGTCATAACTTGCAACCACATGTTCAAGATACTCAAACCCGACCGCATCACACACATCCTCTTTGGTCCGGGTGGTAAAAATTGGCCCTACACCGATATAATCCGCCCCGTCTTCAATGGCTTTTTTTGCCTGATCAGGATTATGGGTTGAGCATCCGATCATCATGTGGGGGACAAGCTTTTTCACCTCTTTAACCGGCAGATCATCCTGGCCCTGGTGAATACCGTCTGCATTGACCATCATGGCAATGGCGACATGATCGTTGATAACAAATCGAACACCTGCTTTTCGAGTAATTTTCCGGATTTTGATACACTCTTCCAGCATATTTTTAAAACTCTTGTCCTTTACTTTTTCCCGGTACTGGAGAATATCCACCCCGGCATCCACCATCTGCCGTGCCACATCCACGTTGGACCGGCCCAAGGAAAATTTTTCTCCTAAAATGCCATAGATACCTTCTGGAAAAATGTGTCGAACACTGGATGGCTCGGATGTTCTTTTTTTATTCATCATCTTTATCCTTTGCATGCTTTAAAACAATATTGGCCATCAAATCCCTCAACCACAATGCCGCAGTCCGAAAACAGATCTGTCGCATCCCCGGGACCGATTTTCATTAAAATATCTCCCAGTCTTTAAATACAGGTTGATATCCTTTTTCCCGGATCATTTGAACCGTCTGGTCAACACTGCGTGTATCGGTCACTTCAAATTGTACGGTTGCATCATCAGCTTTTAAGGCATATCCACCCACATCGGTCTTTGAGCCTGCCGAATATCGCGTGGCACCCAGATGGATGAGCCGATCTCTGAAATCGGCCGATTCCCTTGTGGATATCGTGATGCCGAGCCTTGGCATAAACAACCGCCATGCCAGCATCACCTGTACAAAATCGATATCCGATAATATGCGCCGTGGTGCGATCCCCCCCTCAGCCTTGGTCATCCTGGGAAGAGACAAGGAGACCTCTACATGGGGAAACGTCTGCTCAAGGTATTTGGCATGCAGCCCACTTATAAAGGCTTCTTTTTTCGGATCTCCCAACCCAAACAAGGTCCCGATATTGATTGCACGAAACCCGGCTTTTGCCCCTCTTTCAGGTGTCAAAAGCCGATACTTATAATCTGCTTTTTTCCCTCCGGGGTGCACTTTTTTATAAATCTTTTTATCGTAAACTTCCTGGTATATGGTCAAAGAATCCGCGCCCGCCTCAATTAAAGACGCATAATCACCTTGATCCATGGGAAATATCTCAAGGGCGATGGATGAAAAATATTTTTTTAAGATCGCCATTGTGGCTGTCAGATAGGATATAGGGGTTTTTAAAGGTGCTTCACCCGTTAAAACAAGTATATGACGAATCCCGGTTGCAGCAAGCACCTTTGCTTCTTCTTGAATCTGCGTAAGAGTCAACTTGGTTCGCCT
>JAKIUJ010000090.1 GCA_021647625.1 Desulfobacula sp.
GTTTTTTCCTGAGGCGAACCGCCGGAGAGCAGCAACCCAGGATTTTGGCGGATTTGGCGCGAAAATTCATACATATTGCGCGCCGTACCTTCAACGTTCTGGTTCACCGCATCAATGACCAGGCCATTGAGTTCAGCCAGGCCACCCTCTTTGTTGGAATAGTGAATCCGAGCCAGAACATCCGGGCCGATCTGTGCCTGGGGATTATCAAACCCGATTTCACCCAGTTCTTTACAGCTTTCAAGATCAATCAGGGCCATCACGATTCGTGTGGTGCCGATATCGATTGCCAGTCCTAAAACAGACTTCGATATAAAAGGATCTAAAAGATCGATCAGCATCCAGGAAAATCGATCCTTAAAAAGAACCGCTTTTGCCTCATAATTCCAGGATCTAAGCGTTGACGGCAGGTGTCTGAGCAGCCCCAGCGGCATCCTGATTTTGTCTGTGCCCAGTTCTTTTTTAAGACAAAGTTCAAGACGCTGGGCATCTGCCGTATTATTGTTAAGACTGGGTTTGTCAAGTTTCAGATGCCTGACAAACCCATGTTTCGCTACCACTATTTACGCAACCTTTCCAGGCGTTTTTTGACCTTGGGGAAATAATTAAGTTCCGTATGGGGCAAAAACAATGCGCTCATATAATGATCCATATAAGAGGGAGTGGATGCCAGTTCAAAATTGGTCATCATATTAACCACCTTCATCACATCTCGACGTAAAGCATTGGTCAAAGAGTTTATCTTACACCCCAAAAGAGAACCATTGCCAAGGTATGTCACTTTTTCCGGATCAAGTTCCGGTAACAAGCCTATGGTAATGGCAGATGCCAGGTCCACATAGCTGCCGAATCCACCGGCCAGGATAATTTTTTCAATATCCTTGACACCCAATCCGATCTCTTCAAGAAGGGTTAAGGCGGCGCTGTACATGGCACCCTTGGCCCGTATCAAGTTATCCAGATCCGGTTCTGTAATGGCAATATCCCTGTCGATCTGTGTATTTTCCTTGTAGACCAATACGTATTCCCAGATATCATCTGTCTTGCGGATTCTATCTGTATCAAGTGACCGGTCAAATTTCCCTCTGGAGTCGATCACACCTGTTTCCAGCAATTTTGCTGCAAGGGTAATCAGACCGGAACCGCAAATTCCTTTTGCTTTTTTATTGCCCACCGTGATGATCATGGGTTCATAGGTTTCAGGGTTGATGGCAAAATCTTCAATCGCTCCTTTGGTGGCACGCATGCCGAATTTTACGCCTCCACCTTCAAAGGCGGGTCCTGCCGAGGCTGCTGTGCAGACCATCCAGTCTTTATGACCGATGGCGATTTCCGCATTGGTCCCGATATCCATATAAAGCGTCAATTTTTCTTGTCGATACATGCCTGATGCCATGATCCCGGCGATGATATCACCACCCACATAGCTGGATACCCCGGGATAGATCAGGGCGGTGGTGTGATCTGCCAGATCAATACCGATTTCATATGCGGGAAACGGGGGATACATAATAGATGTCGGCACATAAGGGTCACGGCGGATAAACGCAGGATTAATTTTCAACAGCAACTGAGTCATGGTTGAGTTGCCCGCCAGAGTGATCGTTGTCACCTCGTGTTTTCCAATACCCGCCTTTTTAATAATCTTTCTAATAATTGTATTGATGTTTCCGATCACTTTTTGATGGAGGACTTCAAGGCCATCCCCCTTCTCTGCAAAGATAATTCTTGAGATCACATCTTCGCCGTAGCTGATCTGGCTGTTGAATTCACCATGCTGACCCAACACTTCTCCTGTGTGCAGATCCAGTGCCTGGCCGTAAATAGTTGTGGTACCGATATCTACAGCAATAGCAAAATTCCTGTGACTGGTATCAAAGGGTTCAATATTAACAATCCTATTTTTCCCATCTTTCCGAACCGGTCGTATGATTGTGGCAGTTACCTTGAAATCTCCCTCCCGGATAATTTCCGGGATTTTTTGGATCAGGTTCAGGTTCATGGTCAACCGATGCTCATCATGATTGAGTCGCAAATGGTTGATAATCCGTTCCACATCTGCCTGATTATTATCAGCGCTGGCCGGTTCCAACTCCAGATAAATCTTTTCCACAGGCGGAATAAACAAACCCCCTTCCCTAAGCTCATTTACATCGGCATACATCTCTTTTGCCGTATGCCGGCTTGTGGGAGCGACATTGAGTCGACCCGTGTCGATCTGGGACTCAACCGGCACCCGGACAACAATATCCGAGGCTACTTCGGACAGGCATGCCAGTCGGTATCCTTTTTCCTGATCCTTTTGTGACAGATGCTCGGAAATACCACCTTCAACACTCCCCTTTTCAATCATAACCCTGCATTTGCCGCATACGCCACTGCCACCGCAGGACGCATTAATATGAACTCCGGCTTCCATGGCAGCACGAATTAAGCTCTCATTATCATCGACCTCAACTTTTATGTTGTGAGGTAAAAACTCTACTGAATATGTCATAAACGGTATCCTTATATTTGAATGCTTTTGATCTCGTTTGAAACTGCTGCAAGTATAAACTTTCTGTCATGGGTTTGGCAAGTTACAAGGCTGTAATTTGCTGTAATATTTTTGTGTCTAAAGACCGATTTACATTGAAATTTTCAAATACTTATGGAAATATGAGACGTTTGTCGCTAAAATCGATTTAGTTAATATAATAGATTCATCAAAAAGGGAGCCTAAATGAAAACAATTGATGAAGTCAGACTAAGAAATATTGTAGGGAAAAACAACCTGAAAACCGACCCGTCTGATCTGTATATATATGGTTCGGATTCTTCGGTCCACCATGCCATGCCATGGGCTGTTGTAAAACCTGAAAACACCTCACAAATTCAGGAATTAATGAAATATGCCAATGAGAATAAAATCCCCGTTATTCCCAGGGGGGGCGGTTCCGGCATGTGCGGCCAGACGGTTCCTGTAAACGGAGGGATCATACTGGACATGAAGGGCATGAACCGCATTCTGGAAATCAACCTTGAAGATGTTTATTGCCGGGTTGAACCAGGCGTTGTTGATGATGATTTAAACCTTGCCTTAAAACAATACGGCGTTTTTTATCCTCCCACGCCGGCATCCAGCAGAATTGCCACCATTGGCGGTGAAATAGCCAATAATGCAAGTGGTGTTCGATCTGTAAAATACGGGGCTACCCGGGATGCGGTTTTAGGGATGAAAGTGGTTCTTCCCAGTGGAGAACTGGTAAGTTTAGGAGCCCATACAAGAGTGGAAGCATCCGGGTACCAGCTTCACAAGCTGATAGTGGGATCGGAAGGCACACTGGGAATTGTGGTGGAAGCCACTTTAAGCTTTGTTCCCATTCCGGAATTCAGGTGCATGGGTATTGCCAATTTTGATTCTTTAAAAGATGCAGGAGAAGCCATTGGCTCCATTATGGCATCCGGATCCAATCCTTCCATGCTGGAACTTGTGGATGATGTTGCCATTAAAGCGGTCAACAAGACAATGGATCTTGGCCTTAAAGAAGTTGCAGCAGCCCTGATCTTTGAAGCAGACGGTATGGTCAAAGAGGCTGTTGATTATGAAATCAACAAAATGAGAAAGATCTGTGAGAACCATCGTGGGGCTGATATTTACGCAAGCTATGATCCAAAAGAAAGAGCCAAAATTTTCATGGGTCGTAAAAAACTCTTTCCCGCACTTTCAAAATATGATAACAATCTTGCCAGTACAGCCCTTGCGGATGATATGGCAGTGCCTTATTCAAAAATGGCGGAAATGGCCGGAAAAATTCATGAAATTGCAGAAAAAAACGGCCTTATAATGACAGCCTATGGTCATTGTGGATCCGGATGCATGCATACAAAAATCCTCATGGATACCAAACGTAAAGACCAATGGTCATCTGCAAAAAAAGCAATTACCGAAGTGTATGAATATGTCAGATCTGTAAACGGAACCACCAGTGCTGAACATGGTATTGGCCTTTCAAAAGCGGAATCGTTCAAAATAGAAAAATCTGATTCATTAAATTTGTTAAACACGATTAAACAGGCACTGGACCCCAACAATATCCTGAACCCGGGCAAGTTGATGCAGGCCCCTGAAAATTGGGTAACGGCCACGAACTTAAGATATTGTGTTAACAGCTAATGAAAAGGTATACTATATAATGGAAAATAAAACAAAAGAATTCAAACACCTTGAAAAATGGGAAGGTACACTGGCCAACTGTATCCGGTGCGGATATTGTTTTGAACACTGCCCGATGTTTAAACATACGGGTTGGGAATCCGATGCACCAAGGGCAAAAATAATCACGGCTTTCGGTCTTTTGTCCGGCGAAGTTGAGCCCTCCGAGGCGGCAGTAAATAAAATGTTCTCCTGTTTTTATTGCAAACGGTGCGAGGCGGCCTGTTCATCCGGAGTTGAGTTGACCCAAGTTTTTACAGACGCCAAAAAAGATCTGGTGGAAATGGGACTTGAAGGTCCCGGCACCACCTCCACCACAAAACTCAATTGCGCCCGCTGTCTGATTTGTCTGGGTGCCTGTCCCCATGAAGCAAGATCATATGATGGCTCAAAAATCACAACGGATCATGCAAAATGCCAGTCCTGCGGTATCTGTCTTGAAGCCTGCCCTGCCGGTGCAGCCCAGATAGAAAACAGTTTTGGTACGAACAAAGATGAACTCATTGAAAGAGCATCGGCTTTTTTGGAAACACATGCGAGTTCCAAAGCCATCGTATTTGCCTGCAACTGGTCGTATTATCCGAATCTTCAGGCCTCTGTATTACCGAAATCCGAAACAAGGAATGACAGCTATGAAATTCTTGTCAACATGTGTGGCGGAAGACTGGATCCAAGACTTTTGATGGCCCCGTTCCTCCATAATGCATGGGGTGTTTTGGTTGCCTGCTGCCCTGATGGTGATTGTCAGCATGACGGCAATAAAAAAGCCAAAGTAATGATTAAATCATTAAAAACTACATTTGAGAATATTGGAATGGACCCCGAAAGAATCCAGTTGGTTGAAATCCCCCCGGGAGACAAAGACCTGTTCCAGGCTGAGATTGATACATTTGTGGACCAGCTTAACCAGCTGGGCCCCATACGATAAAGGAGAAACACAATGAAAATTGATTTACCGTATGGAAAAGATGGTGCCATGTCCGTTCAAATCAGTGATGCTTTGAAGGTTAATTTTCTTGAGGCAAATGATGTTGCAATCGGAGATGAAGCCCAAAGCATTCAGGCAGCGATTAACACTCCCATCAACAGTAAAAACTTCAAGGACTTTTTAAGAAATGCAAAAAAAGTCCTTGTCATTGTCAATGATGCCACAAGGCCCACCCCGACAAAACGGGTGCTGGACTTTATCTTTGATGATTTAAAACAGACTGACTATAAGTTTATCATCGCAACAGGTGCCCACAGAGGCCCTTCCGAAGAAGAGTATGTCCAGATTTTCGGTTCTTTTTATCAAGAACTAAAGAATAGGATTATTGTACACGATGCCCGGGCAAAAGAAGACATGGTCTATTTAGGGGACTCCTCCAATGGCACGCCCATGTATGTCAATAAAGCCGGCGTTGAGGCCGATAAAATCATCATCATCTCTTCGGTTGAACCCCATTATTTTGCCGGTTATACCGGCGGTAGAAAGTCTTTTTTACCGGGCATTGCCGGTTTTGAAACCATTGAACAAAATCATAAGCTGGCTCTGGCTCCGGAAGCTAAAGCGCTTGCGCTGGAAGGCAATCCGGTACATGAGGATATCATTGATGCCATTAAAACCGTAAAACAGGAAATTTTCTCTATTATGACGGTATTAGACAAGCACCATAAGGTCTATGCCACCTGTTGCGGTCACATCAATGATTCGTTCCTTGAAGCCATTGACAAAGCCAATGAAGTCTTTGCAGCCCCCCTGGATGAAAAAGCGGACATCGTTGTTTCCGTGGTGAAATTTCCCCAGGATATCGATCTTTACCAGGCACAAAAAGGGATAGACAATGCCAAACTGGCCTTAAAAAAAGACGGCATCATGATTCTTGTTGCCAAATGCCGGTGTGGTATCGGCGGCAAAGCATTTGCTGATCTCTTAGGGTCAAGTGATACCCCAAAGAATGCCCTTGAGACCATTAAAAAAGGCTATGTTTTGGGATACCACAAAGCTGCAAAAATGGCTGAAATAGGACTATGGGCTCAAATGTGGGCGGTTACTGATGTGGAACCGGATGTCATTTCAAAACTGTTTATTAAGCCATATGCCGACATCCAGACAGCCCTTGACCAGGCCATAGAAGAGAAAGGCAGTGATGCCAGTATCCTCTTTTTGATGGATGGAGGACTCACAGTGCCGATGGTTAGATAGTGTTTGAACGAAAACTCACCCGTCGGCAGCGCCCATCTGCTTTGTTGCTGCAAAATCCTGCCAAATTATAAATCGGGCCTCATGTACTATAGTACACTCCGGTTTCAGCATTTCTTGCGCCTTGCATATGGGCAACTTTGTGAGCTTTGCTCCTCTACGAGCCGCCCAAACACGGGTTTTCGGTCAGCCACTAGATAGTGTCTGGATGAAAAGTTGCCCATGAAACATATTGTGCGTTAATAACAAGCTTAGGGCTCACTCAAAGTGTAAGGTTATTTCTGAGTGAGCCCTTCATGAATATGATATTTTTTTAATCTGGCATACATACAGGATCTTGAAACTTCTGCTATATCACAAGCCTTTTTTACACTGCAGTCAGTGTATGTCATCAATTTTTTCAAATATTGTTTTTCGGTGTCCGCCATCATTTTTTTTAATGATGGAACTTCTCCATTTATAAATCCGTTTACATCACCTTTCGTTTTCAGGGGGGGCTTGATGATCATTCTTTTGATCACTTTTGCTTTTATATAGGATGGCAAATGTATGGAATACAATGTGGGTTCATTTTTCGCACAAGCTATGGCTCTATCAATGGCACTGATTAGTTCCCGAACATTTCCAGGCCAGTCATAAGCCTTTAAAATATCGATAAATTCGGGGGAAATCCCTTTTGTATCTAAATTATATTTCATGCAAAAACGATCAATATAAAAAAAGGCGATTTTTAAAAGATCCTCTTTTGTTTCTTTTAACAGAGGTAATCGGATGCTGATCCCCTTCAATTTATATAACAAATCTTTTCTAAAGAGACCTTGATCACTCAAGTCGTCCAAATTCTTGCTTGTTGTTGCTACGACTCTAAAATTGCTTGTTTGCTCTGTCTTTCCACCGACACGGCTGAAGGTTAGATTCTCTATTACCCGTAAAAATGATTTTTGAATCTGCATGGGCAGGTGTGGGACTTCATCAAGAAACAGGGTGCCGTTATCTGCCCGCTCCACAAGACCCGTTTTACTATTTACAGCCCCGGCAAAGGCCCCTTTCTCATGGCCGAACAAGACACTTTCAACATTATTTCCATTTAATGCCGAACAGTCGATGATGACAAAATTATTTTCACTCCTATCACTGTTTAAATGGATGGTTTTTGCAAATAATTTCTTTCCAATCCCCTCTCCACCGGAAATAAGCACATTTGTATCAGAATAGGCGGCAATGGAAACCTTATCCAGGCAGGAATTTATCTCTTCTGATTCACCAATAATTCCATTCCGCTTAAGCACGCCAGGCATGGATACGTCTCCCCTTTCCTTTCGAAATTGAAGCGCCCGACTGACCTGAAGATTGAGTTCCTGTCTTAAAAATGGTTTTTCAAGATAATTCCACGCCCCGCTGTTGATGGCCATTTCTGCGCCATGAGGGTCACTGTCGCCGGTGATAATGATAACTTCAGGAGAAGAAGAACCGGTCTTAATTGTTTTAATAAGATCCAGACCATTTGCATCCGGCAAATTCACATCTAAGAACACGATATCAAACATGCCATGGCGGGCTTTGTCAAGGCCATCCTTGCCGGTCAGCGCCCAACAGCTTTCATGGCCTATTTTTCCCATCATCTTTGCTAAAATATCACAAATCAACTTATCATCATCAATAATTAAAACATTCGCCATCTATTGCACCTGTTTTCCCAAATTTTTGCTGTATCGTTTTTTTATAGCATTTTTACCGAACCATTCAGTTTGTTTTTTTAGCCTGTCTTAACTCTTCTTCGCCAAGGACCTTAACACTGCCCTCACTTTTCGCCATGCCAAGAATATATTGGGTTTTCAAAACAGTCCCGGTATCTTCCCCTGAATTGGTCAACGCTTCCATCGTAATATCTCCAAAATCGAGTTAGAGGGTATTCAAAGTTGCAAAAAAACACGAAAGGTCATGCCATTCTCATTTAAAAAAAATAATGAGTAGTCCGGCCATGGAAAAAAGAACAAAAGAATCTGCAACGGTCAAATCAAACTACATGATCTTTGAATTGATGTCAAATAATAAGGATTATTAAGGGGCGGGATGATGTAACAATAAAAGGGGGCCTGTCTTTTTTTGACAGGCCCCCCTTTTATTATGTATATTTAAAGTTTAAACAAACCTAAATTAAAGATCATTTACAGCTTCTGCAAGTTCCGGCATGAAATCAAGAATATCTTCAACAATACCCACATCAGCAACCTGAAAAATAGGTGCTTTTGGGTTTTTGTTAACGGCAACGATAAAAGGATTACCCTTTACGCCACCCATATGCTGGAAGGAACCTGAGATTCCCATGGCCATATAGACTTTCGGTTTAACGGTCTGGCCGGATGTACCCACCTGTCTTGATTTTTCAAGCCACTTGGCATCAACAATTGGTCTGGAGCATGAGACAACGGCATTCATTGCTTCGGCAAGTTCCTGGGCAACTTCAATATTATCTTCATCTTCAATACCGCGACCAATGGAAACAAGGACATCGGATTTGGTGATATCAACATCCCCGACTTCCGCTTCAACCAATTCAAGAAATTTTCGGTTTGTTGAAAGATCACCGGCATCACCGGATTTATCAATCACACAACCACCGGCAGCACCACCCTCAACAGGAGCAAAAGCCCCAGGACGAATAGTAATAACAGCACCGGAAGCCACATCAATAGTTACATGTGTGCTCACAGCACCACCAAGTTCCTGGCGAACACCCTTAAGCGTTGTTGCGTCCATTCCTTCAAAATCAATGATATCTGCAGCATAAGCAGCATCCATTCTAACAGAAAGGCCAGGCCCAAGGTCCATGCCGAATGTAGTATGTGGAACCAGCAAAACAGCACCGGTGGGAAGAACTGCAACAAGCGCTTTTCGAACAACTTCTGCATTTGGATATGCCATATCGGCGTTATCAATTTTAATGACTTCGGCATAAAGAGAGGTCATCTCCTGGGCGACTTTCTCCAAGTCAGCACCGGAACCTGTAAGAACAGCAGTTACAGCGGCACCCTCATCAATTTTTTTAGCAGCTGAAGAAAACTCCATTGCCACGTCTTCAGCAGCACCGTTGCTAAATGGGATATATGCATAAATATGTGTCATGATCAGAGCCCTCCTTTTGCTTTAAGCTTCTCAATGAGCTTTTCAATAATTTCATCGGTTGAGCCTTCAAGCATTTCAGCGCCATCTCCAAGGTCGGGCACAAAGTAATCCACCCTCTTGGTTAACGCACCTTCACTTCCAACGCTTGCTGCATCAATGCCAAGATCTGAAGCACTTTTTTCAGGAATCTCAACACTGGCAACTTTTCTGATACCACGAATACCCACATACCGGGGCTCATTGATACCAGTCTGTATAGAAAGCACACAAGGAAGATCCATTTCATTCATTTCCTGATTTCCACCTTCAATTTCGCGGCCCACAACAATTTTACCATCACCAGGTTCAATCTTATTTACCAAAGAAGCATAGGGCATATCCAACATTGCGGCCAACATACCACCAACCTGGCCTGCGCCTTCGTCTGCCTGGGCACCGGAAAGAATCAGGTCATAGCTGCCCTTTTCTACTTCTGCTTTAAGAATCGTTGCAATACCTTTACCATCGGACCCTTCAAATGCATCATCGGTCAGAAGAATACCATGATTGGCACCCATGGCCATTTCACGTCTCAACACTTCTTCCGACTCATCGTCTCCAACAGTAATGACAGTGACGCTTCCGCCAACTTTATCAACAATCTGGATCGCTTCTTCAACTGCATAATTATCCCATTCGTTTACAGAATAAACCAGATCGTCACGATCAAGATCATTGCCTGAACTGTTGAGTTCAAATTCATTCTCAGCAGTATCGGGGACTCTCTTGACACATACCAAAATTTCCATTATTGCCTCCTTTAAATCAATTACCTGTTATAATTTCCAAATTAACAGCCTGCAGGGCCTCTATGTTATACAAGATGCTGCTCAATGAGTTCTGTAAAATCCAGAACTTCCATTTCACCTTCTTTTCCTGTTACCTTTATTGCATCCTGGATGTTAACCAGGCAGAAAGGACAGGCAGTCACGATGACAGTAGCCCCGGCTTCAGCAGCCATATTGACTCTCAAAACCCCCATTCTTGTTTCCTCTTCCGGTTCATAGAAGAGCATCAATCCGCCGCCGCCGCAGCAAAAAGATCGATCCCGGCTCTTTTCAAGTTCCACCCGGGTTAATCCATCAATGGCATCCAAAGCCGCTCTTGGATCTTCATAAACGCCATTATGACGTCCCAGATAGCATGGATCATGGTAAACATAAACCTCATCCGGTGACTGGCAGGGTTTTAATTCCAGGTCACCATTTTTAATTTTTTCTGCAACAACCTGACTGATGTGTTTAACCCCAGGCAAGCCTTTATAATCATTTTTCAATGCATTGTATGCATGTGGGTCCGCTGTAACAATCTGTTTTACCCCAGTCTCTAAAATGGCATCGGTGTTCTGATCTCTAAGATCCTGCCACAACATCTCTTCGCCAAACCGAATCACTTCATTACCACTGTCTTTTTCCAGTTTACCCAGGATACCAAAATCAACACCGGCATGATCCAATATAATGGATGTTTTTCTGGCAATCTCCTGAATATTGTCATCATAGGATGTAATACTGTCCACAAAGTACAGGGTATCTGCTGTTTTCTTACCAAGATCTTTAATATCTAATCTGGCTTTAAACTCTTTATCCTTTGCCCACCAATCCGCTCTTTTCTTTTCCATTTTACCGTATGGATTGCCGCGTTTCTCGAGCGCCTTTAAAGGTTTCTGCAAGGATTGGGGAACCATGCCTTCGTCCACCATACCTCTTCGAAGGTCTACTATTTTATCAATATATTCTATTGCAAGCGGACATTCCTCCTCACAGGCACCGCATGTGGTACAGGACCATATTTCGTCTTCAGTGTATATGTCTTCCACAATAAGGCCGCTTTTATAAATTTCCCCGGACATGGGATAATTTTTAAACATAAGGTCCCGGGCCTTGATGGTGATAAACCGTGGAGATAACGGACGACCCACAGCATTTGCAGGGCATTGATCCGAGCACCTGCCGCAGTCTGCACAAGAATAAAAATCCAGCATATGCTTCCAGGTAAAATCTTCAAGCGTTTTTACCCCAAAGGAATCAAGGTCATCAAGCCCTTCATCGGACACACCGTACATGACGGGTTTGATATTGCCTTTTTCAACCCGGCTGAAAAACACATTAAATACCGATGTAATAACATGAAAATGTTTACCCATGGGTAGAAAGCAAAGAAAAAAGAAGAACGCCAGATCATGAACATAATACATAAAAATGTGGAGTCCCTGGAGTATATTTTGAGGGACAGATGACAACATGCCTTTAAATATCCAAACCAGCGACAACGGTGCTAAAAAATATTCCTGACCGGTAAGTTGAAATGCATAAGCTATTTCAGATGCTTCAAAAAGGCTCTCGGAAATCATCAGGGTTGAAATTATCCCCAGGACAAAAACGGCTTCTGCGGTATGGTCTTTACCCAATTTTTCAGGTACGGCATATCTTTTTGGTTTAAAAATGCCCCTTCGTATGGCTGCAATAATACAGGAGACCAAAACACCGGTTGCAGCATAGTCTTTTAGAAAATTATAAACATCACCGAAAAGACCGCCAAACCCAGGCAACACAAACCCATCAGAGAAACCAATAACAACAAGAGATGTTGATCGGATAGACAGAACTAAAAAACCTGCAAAAATAACAATATGAAGCACACCGGCCAGCATATATCGCGGCTGCCGGACCTGACCAAGCCATATAAAAGCCAAGTTGACAATCCGTTTTCCAATTTGATCAAACCGACTGTCCGGATTTGCTCTCACAAGTGGTGCAATACGTCGGGCCATTATATAGGTAAACAATCCAATACCTATAATTGGCAATATAAAAGACAATATTGCAGCGGGAAATATCCCGAAGAACTTAAAACTTGCTGGTCCAACTATTGAAGTCATGACTTCCTTTCCTCCCAAATATTTTTTTAACATGTGAATACAGACTCAAAAGCTTTAATAAACATGGAAGAGCACGTCAAGCAAAAAGCCGTATTCAACAAATTTATACCATTCAAACACTAACTGTGATTTATCGTCCCCTTACGCCCGTCAGGTACAGATCTACAAGCGGGTCTGCCATGGAAACAAGATCATAGCGGCCATCTGCCGATACCCATGTCCTGATGACCCCTTCAACGGCCCCTAGGATATACCGTTTGACAAGGCCGACAAAAAGGTCATGGCGCATGGAACCCTCAATCTGGCCCAGCTCAATGATATCTGACAAAAGATCCAGGTACATTTTTGAGATATCTTTAATCTGACTTTGAATATCCCTTAAATACCGGACTTCAGATTGAAAAATGATGGCCATATTTTTATCATTTTGAAATTCTTTTAAATGACAGCAAATCAGATTCCTTAGCTTTTCCTCTGCAGTCTTCCCTTTCTCAACTGCGGTATTCATCTTTTCAAACACAACTTCGGTTTTAAAACTGATGAATTGATAAAGAAGGTCATCTTTATTTTTAAAATAAAGATATAAGGTTCCATCTGCAACACCAGCCTGGGCAGCAATCTGTGAGATGGTGGCCTTATAAAATCCATGCTCGGCAAATACGGCACCGGCACTGGTCAATATATTATGATATTTTTCCGACTTATTTTTCTGCAAATTCAACCCTTCCATAAAACAAATGAATAAAGATTCATTATTTAACTAAAGATCACCTAAAAAGTCAAGCGGATATTCCTTATCTTATTTCTCAGTGTTTGATTTATCTTTTTGTTTATTTTACAGATAGTTATAAATTAACAGTGTTTTTTTACTTGAAAATTGTTTCTTTAAATTACGAAAAAACCTGGCCTGAATTTAAATTCATTATTTCATTTGCAACCATATATATATATATATAAATCCTTGATCCATAAAAGCACTTGAAAAAAACGCCATTGACCTATATACAAATTTCATCTAAATTAAATAATTAGTGGCTGACCGAAAACTCGTGTTTGGACGAAAAGTTGCCCATATGCAAGGCGCAAGAAATGCTGAAACCGGAGTGTACTATAGTACATGAGGATTTCAGGATTTTGCAGCAACCAAGCAGATGGGTGGGTTTACATTCAAACACTAATTAAACAAAAAATATTGATCTACACTTCATAAAACCAAGGAGGGTAAAATGATGTCAGCAACATATTCTAAAGACTTTAACCGCGCGCTTGACTTTGGCAGGCCCCCCAACGTAAAAAAAATATTTCCCAATTCCAAAGCACTTCTTGTCAGTGGGAAATTTATCGACAAGGCCATGTTGAAAAAAGGCAATTGCATGACCATTGCAGCCAATGGCCGCAGCGCCTTTGTTATTCGTGGTGTCCTTGCAGCAGCCCAGCGTGCCGATGCAGCTGTCATTATTGAGATTGCAAGATCCGAAGGTGGCACTGCCGCCTATTGTGCCGTCAGTTTATGGAACATTGCACGGCAAACCGATGCAATAATGAATGAATTGGGGATTACCATTCCTGTTGCCATTCATGCGGATCATTTTGGCATAAAAAAGCCCGGAGACATTGAACCTGCCAAAGCAGAGATTGAAAGCCTGTTTGATGCCGGCATTACATCCATTGCAGTGGATGCTTCTCATATGCCCGATGACCTGAATCTCTTAGCCAATATCGAACTATTCCCTTATATACCGGATTGGGCAGGACTTGAAACCGAGGTAGGTGAGATTAAAGGCACATTCGGGCTATCCACCCCGGAGGAAGCCCTTTTTCTTATCCAGGGAATGAATGCCCATGGTATCTTTCCCAACTGGATCGCATTAAATAATGGCACCACCCATGGAATTGAAGCCAGCGGCACAGGGATTAATGTTGATTTAACTGCCGACATCCACAATGCTTTGTCAGAGTACAAGGTTTCAGGAGCCCAGCACGGAACGTCGGGCAACGATTCCGACAGACTGCGGGACATTGCGGCAAAAACCCGGACAACAAAAGCCAATGTGGCCACAGCCCTGCAAATGATCTCATGGGGTGTTAAAGTGAATGACTATGGCAATGCCATCTTGGACAATGATCAATTCATCAAACAAAAAAACCGTGGTGTTACCGAACAAATGTGGGAAGAGATGCTTTCCTTTGCATCTGCTAATGGGTGGGAGGCTGGAAATTTTAAAAAACTAAACCTTCCGTTTGAAAACAAATTATTATCACAGCCCAAAAAAATCCAGGATCGCATGGCAAAGGATGTTGAAGATTTTGCATTCAATCTTTTTACAAATGTCTTCAATACAACAAACACTGCAAGCTTTGTCATTGAACATATTTTGCAGGCAAAAAACCATGACCCGGGTCCGAAAGCACAAACAATTGAGTCAAAAAGTGCTTGGACAAAAGAAAAAATTATTGAAAAGGCATCATTGATAGAATCCGATAAAGGTCCGGAAGGTAATTTTGATGATTAAAATAATTCCTAAAGTTTTAATTTTCTCATACCGATAAGGGATGTTCAGGAGAGAATTAAATGCAGATACCTTCATATCAAATACAAAATGTTCTTAAAGTATACTCACGTCAACTGAGTCAGGGCAAGATGCTGAGCAAAAATAAATTTGGCACAGCCACTAAAACATCTGCCGACAGCGTCACCATCTCCTCTGAAGGAAAGCGGAAAGCCATTATTGATAAAGTTGCCACAAACATTGTGGACCGTATTATTACAGAAGGACCAAAAGAAAAAAACGAAGAACAAATCACCGATCAGATTGAAAAAGAGTTCGGTAAAAAAATCAATTTTAGTAAAGATAAAAATCAGTTCACCTATACCGTGATTGATGAAAACAACCAAAAAATAACCCATACCTTATCTGTTGAAGATTCAAAATTCATTGTAAAACGGATGACGGAGTTAGCCCGTGAAGTGGCTTACAATAACATGGAGTTATAAGGAGGGTCTCATAATGAAAATATCCAATGCTACGCCCAATTACATCAATCAGACCTATACGAATCAATCCAAACCTGCTGCCAACCGGAATCTGAAATCTCAAACTCCTCTGGAAGAAACCCAAACGGACAGTATCAACCTGTCGAGTAAAACAAGAGATCTCCAGAAAATATCCAAAGCACTGGAAACAGAACCTTCGAACAGACAACAATATGTCGCTGACATAAAACAAAAAGTCGAAAACAACCAATATGATATCAATGCCGAATCCATTGCGAACAAAATGGTTGGGATTCTCGTGAATGAACTTGGTTAGCTGAAAAAATTACCCGGCAGTTTTTTCTTTTTTGGGTATTGTAACAATTGCCGACCTTAGAACCATCTGAAATCACAACACTTTTTTGTTCCAAAACGGATCAATTGATTTGGCATACCTTTTGCTTTATATAATTTTAAGTAAAAAGGAGGCATAGATGGCCAACATAAATCAAATAAACGAACCCGCCCAATCTTTTACAGTGTCAACTGCCAAGGACGTCAAAACTAATGGTGTAGAATCTTTTGAGAACGCACTCACCAAAGCTTTCGATACGCCACAGGCAACAACGAACGCCAGCACATCTGCAAGCGGGCTAAAGGAAATAATATCCCCGATGCAGACCCCTAATATCATCAAAGCATCCGATGTAATTTCCAAAGATATTGTTTCAGGAAAAACAGACCATCTGCTGAACATG
>JAKIUJ010000091.1 GCA_021647625.1 Desulfobacula sp.
GGTTATAATTTTGAAAAAGGTCCCTTTGAAATGTGGGATACATATGGGGTTCAGGAGGCTGTTCAGCGAATGGAAAAAGAGGGGCTGAACGTTCCTGACAATGTCAAAGCCATGCTGGATATCGGCAACAAAAGTTTTTACAAACTTGAAAATGGGGTAAAATATTTTTACGATTTTGCATCTTCAACCTATAAGGCAGTTCCATCCGGCAAATCCATGGTATCCATTGCAGCAGCGAAAGGGAATAATAAAACAGTCCTCGAAAATGAATCCGCAAGCCTTGTGGACATTGGGGATGGTGTTTTCTGTGTTGAATTCCATACCAAGATGAATGCTATAAATACCCAGATAGTTGAGTCCATTGACGAATCTCTTGATTATGTACTTAAAAATGGTGTCGGCCTTGTCATTGGAAATGAAGCCTTTGGGATGCCGGGCGCATTTTCTGCCGGTGCGGATTTGAGTCTTATTTCCAGACTCTGCCATGAAAAAAAATATTCTGAAATCGATATGCTTCTTGAAAATGGTCAGGCAGGTATTCAAAGAACCAAATATGCTCGGTTTCCGGTTGTTGCAGCACCATATGGTCTGACACTGGGCGGCGGTTGTGAGACATGCCTGGGGGCTGATCGAATTGTTGCCCATGCAGAGCTCTATATGGGACTGGTTGAGATAGGTGTGGGACTTCTTCCTGGCGGTGCCGGAACCATGAATCTGTGGAAAAAATACGTTGACGCACTTCCGGGGGGAGTTGCAAAAGATATTGATCTGTCCAAACTCTTTATTTCTGTATTTACGAATATTGGAATGGCCAAGATTTCTTCGTCTGCAGCCCAGGCCGGTACCAATGGATACCTTGGATTGTCTGACAGAATTGTAAACAATCGCGATAATTTGATTGGAGAAGCTAAAAAAGAAGTTCTGAAAATGGTTGACGACGGGTATATTCCGCCAATGAAAAAGAAGCTTAAGGTAATGGGCAGCACGGGCTGGGGTATGGTTAATGCAAATATTTATAATATGCTTTCCGGCAGGTTTATTAGCGAGTATGATGCGTTTCTTGCCAGGAGAATTGCCTATGTCATAAGTGGTGGCGATGTAAAGAAAAACAGCCTGATTAATGAAGAGGTGATTCTTAAACTTGAACGAGATGCATTTGTTGATTTTTGTAAAGAGGAAAAAACAATCGCCAGAATCGATCACATGCTCAAAACCGGCAAACCACTGAGAAATTAAAGGAGAATTTCAAAATGAAAGACGCATATATTGTACAATCGGTCAGAACCCCGGGATGCAAACAGAACAGAGGTTTATTCAAGGAGACCAGACCCGAAGAATTGATTTCCTTTATACTGAAAGCTGCGGTTGAAAAAACCCGGGGCCTTGAACCGGAACACATTGATGATGTGATGCTGGGCTGCGCATTCCCCGAAGCAGAACAGGGACTTAATCTTGGAAGGATCGCCCCTAAAATGGCTGGTTTCCCGGACAGTGTATCCGGTGCCACGGTGAATAGATTCTGCGCATCCGGTCTTGAGGCCATTGCCCAGGCTTCCATGCGTGTCCAGATGGGTTGGTCAGATGTTACCATTGGGGCTGGGGTTGAATCCATGTCATTTGTTCCCATGGGAGGCAACCAGGTCAGCCCCCATCCTGAATTTTCCGTATCAGATCCTGATATGTATATCTCCATGGGTATCACAGCGGAAAATGTTGCTGCACGGTACAATGTGTCCAGAGAAGATCAGGATAAATTTGCTTCAGAGTCCCAGGCAAAAGCGATTGCAGCAAGGGATCACGGTCTATTTACAGAAATCGTTCCCACACCTGCATATAAATACGTCAGCCAGGAAGACGGTACGTATAAAAAAGAAGCATTCATCGTTGAACATGATGACGGTATTAGAGAATCTTCACCTGAAGGCCTTGCTAAGCTTCGAACTGTTTTTGCGGTCAATGGAAGTGTCACTGCCGGCAATTCATCCCAGACGACTGATGGAGCGGCAGCAACCATTATTGCATCAAAAGAAAAATGTGACAAACTGGGACTTGAACCCATTGCAAAAATGGTAACTTACGCCACCATTGGCTGTAAATCTGATGAAATGGGCGTCGGACCCCGTTATGCCATTCCAAAAGCACTTGAGCAGGCCGGGCTTTCTATTGATGATATCGATATTTATGAAATCAATGAAGCCTTTGCCTCCCAGGCATTGTACTCTATCAGAGAAATCGGGATAGAAAAATATATGGATAGAATCAATATCCATGGCGGAGCCATTGCCCTTGGACACCCTCTGGGGTGTACAGGAGCAAAGCTGACAGCCACCTGTCTTGCAAACTTAAAACAGGTAAATGGAAGATACGGCATTGTTTCAATGTGTATTGGCGGCGGAATGGGAGCTGCTGCTATATTTGAAATGATTTAACATATACTTTTGTATTAAAGGGCTGAAGACAGTTAATAGCAGCCCTTTTTTGCACTTCGGGTAAACAGATCCGTCAATATCAGACAGCAGACCTGAAAGATAAAACCAGGCACCACCGCCAATTAAAATACCCGTTTCGATTTAGACCATAACTCTATTGGAATTTCAGTCATTTATGTGATAAATTGTAATATTGTTTATTTTCAATAATCAATCCCTGCCTTACATATATTGCCAGTAAATGAAGGAGGCGTTCATGCCGGGAAAACCATCGTATGAGATACTGAAGCAGCAGGTTAAGGATTTGAAAGCCAAATTAAAATCATCGATTTCTTTTGAGACCCATGAAAAAGAGATTAAATCTCTTAAGTCAAAACTAAGCGATGAAGAGATTGCAAAAAACTCAGCGCGGTCGGTACTTGAAGTAAATCCTAATCCAATTGTTATTTATGATATGGATGGAAAAGTAGAATATTTAAATAAGTGCTTGGTTTAGATCAAAGAGATGGCGTACAAAGATCGAATTTGATCTATACTTTGAGCAACAGCCCGTTCATTTGCGTGTACACCAACTATAGACACAAAATAGCCATCGGTCCAAAATTCTCCTCCCCCACAACTGTTCTTTGACAGACGAGACTTTAAAAAGTATCTCTCTTGCAGTTATACTTTTTACTTTAGCCAGTATTGGTTATTAACCAGGGGCTTTTTATTTTATCAAACATAAGACTTTATTTTTTTTATTCTTGTCTTATATTTGATAAAACAAATAGAGCACTTGCCAAAATTAATTTCAGATTGCCTGTACTCAAAAGCATTGATTGCTATTGCAGCGTTTAAAATAAAAATTTATGGCAATTGCTGTAGATAGAACGAAAGCTGATACAACTTAAGCCGACTTACTAAAGAGGACAAGCTAAATTGGAAGATCAATCTGAAAACGTCAAAATAGATGAGAGCTGGTACTATGTCATTATTCAAAATCCCAACTCATCAACCGAGCAGTATGTGGGGTTCGATGATGGAAAAACAAAAGAGAAATTTCTCCCGGCCTTTAGGACAAAAGATGCAGCAAAAATATGCTTTGCCTTAATGCCGAAAGATCTTTTCAACGGTAAATATGATACCCAGGCCGTTATTGAAGACGACCTTTTGAACATTGCAAAGGAAAATGGCCATAGAATTTATCTTTTAGATGAAAAGGGTACCATTTTAGAATATTTAAATTAATTAGTGTTTGAACGAAAACGCACCCATCTGCTGCGTTGCTGCGCAATTCTGCCGGATTATAAGAGTGGCATCATGTACAATAGAACACTCCGATTTCAGAATTTTTTGCGCCTTGCATATGGGCAACTTTGTGAGTATTGCTCCTCTACGAGCCGTCCAAACACGGGGAACTCGTACAGGCACTGATTATTTGAAAGTTGCTTTTTTTTGCAACCACTTTACAACAATCACAGGGAGTCTAATCGTGAGTTTAAAAATAGCTGTCGGCGGAAAAGGAGGGGTAGGAAAAACAACCATCACCTCTTTGCTTGCACGAGCCATTGCCGCATCAGATACAAAAGTCATTGCCATTGATGCAGATCCGGTTGCAAACCTTGCTGCAGGCCTTGGTATTGATGAATCCAAACCCATCACACCCGTGTCGGAACTTTCTGATTTAATTGCTGAAAGAACCGGTGCAACCCCGGGCACAATGGGTGGTTTTTTTACATTAAATCCCAAAGTAGATGATATTCCGGATCGTTTTTCCATTGAAAAAGACGGGGTAAAACTACTTGTCATGGGAACCGTGAAACATGGCGGTTCAGGATGCATCTGCCCTGAAGCAACCATTTTGAAAGCCTTGATGAATCACCTGGTTCTGGCCCGCAATGAAGTCGTGGTTATGGATATGGAAGCAGGCGTCGAACATCTGGGACGGGCCACTTCAGGATCAGTGGATGCGCTCATTGTTGTTGTTAATCCGGGCAAAAGAAGCCGGGTGGCCGCTGATACGATTAAAAAATTAGGGCAGGATATCGGAATTAAAAACATTGTGGTATTGGCCAATCGGGTAAGATCTGATGAAGATATAGCACTCATTAAAGAAAGCATGCCTGATTATGAAATACTGGGATTCATTCCGGAAATGGATGAGATTGTAACATCTGACAGGGATGGTACACGACCCTTTGATGATATCACAACGATTCCGGATGAGTTAAAGGCAGTCACGCAAAAGTTGCTTGACCTTTCGGATTGAGATTAGGGTTAACTCAAACACTGTCTACTTTGCTTCAAAGGCTGCAATGGTGGTGTCCAACATTCGATTGGAATAACCCCATTCATTATCAAACCAGGCCTGGATTTTAATCAATCGATGCTGACTGACCCGGGTCTGGTGAAGATCAACAATTGAAGATCTGGAATCATGATTAAAGTCACACGAGACCAGATCTTCTGAAGTCACGCCTAAAATATCCTTTAATTCATTGTCAGCAGCATGGATTAGTTTTCTGTTCACCGATTGTGCATCTGCATCCGAATTCACGACAAGTGCGATATCCATTATAGATACATTGGTTGTGGGAACCCGAATGGCAAGGGTTTCAAATCGCCCGTCCATTGAAGGCATAATTTTAGAAATTCCTTTTTCCAGGGCAGTGTTCACAGGAATTATTGATTGAAGCGCAGACCTGCTTTTTCTTAAATCAGTATTATAAGCATCAATCACAGGCTGGTCATGCATGGCAGAATGAATAGTTGTGATACTGCCCGACTCTATACCGAACTCTTTCTCAATCACATGGAGTACCGGAATCAAACAATTGGTTGTACAAGACGCATTTGAGATTATGGCATGTTCTTTTTTCAAGTCTTTATGATTGACACCATATACAATGGTGGCATCCATCTCATCCACAGCCGGCTGGGAAAAAATAACTTTTTTAGATCCTGACAATATATGAAGATCGGCAGATTCCCTGTCACTATATACACCCGTGCATTCTAAAACAGCATCGATATTCATATCTTTCCAGGGTAGATTAACAATATTTTTTTCCTGGAATATTTTTATCCGATCGTTGCCGATCATTATGGCATTTTTCTCGTCTTTGACCGGCAAATGAAACCTGCCATGGGTTGAATCATACTTGGTCAAATGAAAAATAGTTCTTGCATCTGCCATCTCATTAATAGCAACAAGGTCGATCTTGTCATAAAACGCTTCAGACTCATATAAGGCTCTGACGATACACCGCCCGATTCTGCCATATCCATTGATTGCAATTTTAATTTTCATTTTCTTTATTTTTTGCCTTGCCTTGAATTTTCTCCATTTAACGTTCTTTTTTTATCTATACCACAAACCCATCCACAAATTAATGTCAAATTCATATATACTCTCTTTATTGACCCATATTTACAAATATTCTATACTTCGCCAATATTTGGATCAATTCAATCATTTTTCAAATTGTCATATATAAACATATTGTAAACAATTGAAATTTTATCAATCTATGGTAGATTGACAGGAGGGCATGATGAAAAAAATTCTTGCAGGCATTTTAACAGCGGGAATGCTTCTTGCCGGAGCAACTTTCGCCACGATATACCAATATATGGATGACAGTGGTCAGGTTAACTTTACTAACGACCTTTCGTCTGTTCCAGTGGATAAACTTGCAGATATCATTAAATTTGAGGAATATGAAAGCGATGATGTCCCTGACAAATCTTTTACCAGTCCCTGGGTAACCTCACCGCCTCCAAATGATGTGAATGCCGCCAATAAATCTTTAATCAGAAAAAAACTTGAGCAGCGGGGAAAATTTGAGGCTGAATACGATGCTTTGTTGAAGGAAAAAAAAGAGCTGGATAATAATGCAAGTTTTCAAAAAAGAAAAAGAAAAAGAAAATATCAAAACCGGCCCTATATTAAAGAATTAAAAAAAAGAGAAATACAAATCATCGATCGGTTAAAGGAACTGGAGGCACAATTGAAAACATTCGAAACACAATAAGCAACCCTTTCGCACTAAGGAACGTACTTTTTGGAAGAATAACTCTTTCAAAAAGAAGCATCTTCTGGTATAAACTGCTTTAAATTTTCCTGGTTTCGTACGGTAAACTGAATAATTCTAAAACAGAAACTCGACCCTAAACTTTCAGAAAAAAGAGTTCACCTTAGATGTAATTTTTTCTTAAGTCAAGATTAATTTTGCAAGTTTTCCAGCGCCTTATCATACTGCCTGACTCGGGTACACCATGCAAACCGTTCCATCTTTTCGGACATTTTTATTTGCAATGATTTATTGCTTTCACTATTAACAAGCATATCTCTTAATTTTCCGATAAAGTCTTTTTTCGATTGATACAATAATTTTGAATGCATCTCTTTTGGGATAAGTTCCGGATATGAGAGTCTGTCCGGCAGCAACGGGAGGCAGCCATATCGAACAGCTTCCACCACTGAAATTCCAAAATTTTCCTGATTCGCACAACTGACGATTATGGAGCCTTTTTTCAACCAGGATATATACTCCTGTCTTGATTTTGCGTATCCAAAAATGACTATCCGGCTTTCAAATTCCTCTTTAGCGTCAAGAAATATCTCAGGAACAGAACCCGGTTTTTCGCCCAATAGCGCCAGTAAAAATGGTATACCTTCGTCCTTTATGATTTCCAGGGCATCAAAAAACATTTCAGGATTTTTATCGTATTCCCACCGATGGTTCCAGATAATCAACGGGGGCTTCACATGTCGGGGTAATGCCTGGTTTGAAAATAAAGAGGGTGTCTTTTTATCAAATTCAATTGGCCCCGTCTCAAACCGGCATCCCGGATATGCAATTTGCGTTTTTTCTCTGATTATTTGCACTATCTTATGGGGGGGATAATCAGGCGATCTTCCAATCAGATCACCTGCTGCTGCGATGAAGGCATCAAAATGATATTTGGAATTAAACAACACCTTATCCGCAGCCAGGGCAGAAGTAATATTGGTGAACCCAGTGTGAATATCTCTTCTCCCGCCCAGTGGCAAAGGATAAGACAACTGGTTTTCATGAAAATACATCAATATGGGCGGTACAGGACCTTTGGCGAGACCAATAAAATCTGTTAAATTCATCATATCTGTGGCAAAAATGGCGTCATATCTATTTAAATCACCCACTTGCTCAAAAAAATAAAGTGCGGCTCCCCTCATGCGCCATTTCCAAAATCTGCCGGGCAGGGTTATTAATTCCACATCATGCGCTGAATTTTCCTTAAAGCCCAGAGCAAAATCTTTATGGGAACCTCCAAAAAAAGGCTCCAGGTATAGTATTTTCACATCAATTCCATATTAAAGTGTTTTGAACGAAAACATGGGTTTGTAAGCAAAGCTCCTCTACGAACCGGTCAACAATTAAAATAAACTATTCAATAATTGAATCCGGCCCATCCGTCAAGGGTGGCAATTGTGTCTAAGGAACGAAAATTAAATTAAGTGCCCATAATTAGCAGAAGTTTTTGTCGTATTCAAGGCGCGAGGAGGAAGCTAAACTAGCTATGTGCCCAACGAGAAACGCAGAAGACGGCGGAAAAAGCAATAATTATGGGTAAGTTATTAAATTTTCGTTCCTAAGCCGCTTTTGTCTTTTTTTTAATCAGGGAGATTGCAATTGAAGAGAGTTCTTTAAAATTATATGGTTTTTCAAGGTAGGCCGCAATGCCGAGTTCTTTTGCAGCGGTTTCATCAAAAGTGTCGCTATATCCGGTGCACATAATCACCGGAAAATCCGGACGTATCCGTAAAACAATTCCGGCCAGCTCTTCCCCTGTCATTTTCGGCATGGAAAGATCAGTGATCATCAGATCAAAAAACTCCGGTGATCTTGAAAATGAATCCAGTGCCTGTTGCCCGGAATTTGCCGTCATCACAGAAAACCCTAAGGAAGTGAACATGCGTTTAGCAAGGGAGGTAATTTCCGGTTCATCATCAACAAATAACACTTTTCCATTACCCAGATCGGGTTGAGAGTCTTTCAAGTCAGGTTTTTCTGCTGTATTCTCATTATACAACGGCAGATAAACAAGAAAGCACGCACCTTCATCAGGCGTGCTTTCAAACCTGATTTGCCCCCCATATTGTTTAATAATGCCTGAGCTTGTTGCAAGTCCAAGACCGGTTCCCTTGGTTTTCTCTTTTGTCGTGAAATAGGGTTCGAATATTTTTTCCACAATTTCCGGATCAATTCCAGTACCATTGTCCTTAACACTCATACATACATATTCTCCGGGCTTAAGATCATTGGATACTTCCGGATTTTCAGACTGAAGACTCACATTTTTCAACGCCACTTCAATGCAAGGAGACAATGCCCCTTTCACTGCATGCTTGGCATTTGTGCAAAGATTCATAAAAACCTGATAAAGCTGTATTGAATCTGCCTTTACAAGCCCCAATTGTTTATCAAAACATTCTATAATTCGAATATCCTTGGGCAAGGTGGATCTTAAAAGCTTTACCGCTTCCTTTATCATGGGTGTCAGATAGAGTGGCTGAACATCCATGGCACTTTCACGGCTGATGGTAAGGATTTGACGTACCAGGTCCCGTGCCCTGTATCCCGATTTTCGGATCTGCTCGAATTCTTTTTTTTCAGGTTCTTCTTCTGTCAGGTCCATCATGGCCACTTCTGCATTTCCAATAATCGTTGTTAAAATATTATTAAAATCATGGGCAATCCCCCCGGAAAGAGCGCCAATGGCCTCCATACGCTGGGCTTGTTGCAAATCCTGCTCCATCATTTTTTGTTCTGTGATATCCCGGATAAATGCCAGTACGGCAGGTTCTCCCCGCCAGGTGACTATAACAAATCGTGTGTTAATCCAAATTACCGTTTGATCATTTTTTAACACCCGCGCACGAAATAGTGCCTCTTTTTCCTGGGCAAATATAATCTTCTCATAATTTTCCAATACAATATTCAAATCATCCGGATATATATAATCAGATAGTTCTATTGACCCCAGCTCATTAATCGGCATCTCAATAAGGTCATATACTTTTTGATTGGCATATTTAAACTCAAGCATCTGAATGATAAGTATGCCCTCATTCGAATTTTCAACCATTAACCGGTATGGTTTTTTTCTTAATTGTTCGAAAATTTTTTTTTGTTTAATAGCGGCTTTTAGCCGATTCAATCGGATCAGACTGACCATTGCTGTTAAAAGAGATATAACAACCAGAGTTCCCCAGACGATATTCACATTAGATCCATGAACCGGTACTGTCATCATATCGCCGGAATCTGATATACTCAACAACACAAAACCTTTGCCACCCATGAAAAACAGGCAAAAAAAACAAATAAACAAACATATTTTCATATGATACCGTTGATGGTTCATTGTTTAACCTATTGTTGAATAAAGGCGAATTGAGTGGATGATATTTTTTCTTCAGAGCAACCTCAAAATATTTCTTTAATAATACCACACTTGCAAGATTAATGAAAAATCATTTTTAAAATTTCTTGCAAAACCCATGTCAGTATTTTAAATAATTAGGATTGGGCAACCCTCCTGTCAGGTGGCTATGATTTTTATAAACTCAAATCCAAAAATTGTAAGCCTGTGCACCAGGCCAGTATAATGCATGTAACTTTTCCATATTAATGATTTCAGATAGTTACGGTTTGAAGGTAAACGCAAATGAAATTATCGTTTTGCATAAGTATCTGTAAAACAAAGAATTAAAAACCAGGCCAAGTTTACATGCGTTTACCCTGTGCACCAGGCAAACAACCCTTGCATTTATTCTGATTTTAATGATATTTTCTTTGCCATGAGCACTGAATACATCTCACTCCACGGCGGACACAGCGGTCAATACTGCGCACATGCCAAAGATCAGCTTGAGGATATCATCCGTGAATATATCCGTCAGGAATTTACCTGTGTCGGCATCACCGAGCATGCACCACCCGAATCCGATATTTTTTTATACCCGGATGAAATCGCACTGAATCTGACAGCCAAAAAACTTTATGCACAGTTTGCAGGCTATTTCAAAGAACTAAAACGGTTAAAACATAAGTATCGCGGTAAAGTAAAAATCTATGCAGGCATGGAAACCGAAACCGTCACGGGTTTTGAAGATCACACACACAAACTAATATCTAAATTTGTTCCGGACTATATAGTGGGTTCTGTCCATCATGTAAAAGATATATGCTTTGATTATTCAAGAGAAAAATATGAAACAGCATGTGCTGTATGCGGCTCAATAGATGCCTTATATGAAACTTATTTTGATCAACAATACAAAATGATCAATGTACTAAAACCATTTGTTGTTGGCCACTTTGACTTGATACGCATTTTTGACGATGATTATGAAAATCGGTTATTAAAGGCTAATATCGCTGATAAAATTGACCGAAACCTTAATTTGATCAAGACCCTTAATCTTGTCATGGACTTTAATCTTCGCCCGCTTGCAAAGGGGAAAAAAAAGCCCTATATTGCAGCCTCCATATTAAAAAGAGCCCGTGCACTGAATATTAGTCTTGTACCCGGAGACGATTCCCATGGTGTTAACGAAGTTGGCGGTCATGTAAATATCGCGATAAAAATATTAAAAAAATATGGATTTGAAACCAACTGGCCTGAGCCCAAGTTGTTCTCTTTATATATTAAGGATAAACAATGAAAGCTGTTGTTCAACGAGTGAGACAATCTTCTGTAATAGTCGACAACAAAGTAATTTCAATCATTGGTCATGGACTGATGGTGCTCTTAGGAGTCCAGAAAGGTGATCCGAAAGAAGAATAATGAACCCTGATAATTTTCATATTGTCCTTGTCGAACCCCAGGGCCCGCTCAATATCGGTTCTGTCTGCCGTGCCATGAAAAACTTTGGTTTCACAAAGTTAAGACTGGTTAATCCAACAAAGCACTACAAGAACCTGGATGCCAGAAAAATGGCCTTGACCGCTTTTCATCTTATTGAGGATGCGCCCATTTTTGAATCCTTAGAGTCTGCACTGGCCGATATCCAGATCGCCTTTGGCACCACCCGGCGATTTGGCAAATACCGTCAAAACTTTTATACCCCAAACAGTGCTGCAAACAAAATAAATAATGCCTATTCAAAAACGATATGTGCCCTTGTCATGGGCACTGAAGATAGCGGGCTTGAAACAAAGGATCTGGATCATTGCCAGCATTTTATCACCATCCCGACCCATGATGCATACCCGTCCATGAACCTGAGCCATTCATTGTCCGTACTTTTGTATGAGATCTCTTTAAAATCAGATTCCGGTAAAAAATTTTATGATCCTGCGCCAAAAAACCTTGCAACAGGCGATGAGTTAGAGGGCATGTTTGCCCATATGAAACAAAGCATGCTGGATATTGATTTTTTAGACCCGCAGAATCCGGATCATTTGCTCCGTACATTCAGGCAGGCCTTTGGCGAATCAAGTCTCACGTCACGGGATGTCAGAATCATCAGGGGACTGATGAGCCGCATTGACTGGACAGAACAGGAAAGAAGAAAAAACCTATAAGGAAAAAGCTCATGTTCACGATGGATGATTTGTTTGATATTGCCATAAAAATGGAAAAAAACGGGGAAGCTGTTTATCTTGATTCTATGACAAAATTAAGTCAAAACAGTTTAAAATCAATTCTCCAGTGGATGGCGGATGAAGAGGCAACCCATCGCCTATGGTTCAAGGATCAAAAAGACAAACTTTCCCTTGAAATTAATGAAGCCGACTTAAAAGGAATGGTCCCTGATGTCATACAGCAGATGATGGGAAATAAAACCTTGTCTTTAGATGATATCGATTTTACTAAAATGAAACATATCACCGACCTTTTAGAAACCTTTATCGGATTTGAAGAAGACACCATTATGTTTTATGAAATGCTGGAGATCTTTATTGAAGATCAAAATGTGTTAAAAGGCCTTCACGAAATAGTGCAGGAAGAAAAAAAACATGTCCAGAAACTGCATGAAATGATCGATACGTTTTAAAAAGGGTTATTCCACCTGAATTTATTGGTCAGGATGAAACCTGGGTAAAATTTGTGATAAATGAGCTTAAAAAGAGAAATATTGAGTATCAGTGCCTGACCGAAAACCCGTGCTTGGATTAAAACTTGCCCATATGCAAGGCGCAAGAAAGTCTGAAACCGGAGTGTACTGTAGTACATGAGGATTTCAAACTTTTGCAGCAACGAAGATGGGCGAGTTTTCGTTCAAGCACTAATTATCTTTTTACAATAAGGGCCATACCCTGTCCACCACCAATACAAAGGGTGACAAGGCCGTATTTGGCATCCCTGTCTTTCATTTCATAAAGCAGTCTTGTCACAAGTGCGCCACCCGATGCTGATACCGGATGTCCAAGTGCAATTGCACCGCCGTTAACATTCACTTTTCCCGGATCCATCTTGAGCTCACGCATGCAGGCAATCGCCTGGGAAGCAAAGGCTTCGTTAAGCTCGATAAGATCAATATCATCAATGGTAAGGCCTGCTTTTTCAAGGGCAAGTTTCGTGGCCGGGATAGGACCGATACCCATTAATGCGGGATCAACACCAACAGATGCGTAGGACACAATGGTTGCCATGGGTTCCAACCCTAATTCTTCTGCTTTTTCCTTGGACATCACAACAAGGGCTGCCGCACCGTCATTCATACCCGAAGCACTGCCTGCCGTCACAGATCCACCTTTTCTAAACGGTGTTCCCAGTTTTGCAAGGCTTTCCAAAGTGGTTCCGAATCTGGGATGTTCGTCCGTATCAAATATTTTGGGATCGCCTTTTCTCTGGGGAATTTCAACCGGAACAATCTGTTCTTTGAATTTACCCGCTTTGATGGCTTTTTCTGCCAATTGCTGGCTTCTAAAACCGAGCGCATCCTGATCTTCACGGGATACATTGTATTCTTCAGCTACATTTTCTGCTGTTTCACCCATGGTGTTTCCACTTAAAGGATCAAAAAGAATCAGCTGATCCTGAAGTTGTCCATGACCAAGGCGATAGCCCCATCTAGCTTTTTTCAACATAAATGTAGCATTGCTCATGCTCTCCATGCCACCGGCAATAATAATATCAGCATCCCCTGATTTGATGACCTGGGCAGCCAGAGTGATGGCTTTGATAGAGCCGGCACACGCTTTACTGATCGTAAACTGGGGTTTTTCCTGTGGAATGCCTGCTTTTACAGAGACAACACGCGCAGAGTTAATGGGTAAATCGCCGGTTCTATAACCGGATGCATAAATCACTTCATCAATCTGATCCCCTTTAAGTCCCGCTCTTTTCATCACTTCTTTAATGGGAATGGGTCCAAAATCAATATCACTTAAAGGAGCGAGTGATCCGCCGAATTTGCCAATTGCTGTCCTGCAGGCTGCTACGATGACTACTTCTTTCATGTTTCCTCCTGGAAATATATAGATGTTTAACTATTTGCTTCAATATAGCTTTGATATAGCTGTATTATAAATCAGTTACACTGTCAACCTAAAACATATCTGCCGGTATGGATTCAAGCAAATGGTTAATAATGTAATCGATCATTTATATATTCCCATTGGATACAAGCCTGGCAAAATGTTCAAAAGACCTGTCCCAGGTTTTTTCGGCTGTATTGGAAAAACAGCAACCGGGTAATTCCCGCATTTTCAAATGATATGTTATACAATCACAGCAAATACCTTTTCGAGAGCAGGGTTCATAGGTACAATTACATTTTTCTTTATTTTTTTCTTTGTTGCATTCCATATCAGATAATCTCCGTCATTTTTATTTAGTGGCTGATCTAAGGCCTGTGTTTGGACGAAAAATTGCCCATATGCAAGGCGCAAAAAATTCTGAAACCGGACTGTACTACTGTACATGAGGATTTCAGAGTTTTGCAGCAACAAAGCCGATGGGTAAGTTTTCGTTTAAACACGAATTATTCTGCTCTGGCCTCCAATATATCAAGTACTTCCCGGCATTTATCAGCCGCTCTTTTTTTCATATCTTCAGCATGCGCCAGGGTCTGTTTCTCATAGGCACCATCTGTAATATCCGTCATATTGATGGCAACATTTTTATACGCGCCCCAGATACCTGTTTCAAGGGCTTTAGCCCCGACTTCCACATCAGATCTGGAAGCAAGATTACCAAATTTTGCAATCTCAACCATGGCATCCCATGCTTCATCACCGAGTTTCATTGTTGTTAGCGGAATATCAATGGCTTTTTTAAGGCCCTGTTGTAATTTTTCTTCTTTAACTTGTTTTTCTTTCCTTGTCTCTTCGGGCAAACGCAAGGCCTCAACATAATCATTAAATGCATCTGTATCGGCATCAATCATGGGGATCAGGGCATTGGCTGCATGGTGAAGCGGCGGGACCAGTTCACGCATTTTATTATCCAGATTTTCAAATTTGCGCACTCCCAAGGTAAGCTTGGCAACCATTGAGCCAAGCCCTGCACCAATGGCGGCAATGGCAGCAGATGCAGAGCCGCCGCCCGGGGCAGAGCTTCGGGAAGTTATTTCTTCAATAAACTCTCGAACGGTAAGGCTTGCCAATGGTTCTTTTTGTTCTTCCGCGATGATGTATTCGACTATTTTTTCTTTTGGATTAAACGGGGCAACAGAGTTCAGGCCCAAACGTTCAATGGCAAGACGGACTTTTTGATCCTCATCCAGAATAAACAGATTTTCTTTTTCAATATAATAGTCTGCCGCCATGAGAATGGCTTCCAGTGGAACCACGCCGACGATTTCTGAACCGGTGACTGCCACATTGAGGGCTTTGGCATCTTTTTTGACTTCTTCAAACAGGATGTGGGGGGGGGTGACATTATAATTGTTCAAATTAACGGTTACCTGGGCCAGATTATAGTCGGCCACATACCATCCCATGCCCTTGACCTCTTCAAGACGGCCGGTTTCATCCGGACCCCGGCCGTTCTCACGAAGGTTCAAAGCGATCCTGTGGGCCTGGTTGGGTGTAGACAAAAGATTCACATTATAGGCAATTAGAAAAAACCTGGCACCTGTGATAGTTGCGCCCCAGTCCGGAACAAACCTGGCAGGTCCAAAATCAGGTTTCCATTCTCTGGTGGTGATCCGGTCTTTTATGGCTTCATATTGTCCTTCCCTGATCTGGGGCAGCTTTTTTCGATAGTCCTTTGTGGACGATTCTTCATATAGATAAAGGGGAATCCCGAGTTCATCCGCAGCTCTTTTTGCAAAAACCTTTGAAACTTCAACACATTCTTCCATGGTCACATTGGCCACGGGTATAAAGGGACAGACATCCATGGCTCCCATGCGGTGGTGTTCTCCTGTATGGGTGCGCATATCTATTTTTTCACGGGCAACCTTTGCGGCATTAAAGGCGCCTTCAACAACCGCTTCAGGGGAACCCACAAAGGTATAAACGGTTCTGTTGGTGGATTTACCGGGATCCACATCCAAAAGACTGACACCAGGAGTCTTTTTGATGGCAAGGCTTATGGCATCTATGGTTTCTTTATTTCTTCCCTCAGAAAAATTAGGGACGCATTCGACGATCTTTTTCATACCGGACATTCCTTATCTTATGGTTGATACATTTATTATTTTGTCTTTTTACCATAAAGCAGGCG
>JAKIUJ010000315.1 GCA_021647625.1 Desulfobacula sp.
TCCATGCAATAAGCCCCTGTATATGTTAGTCACCTTGGCTTTATTACATGTTTTTGCTTGCTTGTCCAGTTTTATGTATAACTTATTATTATAATGAATCATATTCAATGGCGTGAAATCACCCTGCAAATTTTTAGCTGTTTCTTGACAAGAGGCAAAAAAGCATTTACTTATCAGTTTATCAGTTTTTACTGCATTTCCCACCGTCATGGGTAATTGGGGTAATACAAGAGTAAAAAAAGCAACAACAAACTCTAATTTTGTCGGGAAGCCCAAGGGTAACCATTGTGGAAAATGTAACCCAAATTCAAGAGATGAAAATCCTTGTCTTGTTCCCGCAGTCAGTCCGATAACAAGACCCAGTACCACAATTACCAGACCCGCCGGCAATTTTTTATTATCCAGTAAAAACAGGGTTAAAATACCACCCGTGACACCGATCGGAATTGGACCGATTGATTGAATCCTAAGATAGGGTTCAGCTACTTCATGAAGATGCTGAAGCTTTGAAGCCCCTATCATGAGCTTGACACCCTGTGCCATTAAAAGCGTTCCAGTGGAAAGCTGAACGCCTCTTATAACTGATTTTGGAGTATACTTTCCAATAACATCAATAGTACCGGTTATCCCCAGCAGCAATAAAATTAAACCGATTAAGAGGCTGGCAGCCAACACCTGACCTGAAGTTGCAGCTGTCACAATGGCATAAGCACCGATCACTTTCATGGGTTGGACAGAAACAGTGACACCGTAATAAAGGCCTGTAAGAATATAGAATACTCCCACCGAAAAAAATAATCCGGCAGGATTTAGACCATTCACCAGAATCATTCCTATGGCAATGGGTAAAATCGTTCCAAGATCACCCAGAGAGCCTGCAAATTCCTGCCGATTGAATTTATCCGATTGAATTTATACCTTGGTGCCACAATTTTATCCTTTCTTCGTGTTGCTATCAATAATTATTCAGATTCTATAAACCGGTCATCGGATTTTAACGACCGTGCTGCATTCTGACTTTTTTCAAGCCAGCCGGTAGATGTTACCGATTTAGTATCAAATTTGGGTACATAGGGCTTAATATCGATCAGAGGGGTACCATCCAGCACATCAATATCTTTAATGGTCAACCTGTTTTTTTCCCGTTTAACCAGCCGAACAATGGACAGGCCAATGGGATTGGGCCGCCGTGGAGCCCGGGTGGAAAAAAGGCCTCGTTTTTGTTTGTCTAAAAAAGGGGGCACCATTAGATCATAATCTTTTGATTGATGAAAATGATACAAAAGGATGATATGGGAAAATCCATCCAGATCATTTAACCCCTGTTCATATTGTTTATCAAGAACAATGGTGCCTGTGATATCTTTGGCGCCTGAGGGTTGAATGGGCATGCCTTTAAGTGTTTTAAAGGGGGTCTGGATGGTTCCGATGGATGTTAGCGTAAGTTTCATTTTTTTTAATTTCCTTAGTAAAATATACGGGTCTGGTTTCTTCCGTTATTTTTGGATTGATATAGCGCGGTATCGGCTCTGGCAATCCAATCTGTTGCATTCTCAATTTGTGAATTTTTATCAAGCATGGCTATTCCAAACGACATGGCAATATCCAAATATTTACTTTTAAGAATTGTTTCGGCTTTATCTGTTCGGGAAAAACGGGTGATTTCTATGGTTTTTCTTAATCTTTCAACAATTTTAAAGGCCTGTTTCTCATCTGTTCCATCAAATATCAGCAAAAATTCTTCCCCGCCATACCGACCCGCCACATCAAAAACACTTCGCATGGAATCCGATAGAATCTGCCCTACGTTTTTTAAAACCAGATCGCCTTGTATGTGGCCATGGGGGATGCAGGCCACACTGTTAGGTTTTCTTTCAAATCGTTTGACCTGGATACTTACTTTTTCTTTAATTTTTGCACTGTTGAAGAGCCCTGTGAGATTATCGACTTTAGCCTGGTGCTCAAACCGGGTTTTTAAAAGAATGGCGCTTAGAAAATTGTACATGATTTGAACCCCGGACACCTCATAATCTTTAATGGATGACTCTTTTCCGCAAAAATCCCCCCCCAAATAGATAAGCACCGCCAAAACTGTCCGGCAGATAGACATATCCCATGATATCACAGCCCATACCCGGAATATTGATATGAGATATTCGTTTGTCCAAGAACGCTGCCACCTCATTGACAAACCGTTTGTCCCGATTATCTAAAAAAGTCTTAATTTCCGACTTTCCTGCAAATCCAGCCGAAGTCCGTTTGGATCAAGAACCTTTACCACCTCAAGAATGAGTCGATTGTCAATAACATTGGACACTTTATATAAAACACTGACATCAAACATCATGGTCTCTTTGATAATGTCGAGAGGCACATCAAAACAATGGTCATTGTCAGCCCCAGCCTCCAGGTCGGCAAGAAAAGTTGACAGTTTTCCCAAATGTTTTAAAACGGTTTTTGCATCCGATTCATGCTTTTTCATAGCGGATCATTCCTAAAAATAATGACTTTACCTTATCATGTCCCCTGAATAATTTGAAGATAGGATTCAATGGCGGCAAAACTAGTTCCAATCGACAGGCCAGACCCGCACTTGTTTCTCACCCAGTCCTGGTGAGCCAGTATTGTGCCCGCAGCTGGAAACAGCGGCTTAAAAACCAGCCACCCTTACAAATGGATATACCTGTCCGGCATTGGTCCCAACCAAAGTTAATAATTTCCCTGGTGGCATCTGAAGCTGCCTGTGTTTTTAATCAGTAGCTATTGATTTTTTCTATATATCGCTCCCATGATAAAGGCATCATAACTGATGGTAAAACCAATCAAC
>JAKIUJ010000316.1 GCA_021647625.1 Desulfobacula sp.
TATACCGGTAATCAACCCGATCATAGCACTTGGGTACCAGATATTGACATCTAAAAAGGCAAAACTTAGTCCTATTGCCAGTGCATCAATGCTTGTGGCAATACTTAAAAGAACCATGGTCATGCCTTTGGAAGGATCATTCTTATGACTCTCCGATGCAGTATCCAACCCCTCACGGATCATCCGGCCACCGACAAACAAAAGTAAAAAAAAAGCAATCCAATGATCAATGGCCTTGAAATAGGAAACAAAACCGACACCTAAAAACCAACCGATCACCGGCATAAAAAATTGAAACAGGCCAAAATGAAATGATAATCTAAAAACAGCCCTGACATCTTTTGCAAACCCGGAGGCGGCGGCGGCAAGACTGACAGCGCAGGCATCCATGGCAAGGCCTATGGCAATCAATATAATTTCAAGAGAACCCATGTTGTCCTTATTATTTCAATCACAAAAACACTGCAACTTATCCAAAATTATGCCATAATGCAATTCTAATTCAACCTCAATTATACGATTGAGACCAATCCTTCACCCTGAAAAAGGAGATGGAACATGGACAAATCTAATGCTTTAACCATATTAAAAGAATGTACCACTGGCTGGCTGTATGGGAACAGACCCACCTGAAAAAACTGATGGCCCTTGAAGAATCACTGATCGAAAGCGTGTGGCAGGACAACAGCTTCTGGCCTTTTTAAGCACAATTGATCCGGGCTATAATTTTGTTTGGATCTTTGCCATCTCTATAACAGACAGGGGTTCAAACGTCTCATTTGGTATCAAATTTAAAATCTTTTGAGAAACACTTCGGTACAACAATCTGACACTAATCACATCCCCCTCTTTTAACGGCAAAGGAAGCTCAATCGTTTGAATGACACTCTGTTTTGCCTTAATCCGATTGTCTGTGAGTACCTGTTTTGCCTTTGCAATATTGATAACCGGCTTACCATTTCCATCTCCAAAAACTATTCGAAAAACAATGGAATTTTCAGGCAATATCCGATCTTTATTCAGAAGACCGGATGTAAAGATTGGTTTTTGATCTTTATTACGAATAACAATTTCAAGCCACACCTGCCGCAAATCGGCAACCCCTGTCGGGATGGAATGCCCGGCACCTGAATTGGTGACCCTTATTTTCAATTTCTTTTGTCCGGGTTCATTTTTATCAACACTTATTGTTGCTGCATTCTTAAGTCGCGCTTTAGCCATCAGTGCCTTGGTATTATCATTAAACATGGGTGGAACATTGGCATTGGCCCCTACAAAATAATGGGTAAAAATATGGGGTCGTTCATCACTGTAATCTGTAGCACTTCCCGGATTTTCTGGACGATTTGTTGAGCCTGTTGCCGGGACACCGGGCCGTTGATACATGTGACAGCCCTGACAGGTAACCCTGTTTTCAGGATTGCTATCATTATATGGGCTGTTTTTCCACTCGGTAAACGTAGTCTCAATAGGAGTATCAAAAACCACATGCTTTACATCATGGCAGGTACCGCAAATATTTGACTGGGTATGTAATTTGGAATATTGGGCCTCGTGGAAATCAGGCTCGCTATCGCTAAAAGGCCCGCGTTTTATGCCGGGATCATCCTCACCCTCACCCGGTTCGAGCACAAGGCCATTATTATACATCTTTTTTACATCAACGACTGAATGACAATAGTCACATTGAATTCCCAGGGTGGCAATTGGGGCTGTTTTGGACAAATCATCCGATACTTTCCTGGGAAATCCTGTGACATAACCCACCGGGGTATGACACTTGACGCATGAATCCGCTTCTTTTATCTCATTTTCATCGATCAGTCCCTTGCGAAGGAATTGTGACAATTTATTATAAATTGGATCCTTGTGTGCCAAATTGTGCATGCTGTTTTCCCATTGTTCGGCTATCTTGGAATGGCAATCGCTGCATATTTCAGGCGAAATAAATTGCTCAATCTTAAATTTATCGTCTGATATGGCATTGCCTACGGTAAATAAAACCATAGCACCAACGATTGCAACAACGGTGATACCCATGCCACATGGAATCAATTTAAATCGTAACATACGACCCCTCTTATTTGACAATACCACTTGGGTATTCTTTGGTTTCGCCATCCACTGTCATGATGGTCCAGTTTCCATTCTCTTCTTTTGCCGCCACCAGGCAATCCAGACGGCTGCCATCGGTCAAAGTAATATAGCATTCCCCGGTCTCATTCAAGGTGTTCACAAGAACAAACTTCTTTGTTTTTGCAATCTGCCTGAACGTCTCTGCAGCGCGCTCAATGGCTATGATGTTATTGTATTCATCCACATCAATCTCTTTGATCTGGAGCCGCAAATCATTGATCTGCTTTTTCTGATCTGCTATTTTCTTAATAACAACTTCAATGTCTGCCTTATTTTCCGATGGCATGGAAAGCAAGATCTGTTTGTGCAGATCCATATCAGCTTCAATAAAATTTATTTGTTGCAACAATGTTTTTGCGTTGTCACTCATTTGTTTCTCTTTTCTTTATTTTACTGCCGAACCGGCAGTTTATTTATTTTCCATTTCAAAATCGACATAAACAGCCTTGTTCCACAACTCTTTTCCGGCCTTTGGAAACCCATTCCAAAAATTTGATAAAAAACTTCTTTTTCTTTTTTCTATCGTTCATATCGTTCCCGATATTACTCAAATTTTTCATTGCAAGATACCTTTTTATTTAATTCTCTGCAACCCCGAATCAGCCCTGCGAATCACCCTTCCTTTGCCATCAAAGTCTCAAGTATATGGCGGTCGGTTTCCTGCATACCTTTTCGGGCCAGG
>JAKIUJ010000317.1 GCA_021647625.1 Desulfobacula sp.
AAAAATGAGGAGAAAAAAATGCAATCCAGAGTAACCACATCAACACTGGTAAAAATGAAGCAGGAAAAAAAGAAAATCACCGCGTTAACTGCTTATGACTATCCATTTGCCCGCATGCTGGACCAGGCTGGTATTGAAATTGTTCTGGTGGGAGACTCACTGGGGATGGTGGTTCAGGGAAAAGAGACCACACTTCCTGTAACCATGGATGAGGCGATCTACCATACATCCATGGTAAGTCGTGCCTGCAAATATTCCATGGTGATTGGAGATATGCCGTTCATGTCTTATCAGGCTTCGCTTGATGCAGCCATAGAAAATGCCGGACGGTTTTTAAAAGAAGCCGGCGCCCACGCCGTAAAACTTGAGGGCGGGGCAGATGTATGCCCTGTGATCAGTGCTTTATCAAAGGCTGGTATTCCTACACAGGCACATATCGGATTGACTCCTCAATCTGTTCATCAAATGGGCGGTTTCAAGGTGCAGCGAGATGAAGAAAGACTTTTAAAAGATGCCGGAGATGTCCAGGCTGCCGGTGCATTCTCAGTCGTGTTGGAGGGTATTCCATCTCCCATTGCAAAAAAAATTACCAATGAACTTGATATCCCCACCATTGGAATCGGAGCAGGTGTGGAATGTGATGGACAGATTCTGGTGCTCCATGACATGCTGGGTATTAATGACCGTTTTTTACCCAAATTTGTAAAAAAATATGCCGATCTGGCCGGTGTTGCAAAACAGGGTCTTGAGCAATATATAAATCAAGTAAAAGCCGGGGAGTTTCCTTCAAAAGATTATGAATACAAATAACAATAATCAACAGTTTTCTATCATTGGCTGTGGCAGACTCGGGGTATCCCTTGCTGTGTTTTTATCAAAGCAGGGGTTTATCCCAAAAGCCTTTTCAAGCCGGAGTATTGAATCAGCGAAAAAAGCCTGTGAAAGTGTGGGGATGGGCCGGGTGTTTGACACACCAATACAAGCGGCAAAGGCCAGTAAACTTGTTTTTATTACCACGCCGGATACAACGATTGAACCGGTATGTGAGAATCTTTCAAAGCAGGGCGCTTTTGACAAGGACTCTATTGTTTACCATTTTTCAGGGGCACTTTCATCAGGGATTTTAACTGCCGCCCGAAAATCAGGTGCCAGCACCGGTTCCATCCATCCGTTACAGGCCTTTGCACCTTATGAATCGGGTCAGGATTCTCCTTTTAAAGGGATCAACATGTCCATAGAAGGGGACCAAAAGGCTGTTGAATTTGGAAAAGAGATTGTGAATGCGTTAAAGGCCAATTCATTTACGATTCCCACAGAGGCAAAAACGCTATATCACGCATCAGCCGTTGTTGCATCCAATTATCTTGTGACTCTGGAACATTTTGCCCTGGAATTGTTAATGGCATCGGATATGTCGCAAAAAGATGCCTATGAGGTTCTGGAACCGTTGATCATGGGGACTTTGAATAATATCAAGGCCCGGGGCAGTGTCAACGCACTCACAGGCCCTGTGGCCCGGGGCGATGATGAAATCGTTTCAAAACATCTTAAGGATATTGACAAAAAGTTACCGCAGTTTTCAGATCTCTACCGACTGCTTGGGCAATATACCCTGAAAATTGCATCACAGCGGGGAGAGATCAGTAATGATGCACAACAAAAACTGGGCAAGCTGTTTAAATTTTAAACAGAGTCAAGGGCCTTTCCATATCCCTGTTGGCCTGTTCAAGATTTGCTTTATTGGAAATAACAGCGGTACCTTTTTTTGAGTCATCAACTTTAAAGTAGGTTGCGGCAATCCTTTGTATCTGTTTTTTATCCAGACGCAACAGGGCATCTTTAAAGTTTTGGCGGATATCATCATTGAGTTTTGTGATATTTCTGTAAAATGCTTTCATTGCAGCAGGACCGGGTGTTTCCGGCTTGTCAATTTCTGAGCAGACCTGGAGGATAGCCTCTTTGACATCTGTCTGGGAATAGTCGCCGTTGATAATAAAATCACAGGCCTTATTATAAATATTCAAGGTTCTTTTTATATGCGGATCTCTGTAAGATGCAAAGGAGAAAAGGCCTTCTTCGGAATTATAAATGGCAAACCCGCCATATGCCCCGCCTTTTTCTCTAATCTCCCTATGCAGATATGAGGATCTTAGAATCTTGCTGATAACAGCAAGTCCGGGGGAGTCTTCATGGGTAATTCGAACGGCTTTAAACGATTGCGCGACAAATGAGACCTGTGTATTTGTATACCAACCGTCATAGGGCAGGTCTGCTTCAAAAGGAATGCTCGGGGTGAAAAAAGAAGTGTTGCTGTCATTTAAAAGCCTGTCATGAATGGAAACAATTTTTTTGTCTGCCTGTAAAATAGCGGTGGAACCGCCGATTAAAGCAGGCTTCATGTTTCCTTTTATCATTATAGAACGTGCAATTTGATTCAGGCTGTTTGAAAGAGTTTCAAGGGCTTTTGTTGTCCCGGTATTTGATTTGATCTGTTCGGTAATTGACTTTATGATTTTGTATTGGGCAATCCCGTGCCAGAGTTCGTTGATATAAGACGCCTGGGAAAGGTTTCTTGATGAAAGAGAGATGGCATATCTGTGTCCTGTGGAAACAATGGACGATTCCATCCCGGCCTGATATTGCAATAAAAGACTTTTCAACCGGTCAAGATCCTGAAAATTATAAGATTCGACAAATTCTTTAACCAGGTCAAACAAGTTTTCAATATTTACGTCCAGTGCTTTTCCCTGTATAGCAAGAAATGAATTTGCAT
>JAKIUJ010000318.1 GCA_021647625.1 Desulfobacula sp.
ACAGAAAAGAAATGATAAGAGTTCAGGTACGCCGAATGGGCCTTAAATGTTTGGAAATTATAAAAAATAACAATTAAAGCGAATCTTACAATATATTATAAGAATCGCTATAAGCGAATCAAAAAAAATTGATTTTAAGAAGCGCTATAGGAGAAAACTTTACCCATGACGACACAGATATCTTTTTCATTAAATGGCGACGAGATCTCTTACGAGGTCAAGGACCATTGGACCCTGTTACATCTTTTAAGAGAAGAGATGGGCCTGATCGGTACAAAAGAGGGATGCGGCAATGGTGAATGCGGTGCCTGCACTGTTATTGTAGACAAGCTTGCCGTAAATTCCTGCCTGTATCTGGCGGTTGAAGCCGATGGCAAAACCATCGAAAGTATAGAAGGACTCGCCTCGGCAGACGGAAACCTGCACCCAATCCAGCAATCTTTTGTGGACAATGGCGGTATCCAGTGCGGATTCTGCACGCCTGGTATGATCATGTCCTCCAAGGCCCTTTTGGATGAAAATCCAGATGCCGACCAGGAAGAAGTTAAACACGCACTGGCCGGTAATATCTGCAGATGCACAGGTTATATTCAGATCCTGGATTCGGTTGAAGCGGCCAAAGACCAACTGGCTCAAGGACAGACATCCGGGCAAGTTGCGGGAGGTGAATAATGAAAGATTCAATGAATGAATCAACAAACAGTGAACTGTCCGTTGTCGGAAAACGAATTCCAAAACTGGATGCAGCTCAAAAAGCCATGGGCCGAGCTGAATACATCCAGGATATGAAACTGCCTGGCATGTTATATGGAAAAATACTTTACAGCAAATTTGCCCATGCAAATATTGTGAAAATTGATACTTCAAAAGCAAAAGCCCTGCCCGGGGTTCATGCGGTTTTAACAGGGGAAGATATTCCTAAAAAAATGAGAATGGGATTTATTAAAGACAATCCCCCCATAAAATCGGGCAAGGTCTGTTCTTTCCGGGATGAAGTTGCTGCGGTTGCCGCCATAAGCATTGAAGTTGCCAAAAAGGCGGTGGACCTTATTGAAATTGAGTATGAAGAACTTGATTGTATTTTCGATCCTGAAAAAGCCATGGAAAAAGATTCTCCGCTTGTTCATGAACATCTTAAATCAAATGTACTTAAAATGCCCTGGAAAATTCACTATGGGGATGTGGAAAAAGCAGAAAGCCAAGCCGCTTTTGTAGCGCAAGAAAAATTCTCCACCCAGTGGGTCACCCATTGCTGTTTAGGTACCAGCGGTGCCATTGCCCTGTTTGATGCCAATGACAATTTAACCATTCATACCAATACTCAAATCCCCTCCCTTGCCCAGAAGGATTTCCTTGAAGCCTTAAAATCAATGGGCCTTGAAAACAAACGGGCCAGAGTGATTAAACCCATGATCGGCGGTGGATTCGGCAGCAAGCTGGATACCTATGCCTATGAACACATTGCCATTCTTCTTGCCTATAAATGCAGACGGCCGGTTAAAATTTTATTTGACCGGGTTGAAGAATTTAAAGCAACATCCACACGGCAGCCCACCATCATCCACATAAAACAAGGGTGCGACAAAAACGGCAAGCTTTTGTTCAGGGATATCAGAATGGTATTGGACAACGGTGCATATACGTCCTGGGGTGCCACTACACCCTCTGTCATGCTTATGCCCATCAGTTCTCTTTACCGGGTTGAGAATGTCAGATTCAATGCCAAGTGTGTTTATACAAATAACACCTATTCCCAGGCGATGCGCGGATATGGCAGCCCCCAGGCGACCTTTGCCATTGAAAGCAATCTGGATATGCTGGCCGAAAAGGCTGGAATCGATCGCCTTGAAATGAGAAAAATTAATAAAAACGAATCCGGTGATATCACCCCCCAGGGTCTTAAAATCAGCACTTGCGGGCTTTTGGAATGTATTGAGGCCGTTGAAAAAGAGCTTAAGTTTGACGGAACCTATGAAAAAGGCGTTGGAACGGGTATCGCCTCTTTGATTCATGTGGGTGGCGGCGCAAGGATTTACGGTTCCGACGGTTGCGGCGCCATACTGAAAATGGATGACTACGGCAAGGTGGACGTCTTCACCGGCGGTACGGACATGGGTCAGGGCCTTGATAATATCACAGCCCAGATCGTGGCCGAAGAGCTTGGACTTGGAGTTGAAGACATCAATGTGGTCCATTCAGACACGGATATCTGTCCATGGGATGTGGGTGCCCATGCCAGTCGAAGTACTTTTGTAGCCGGAAATGCAGCCCTGGGTGCTGCCAAAAAAGTGAAGAAAAAAATCAAAGATTTTGCTTCAAAACTACTGGATGCACCCGCGGAAAAAATCAAATTCAAGGATAAACTGGTTTTTGTACCGGGTGATCCGGAAAAAAGCATACCCATTGGAAAGCTATTGAGAAAAGCCCATTTTTCGCCCAATGGAACAATGATGATGGCCGATTATTTCTATGATCCTGATAATCGAAACATGGGCAAGGAACTTAAAGGGAATATGTCCGTCACTTACTCTTTTGGCGCACATGGCGTAAAAGTCAAGGTGGATGAAGAAACCGGAAAAGTTGAGATTCTTGACTATATAGCAGCCCATGATGTGGGACGTGCCATCAACCCCTTGCTGCTGGAAGGACAGGTTTACGGCGGCGTTACCATGGGGATCGGTTATGCCCTGACAGAAGAGGTCACGGTTAAAGACGGTGAAACCATGAATGCCAACTTCCGAGCTTATCCGCTTTTTACTTCCAAGGCTGCCA
>JAKIUJ010000319.1 GCA_021647625.1 Desulfobacula sp.
CCATGCAATAAGCCCCTGTATATGTTAGTCACCTTGGCTTTATTACATGTTTTTGCTTGCTTGTCCAGTTTTATGTATAACTTATTATTATAATGAATCATATTCAATGGCGTGAAATCACCCTGTGGGTCAGGCCTTTGGCATTGACACCTCCCACTTTGTGGTATATCTTCTATCAATTAATTTAACTTAAAAATTAACAATAGATAGTTGCAGAGCAGGTAAATGGAAAGCAATAAATTCAAAGCAGTCAGAGCGCAGTTAAATAAGACTCAAAAAGAACTGGCACAGCTCCTTGGCATATCCATTAAGGCCATCCACAGCTACGAGCAGGGGTGGCGAAAAATCCCCCACCACGTTGAAAGACAACTGCTTTTTTTGCTGTCTCGAACAATTTTGAACACTGGAAAAGTCTCGGCAAAATGCTGGGACATATTGAACTGCCCGGACAAACGGCAGAAAAAATGCCCGGCCTGGGAATTTAAGGCAGGAGATCTTTGCTGGTTTATCAATGGGACCAAATGCAATGGAGAAGCCCATAATTCATGGGAAGACAAAATGGAAGAATGCCGAAATTGCAAGGTGTTCAAGAGTTTTTTTGAAAAAGAAAAATAAAGGAAAGCCATACCATGGATGATTTTTTCATCAACCCGATTTGCCAGAGCGAACGGGAAAATGCCTCAGATAGTCGCAAACAGCTACCCAAAGTTATCAATAAAATCATTTCCTCCATGGAAGATAAGCAATGCTTTGCGCACATTGGAGATGAACCCATTCATTTTTCAACCTCGGTCAAAGAAACCATTGATAAATTTCGGGAGGTACTTTTTCCTGGATATTTTTCAAAAGAAAAAATCGATGGCGCCAATATGATCTTTAACCTCGGCCAGGTCATTTCACAATTATACGATATTATGTCTGAACAGATTATCCATGTCCTGCGGCATGATTGTTTAAGATATGGACAGGCATGTTCCGAATGTGAGAGCAGTGGGAATGATATAGCCTTAAAAATTATCCGGGCGATTCCGGATATTCGCATTTCCCTTGCTGAAGATGTTAAAGGTGCCTACGATGGCGACCCTGCAGCCAAGAGCCATGATGAAGTCATTTTTTCCTATCCGGGGCTTTATGCTATTACCGTATATAGAATCGCGCATATCCTCCATAATAATGGTGTTCCACAGTTGCCTAGAATTATGACGGAACATGCCCACAGTTTAACCGGTATTGATATTCATCCCGGTGCAAACATTGGTGAGCGATTTGTCATTGACCACGGAACAGGAATTGTTGTGGGTGAAACAAGTGTCATTGGCAACAATGTCAGAATTTATCAAAATGTTACCATTGGTGCTCTCTCTCTTCCCCCTAATGCCGGCGAGAAATTACGTGGAGCCAAGCGACACCCGACCATTGAAGATGATGTAATCATCTACTCCGGTGCCACAATTTTAGGGGGAAAAACCATTGTTGGTGCCCGTTCCGTTGTGGGAGGCAATGTCTGGTTAACCCGTCCTATCCCGGCTGACACCAAAGTCTTTATTGAATCCCCCCGCCTTATTTATAAATATCAAGAATCCCAGGAGGAACCATATTATGAGTACCAAATCTAATATTACCCGTGCATGCGGGAACACGCCCTTAGTATATTTAAAAAAAGCAAGTGAACAAACCGGTGCTAATCTTTATGGAAAATGTGAATTTTTCAACCCTGTATCCAGCGTGAAAGACAGAATTGGCCTGGCCATGATTGAGGAAGCACTGGAATCGGGCAAAATCAATTCCGATTCAACCATTGTTGAGCCCACAAGCGGTAACACAGGCATAGCCCTTGCATTTGTTGCCAGGGTCAAAGGATTAAAACTGATCCTTACCATGCCGGAAACCATGAGCCTTGAAAGACGTCAACTGCTAAAACACCTGGGTGCAACTCTTGTATTAACCGAAGGCCCTAAGGGAATGAAAGGTGCCATTGAAGAAGCAAAAAAGATAGTAGAAAAGACATCCAATGCCTTTATGCCGGACCAATTTTCCAACCCGGCAAACCCTGCTATTCATAGAAAAACCACTGCTGTGGAAATTTGGGAAGATACACGTGGAGAGATTGACATTTTTATTGCAGGCGTTGGTACAGGCGGCACAATTACCGGTGTATCCGAAGTACTCAAACATAAAAAGCCGTCCATGCTTTCAATTGCGGTGGAACCGGTCAATTCTTCAGTAATTTCAGGCGGTCAACCAGGACCGCATAAAATCCAGGGAATCGGAGCGGGATTTATTCCTGATAATCTTAATGTAGATATTCTGGATGAAACAATCACCGTGGAAAATGATGATGCATTTCAAGGTGCCAAAGATCTTGCCATTCAGGAGGGTATCCTTTGCGGGATCTCATCAGGTGCAGCTTTCCATGCAGCCAAAACCACAGCACAAAGATCGGAAAACAAAGGCAAAACCATTGTTCTTATCCTCCCTGACACAGGGGAACGATACCTGAGTACGGATCTGTTCAAACCTTCCAATTAAAAAAAAACTTTCAGCGCCTGTATGAGGCGCTGAAAGTCATCATCACAAAGATGTGTTTTTTTGCTGCTATAGTTCATCGCAGATGAATAAATACCGTCTTCTTATTAATTTAATTAGTGGCTGACCGAAAACCCGTGTTTGGACGAAAAATTGCCCATATGCGAGGCGCAAGAAATCCTGAAACCGGAGTGTACTACAGTACATGAGGATTTCAGGATTTTGCAGCAACGAAGCAGATGG
>JAKIUJ010000092.1 GCA_021647625.1 Desulfobacula sp.
CATTTGCGACACCCGTCCCTAAGCTATAATTTCTGTACGGAAATTGTCACAAAATGATTGAATAAAATTATTTAACCCTTATTCCCCCCTTAAATCTACCGCTCCCTACAATGCAGTGTTTGGCAGCCAGATTGCAATCTGTGGGAAAATCATTACCAGAATTAACACAACAAGCTGGATCAAAACAAAAGGCGGCACAGACCGCCAAATATCTTTTGTTGTCACCCCGTCCGGAACAACACCCTTCATCATGATCAATGCCCACCCAAAAGGCGGGGTCAAATAAGCGACCTGCATGTTTAAAATGAACAGAATCGAAAACCATATCGGATCAAAACCCAATAGTTTCGCAATGGGCAGCATAATCGGTGCACAAATGGTCACCACGGCATAATCATCCATAAACATACCAAAGATCAGCAGTACCAACTGCATACAGATGAGTACCAGCCAGCGGTTGACCTCAAGGGACTGGATGAATTCCATGATCATCTCCTGGGCACCGGCTGTACCATAAAATACACCGAAAAGAGTCGCGGGAATCAATATCCAGAGCGCCATTCCCGTAAATTTGAGCGTCTGCCGGCAGGAATTTGTAACCACGATCCAGGTCAATTTGCGATGGATGGCACAAATGATGATGGATCCCAGCGCACCCACACCAGCCGCTTCAGTCGGTGTGGCCACACCGAGAAAAATAGAGCCCAGAACAAGTAATACCAGCATGCAGGGGAGAATGATTTCTCTAAGTGCATTCCACCGCATTCCCCAGGTGACATGTATATCGGGTTTGGGCAACTCATCCGGTTTGATAATGCCGGTAAAAACAATATAGCAGATATATAAGGCTGCCAGAAGAAAACCCGGGAGCATGCCGCCAAGGAAGAGTTTACCGATGGACACCCGGGCAATAAAAGCAAAAATAATCATGATGATTGCCGGCGGAATAATTTCGCCCAATACGCCCCCGGCCATTACTGAACCAAGGGCTATATTTTTACTATATCCATGTTTTAACATGGCCGGTACTGCAACAAGCCCCATGGTCAGAATGCCGGGACCAAACCCGCCGCACATGGCTAAAGCAACACATACCCCGATGGATACAATGGCAAGGCCGCCGCGAACGCCGGACAACCAGTAGCTTAACCCATTATACATCCGTTCTGATATGCCGGACTCCACCAGAAAATTGCCCATTATCAGAAACAAGGGGATTGTCATCAAGGTTGGGCTTGTAATCTGTTGATAAGTTGTTGTTGCAACCGTGTAAACCGCGTCCGGTCCGTCAAAAATAAGCGTCATTAAAACGGTAATGCTGCCAAGCGCAAAGGTTACGGGTATGCCTACAGCAAGGAGAGAAAGCAAGCTTATAAATAAAATAATTGTGATCAGTTCTATACTCATCGATAATATTTCCTATTCTTCCCGGCCATACACTGCGATACACCCCAAAAGGAACAAAGCAACACCGGCGGGTATGAACATTTTTAATGGATAAAGTGGTAGTTTAAAAACACCGGTGGCCTTCTCACCGGACTGCCAGGCATCCAATCCCATTACAGTACTTTTCCAGAGTAAACCGCCCAGAAAGCAAAAGGCTGCGATAAGCGTAAGCCATCGGATAACACGCTTCATGGCCGGAGAATAATGTTCATAGAGCATTTCAATTTGAATGTGGCTTTTGTGAATCAGGGCATAGCTGCCACCAACAATGACAAACACACCAAATAGCTGCTTGTTGACCAGCCACGCCCATGAGGTCGGTGCGTTAAAGGCATAACGGGAAATTACTTCATAGGTTACAATGGCCATGATGAGCAAGATAAGTAAACTGACAGCTTTTCCCACCATTTCAATGATGTATCTGATGCTTTTGGAGTATGTATTCATAGTACAATTTCCATGATACAGCGGTACAGCAGACCTGCTGCACCGCCGTGATTAATATTAAACGGATATAAAATTATTTAGGAATCGTTACAAAATAACTTGGTCTAAATTGTTTCCAAAGCCCCTTAAAAGACTGGGTATTATGAAAACAAAAGATCAACTAATTTTGGAGCCGATCCTTAGTGGCTGACCAAAAACTATTGAACGCCACGCCACGCTTTTATCATCTCAATGGCCCTGGCACTTGCCTCATCCTGTTTGGCAAGCTCATCCCATATTTCATATGCGGCTTTTCGATACTGCTCCTGGGTGGCATCATCTAGTACATTCTCTATCACTTTGCCTTCTTTGACCAGGGCCTGAACGGTTTCGATCTCTTTTTTGTAAGCATTAACTGTGGCATACCAATAGTCTTCACCTGCTTTGTGAAGCGCAGCTTTAAGATTATCAGGCAGTTTGTTCCACTTTTTCATGTTGATCAGGATATGCCCTGTTGCGTGATCGCATTCCATTCCCCGAATCCAGTAGGGTGCAACCTCATGCCATTTTAAACCGGTAACAGCACTTACATCCCATTCAGCCGCATCAATAACGCCCAGTTTTAATGCCATATATGTTTCTGTGGGAGACACGGATGCGCCCTGCATGCCAACGGCCCCATGATATGCTAAATTCCCGCCTTCCGCCTTTATTCTCCACCCTTTAAAATCGGCAGAGGATGTGGCAGGTTTGGTGGAAAGTACAAAGGGGACTGGTCCATAAGTATGGATATCCAGAAGATACAGTCCCTGCTTGGCATATTCTTTTCTAAGCAGTTCCATAAACCCGTCTTTGAGATAAAAGTCCCGGACAGCCTGGGCTTTGTCCTCAAAGCTTTTCTTTTCGTCAATTCGAAATGCCATGGGCAGGTTGAATTCCACATACCCAATGGGAACGATACCGCCAGACATGCCGCCCATGCTTTGCAGCATATCCACAACACCCAGTTTTGTGCTGCCGAATAGCTGATCCCCAGGTACAATCTCGGGTTCTGCATATACTTTAATTTTCAATTGGCCGTTGCTGTATTTTGCTGCGGACTCTGCGAATACTTTCAACGTATCCATGGACAGATCTCCACGGGGAAAGGCGGATTGAATTTTCATTTTATAGACTTTATCTTTGGCGGATGCCTGTGAAACAACACCGAGAGTTAAGCACAAAAGGCTTAAAATAAAGATACCCATTAATTTTTTAATCTGCTTAATTTTGTACATTGTTTATCTCCTGTTTAAATATTTTTGACCGTATCAATAAAGATGTCCACCGCCTTTTGGGCATAGTTTTTTGTGATCACCAATGGCGGCATGAATCTGAAAACATTTCCGAATCGACCGCAGGGAACCATCACCATTCCCCGTTCCAGCAAGCCGCCGACGATTGCACCAACTACTTGCTGGTTGAGTGGTTCTTTTGTCTCTTTGTCTTTGACCATTTCAATTCCGATCATAAGGCCCCTTCCCCGGATATCGCCTATGGTCTGTAGGCCTTTACTTTCTTGTTTGAGCCATGTTTTGATCTGTTCGCCCAATTCTCCGGCACGCTTAATCAGGGCATTGTCATTTTCCGTCAAAATATTGATATTGGTCATACAGGCGACACTGGACACGCCATTGCCGGCAAAGGTATTGGGCTGGGAATGATCTTCAATTTTTTGTGCCAGATCTTTTCGAATGGTTAAGCCACCCATGGGAACATCTCCCCCCATGCCCTTACCCCAGGTGATCATATCCGGCTCCACATCGGAATGCTCGATGCACCACATCTTACCGGTACGACCGGCACCGGCCTGGACTTCATCTGAAATATAAAGCGCCCCGTGTTTTTCACAGGCTTCTTTTACGATTTCAAGATATCCCGGTGGTGGTGGAACATATCCGCCTTCACCCTGCTGGGCTTCTATAATCAATGCACCCACATCATCTGCTCCGGTGTATGGTGAATTCAATACGTAATCGACGTATTTTGCACACTGCAGTTCACATTTCGGGTATTCCAGCCCGAAACTGCACCTGTAGCAGTATGGATAGGGCAGATGAATGACGCCGGGAGCAAACGGGCCATACCCATTTCGGTATTGTTCTCCGGTGGTAAGCGAGTTACACCCGAACCAGACCCCATGATAGGCTCCGTGAAATGCAGCAACCTGGGTGCGGCCTGTAATTTTTCTTACAAATTTCAGTGCTGTTTCCACAGCGCCGCTGCCGGATTGGGTAAAATAAGAAATGCAATTGTTTTTCAGCCCTTTTGGCATGATACCCGCTACTTTATGAGCCAGTTCCGTGCGGCGCACACTTGAAAAATCTATTGCATGCATCATTGTTCCCATTTGCTCTTTCATGGCCTTAATCACACGGGGATGACACCGGCCAACGGCATTGACTGCCACACCGGCTGTAATATCAATCAATAGGTTGCCATCGGGATCTTTAACCGTCGCCCCTTTACCCTGGGCCATTACCAAAGGAAAACGTCCGCCGCCACGGGCCATGGATTCGTTGTCAAACGCAAGGTCAAGATATTCTTTGGTCACAGGCCCTGGAAATTCTTTGCTGATAATTTTTGGGGCGCCCTTGTATGAAAGCTTTGCTAATTCTTTTTCCTCGATCATCGATCATTCCTCCTTTATATGAAAAAACTGTACAAATCCAATAGGTTCTTTCGTGTTTTGTTGTACGCAACCCCTGAACCAAAGGCCAAGGCTGCGCATGGCTGTTACCGGGTGACATAATTAATGCTTGAATACGTTTTAGACTGTGTATTACAATATTTGTGCCAATGCAGTGCTTGTGGAATAATTAGATTAATTACAGTAGGTTAAAAAAAATTTGAATTGCCGGGTCATTTTTTTTTACACAAAGATGTTTAGTGCTATTGGTCAAAATCCAATGAAACTGGACACATTCGTATTTGATTAAAATGATGTCCCGTCGGGTTGGACACATTCCTGTCAAATTGGACTATTGATTTGTTTTTAATAAAGTACTATGGGGTTTATAGGGTCGTACAATTTTTGTTTATGTAAGATGGGGAAAACAATGACTGAAATCTTAATTATTGATGACGATGAAATTTTCAGTAAGCAACTGGCCCTTTATATTGATCGTATGGGGTATGGGAGTCAGACTGCCGGTAATTTGAAAACCGGTCTCGCCATGGCCCGGGGCTCAAATTTTGACATTATTTTTCTTGATGTGATTCTTCCAGATTCCAATGGTTTAACAGGCATCAACAAACTCAAGTCCCTGATTTCAAACCCCGAGGTGGTGATCATTACCGGAGATGGGGATATCGACGGGGCTGAAATTGCTCTTAATGAGGGTGCATGGGACTATCTTGTCAAACCCCCGGCTTACAATAAAATAAAATTGTTGATTCAAAGGATCACTCAGTTTCGCAGGGAAAAAATCAAGCAAAATCAACAGATTTTTTTCACAAGAGAAGGTATCATTGGTGAAAGCCCTCAATTAAAGGAGACATTGAAAAAGACAGCCAAAGCATCGATTAGCGATGGGAATGTGTTTATCACAGGGGAAACCGGTACGGGAAAGGAACTCATCGCCAAGGTGCTGCATGAGAACAGTCACAGGCATGATCAGCCATTTGTCGTGGTTGATTGCACCAACCTGCCGGACACCCTTGCCGGGAATATCCTTTTCGGCCATCGTAAGGGAACCTATACCGGGGCTGACCAGAACCGGTCCGGGCTTATTAAGCTGGCAGACAGGGGGATTCTTTTTTTAGATGAGGTCGGGGATCTGTCTTCCAGTGTTCAAAAGTCTCTGCTAAGAGTTCTCCAGGAAAAAAAATTCAGGCCCATTGGTGCAAAAAATGAAATTGAATGCGATTTTCGGGTAGTGTCTGCCAGCAATAAAGACTTAAAAGACATGGTGGAGCAGGGACAATTCAGGAAAGATCTTTATTATCGCCTGGTTGTGTTTCAAATTGATCTGCCCCCCTTGCGCCGGCGTACCGGGGATATGAAGATCCTTTTAAACCATTATATTCAAACGATCTGCGAACAGATGGAGACCAGTGTCAAAGGGATCTCAAATGATTTTGTGGAAATGCTTGAATGCTATGACTGGCCCGGCAATATTAGGGAATTGATCAACCTGCTTCATTTGACTATTGCCAATGCCTTTGAAGAACCCATGCTATACCCTCATTTTTTACCGAAAGAGTTTCGGATTAAAATTTTACAAAAAAAAATAAGTAACACGACAGATGAAGAGGATATCCGTTCAAAAGTATTTTTAACCATCAGCAAGGCAAGCGCCAAAAATTTTCTGCGTTACAAAGATTATCGTGAATATGTCAACAATCTGATGGAATCGAAATATATCGATTATCTTTCAACACTGCCAATTAAGAATGTCAGTGAAATCTGCAGGATGTCAGGGCTTTCAAGATCCAGAATCTACCAGTTATTTAAAAAACATAAAAAGAATATTTTATAGCAGGCAGGGTATTGGAGAGCAATACCCAGGCTAAACACATGTAACTTTGGAATGAATTTAAACCTTTTAATTTACAATGGGTTAGATGGACGTATTGAGCGCCCTTTACCTTTAATACGTAACATACTCAATTGATAAGACTGAATCAATTATATGCGTTTGCCCTGTTATACCAGAATAAAAAAGGACATGCCGTGACGAAAAAAATCAGTATCCGTGCAAAACTATTTATCCTGTTTTCTATTATTTTTATTGCGTCCATGATCTTTTTGACATATATGGCAACCCGCATTGTGACACAGTTTGGCGACTACTCTGCAATGCAGAATGAAACCAGCATCAAAAGCCAGGCAAGTTTTTTTTTATCCCAGGTCACCCATGAAAAAGCCATGAGATGTGAAAATATTTTTAAACGGATTGCTGTTTCTTCATCCTACCTTGCAAAACAGGCATCAATTAATTTTGCCAATGAAAAATTTTTGGGAAATGTCCCGTTTGAAAAACCTGATAAATTGTTCCGGGCACCCGAAAGCCGGCTTTATTCCAACGACCCCACCGACCCTGTCATGGTGTTGTACTGGGGCGAGAAAAGACTGGATAAGGAGATTACAAGGCATTTGAATGCCATGTCTTACATTGATCCCCTGCTGAAAACCGTTATTTCTGAGAATTCTGAAGCCGTGGCTTCTTTTGTCACCTTTGAAAAAGCCTTCACCCGCTATTTTCCAAATTTTTCGTCCATCATACGGAATTTGTCCAAAGAGGCCTTTGAAATTAGGGATTCTGCCTGGTATACGGCTGTTAAGCCGGAGAATAACCCTGAACGTAAAACAATCTGGTCCGAGGTCTACCAGGACCCTGCAGGCCGTGGTTTGATGACAACGGCTGTGAGCCCGGTTTACGATGCCGGCAATGCCTTTATCGGTGCCACCGGCGTGGATGTCACACTGATCAATATTACCGATCAGATTCTCTCCGGCACAAAGAAAAATGTTTCCATGAAGACCAAAGGCTTGTTTTCATTTATTATTGATGTGAGTGGCCGGATTGTTGCCTTTCCAAAAGAATATCTGGATTTGTTTGGCTTTGAAAAGGTCACCAAACAGAAAAATATCGAATATAATGCGCTGTTCAATCTAAAATTATCTGACTCTGAAACCCAGGTTGTAAGGCAGCTTTGGGGAGGCTCAAAATCGATTCATACGTCCAGCCAGGAACGGATTGTCCTCAATGGCCGTCAACTATTAATCTCTTCGTTTATCATGCCATCAACAAACTGGCGCTTATGCGTTGCGGTACCTGAATCCAATTTGCTGGAATCAATCCAGGAGACCCGATCCGCCATGAAATCCATGGTGAACACCATGGTATTCAAGTTTGGTTTTTTTGCTTTGATCATCATGGTTTTGTCAATTGTCGGGTTTGCCATATTATCTTTTAAATATTTTATACGCCCTTTGGATGCCCTTATCAATGCTGCTGTTTGCGTAAAGGAAGGTGATCTGACCCAGCAGGTTGAAATTCAAAGAGAAGATGAAATCGGTATCCTTGCCCACACCTTTAACGGCATGGTTCTCGAGTTGGAAAAATTGAATATAAAAGAAAAAGAGTATGCGAAAAAACTTCAGCGTAAAGTCAGGGAACGCACAATGGAGCTGGAAGATAAAAGTCTTCAACAGGAAAAAACGCTTGGGCGGCTCAAGCAGGAGATCGGCGAACGAAAGGAGATTGAACACCAGCTAGGCCAGTCCGAAGAAAAATACAGGGATATTTTTAACAATTCCGTGCAAGGGATTTTTCAGTCCTCGCACGACAATAAAATACTCAACGCCAATCCTTCGATGGCAAGGATTCTAGGGTACGATTCCATTGAAGAATTTCTCTCTAGTATTCAAAATCTGGCAACACAGGTGTATGTCGATCCGGAACAGCGCAAAAGGTTTATAGAGCTGTTAAGCGCAAATGATTTTGTTTCCGGATTTGAAACCCAGCTGCAAAAAAAAGACGGGAGCTATGTATGGGTATCCATCTGCGGCCGGGCCATAAAAAACAATTCAGGCAGCCTTAACTATATACAGGGTTCTTTTGAAGATATCTCTGAACGAATACATGCCCAGGAAATTTTTGAACATGCAAAAAAAATCGCCGAGGATGCAAGCCACGCCAAAAGTGAATTTTTGACCATCATGAGTCATGAGATACGAACACCGCTTAATGCGATTATCGGAATGACACGACTCACATTGACCACCGAACTGGATAAAACTCAAAACGAATACCTGGATGCTGTTTTAATTTCTTCGGATCACCTTTTAACCCTGTTGAACAATATTCTCGATTTTTCAAAGATAGAAGCGGGCAAGTTTGTTCTTGAAAAAAAGGCATTTGATATAACTTCTTTGCTCAATGACATGATGACCATGTTTACCTTTCAGGCCAAAAAAAAACAGCTTGATCTGACCTATTCAACCCAAAAAATACCAAAGTATGTAAAAGGAGATGTCCACAGGCTCAGGCAGATCCTGGTCAATCTGGTCGGTAATGCCATAAAGTTTACCAATGCAGGTGCTATCATCATTGATGTGGCAATTCATCAGGACACAAAAATAAGTACAGACAACGATGAGGCAACACTTCTGTTTTCCATTAAGGATACGGGTATCGGTATTCCAGCGGACAAACTAAGTTCGGTGTTTAATGATTTTACACAATTGAAAAGTTCCCATAGCATGGCATCCGGGGGTACAGGGCTCGGGCTTACGATCACAAAGCAGTTGATTCATTTAATGGGTGGGGATATCTGGGTTCACAGCCGGGAAGGAGAAGGCAGTATCTTTCATTTTACCCTGCGATTGGCATTGGCAAAGAAAGATGAAATAATTGAGTTATCAAAACAAACCCTTGGAAGCACGGTGCCCGTACAAAGCTACACCCCGATAAAAATTTTGCTGGCAGAAGATTTTGAAGTGAATCGAAAGCTTCTTGTTCCCTTTTTAGAGCGATATGGTCATACCGTGTTTACGGCAGAAAACGGTAAAGAAGTCCTAAACCTTTTATCCTGTCAAGCCGTTGATCTTGTACTGATGGACATCAAAATGCCGGTCATGGACGGTATTGAAGCCACTCGGGAAATTAGAAAAAATAAAACACCCTCCATCGCCAATATTCCGATTATCGCATTGACCGCCCATGCCATCAAAGGGGATCGGGAAAAATTTATCGATGCCGGGATGGATGAATACATCTCAAAACCCATCCAGGGAGAAGAATTGCTAAATATTCTGGAACAATTCGCAAAAGGGCAGATATTGAAAGCAAAAACGCCTGTTAAAAGCCATGTCTGCGATCTTGAATATGCCCATAAGCTTATGGGGGGGAACAAAGATATCGTTAATGAGATCTGTAAAACGATTATCATCAAATTCCCAAAAGAAATAAAAAAAATCGAAAAGGCCATTCAAAATAAAGATTTGCAGACCCTTACCATGACAGCGCACACCCTTAAATCCGGAGCCAAAAGTATCGGTGCAAAGCAGTTTTTAAGCCAGATTATGGCAATGGAAACAGCAGGAAAAGAGAGCAATCTTGAGAAAGCCCAAGGCCTTATTGAAAAACTCTCTTTATTATCAGACCAAGTGATTCAGGATCTTCAAGCAAAGATTGGTTAGGAACATTCGTTAAATTAAGTTACCCCTAATTAGTGACTGCCCGAAAATCCTGTGATTAGATTCACACTATAGATTCAGCATGTTCTCAAGTGCTATCCCGGCATCCTTCTTAATCTTTTCATCCACGGCCACAATATTGGTTTGGCCAATATTTTCAAGACTGGACAGAAGGTTTTTCAAGTTGATCTTAAACATATTGGGACAAAAGGAATCCTTGAGCGGCAGGATTTTTCTATCCGGGTACTCAATGGCAAGACGTTTGATCAGATTGATTTCCGTGCCGATGATAATGGTGGCATCTTCCGGTGCATTCGCAACATATTTGACAATAAAGCTGGTTGATCCGACAGCATCGGCAGCTTTTACAACCTCCTGGGTGCATTCAGGATGAACCACGATTTTTGCCTTGGGAAAGTTGTCTCTCATTTTAGCAATATTATCCGTGGTGAACCTTGTGTGAACCAGGCAATAGCCCTTCCATAAAAATACTTTAGCATTTTTGATGTCAGATTCACTGTTGCCGCCAAGGGGCAGTTCCGGGTCCCAGACAATCATCTGGTCTGCGGGAATGCCAAGGGCGTTTCCGGTGTTTCGGCCCAAATGTTCATCCGGGAAGAAAAAGATTTTTTCTCTGGTTTTAAATGCCCATTCAAAGGCTTTGGGTGCATTTGAGGAGGTACAGACCGCACCATTGTGTCGTCCGCAATGCGCCTTGATATGGGCATCCGAATTCATGTAGACCAAAGGGGTGATATTGTCTCCACCAACAATAGCGCTGACTTGGCTCCAGGCTCTTTCAACCATAATTGCATCGGCCATGTCGGCCATCCAGCAACCGGCATCCATATCCGGAATTTGAACGGTCTGGTGGGATTTGGCGAGAATGGCCGCACTTTCCGCCATAAAATGGACCCCGCAGAAAACGATGTGTTCAGCGTTTTTATCGCTTGCCGCTATTTGAGAAAGCCCGAAGGAATCTCCTCTGTGGTCCCCTAAGTCCACGATATCTTTTATCTGATAGTGGTGGGTCAGGATAATAAGCTTGTTGCCCAGTTTTTGTTTGATGGCAACAATTTTATCAATTAGTTCTCTGTTAGTGAGCACTTTGTTTGATTTTTCCGGGTTTAAGTCCTTTGGGTGTGTACCTTCTGTAGTTTTCATGGTTATTCCTTACCAATTAAAAATATGCCATAGGTAGCGAAAAGATTGGGTAAAAAAGTCACTTTTGTCCCATGACGATGGTTATCTGTTGTGTTAATGGCAGCCTTTTTTAGAATGTTGAACCCAATCCGGGTTGAAAATTTTTCAAAATCATTTAAGCTGAGCACCCTGATATTGGGTGTGTCATGCCATGCGTAAGGCAATTGTTTTGTCACAGGGGCGCGGCCGGTGAACGCAAGCTGGAGCCGTACGTTGTAATGACCAAAATTAGGGAAGCTTACCACGCTCATTTTTGCAACGCGCATCATGGATTGGATAAGTTTTGCCGGTTCATAGACCTGTTGAAGGGTTTGGGAGCATATGGCATAGTCAAAGGCATTATCCGGATAATCTTCAATCTCTTCATAAATATCTCCCTGGAGAACCGAGATACCCTTTTCTATACATTTGACTACTTTTGACTCTTCAATTTCAATGCCGGATTCCTTGACGTTTTTTTCTTTTTTCAACCAGTGGAGCAGATCACCTTCTCCGCATCCAAGGCCTAAAACGCCTGCACCGGGTTCAATCCAGGATGCAATGATTTGAAGATCATACCTTAACGGATCAATTTTCATGGGGCAACTCCCTTAAGAATCCACGGAGCAAGCTGTCAAAATGTGCGTTGGGCAACAAAAAGGCATCATGGCCCCATTGGGCATCAATTTCAATAAAACTGACATTCAGGCCGTTTTTTTTCATGGCTTTGACCATCTCCCTGGATTGGTAAGTGGGATACAGCCAGTCCGAGGTATAGGAGACAACCAGAAATTTTGAAGTGCAGTTTGAAAAGGCTTTCACAAGGGAACCCTGGCCATACTGACGGGCCAGGTCAAAATAATCAGCCGCCTTGGTGATATAGAGAAAGGAATTGGCATCAAAACGTTCAATGAATTTTTTGCCCTGGTATTGTAAATAGCTTTCAACGGCAAATTCCGCACCAAACTCAAAACTCAATGCAGATCTGTTTTGAAGTTTCCGGCCGAATTTTAATCGCATGGACTCGTCGGAAAGGTAGGTGATATGCCCGATCATTCTTGCAAGGGCAAGGCCTATATCCGGTTTTTTGCCATCATAATAATATCCGTCATTCCAGTTTGGATCAGCCATAATGGCCTGGCGGGCCACCTCATTAAATGCAATGGCCAGGGCAGAATGCCGGGTGGTTGTGGCTAAGGGAATGGCAGATTTGACCATATCCGGATAACGAACGGCCCATTCTAAAACCTGCATGCCGCCAACTGATCCACCGATAACCGATAATAATGAATTAATCCCCAGATGATCCATCAAGGCTTTCTGGCATTTCACCATATCCCCGATGGTGATCAATGGGAAATCGGTGGCATAGGCTTTTCCTGATGCAGGATTCATGCTGGATGGGCCGGTTGAACCGGCGCAGGAACCAATGATATTGATGCAGATAATAAAATATTTATCCGTATCAATTCCTTTTCCCGGTCCCACCATGATATCCCACCAGCCGGGTTTGGTATCCTTGGCATCATAATAACCCGCTACATGGGAATCTCCGGAAAGGGCATGGAGCACCAGGATGACATTGTCTTTTTCAGGGTTCAGGGTGCCGCAGGTTTCATAGGCAATGGTGACAGGTCCTATGTCAGCACCGCTTTCAAGGCGTAACAGTTCGGGTTTGTCTGCAAAGGTGAAAAATAGTTTTTCAACAATTCCGATGGTTGCACCGGAAGGGTTCTGATCAATATACTCACTCATCTGCTTAAACCGTTTCCAGTGCCTGTGCAAGATCGTCACAGATATCTTGCGGATGTTCAACGCCCACGGAAAACCGCAACAGTGTCGGATCTGCCAGTTCATTTTTCAACTCTTGGGGAAAGGATACATATTGAGAAGAGTAGGGGTGGATAATCAATGTTTTGCAGTCGCCTAAATTGGCCAGGTTTAAAATCATATCAAGCTTATCAATAAGCCTGAAACAGGCCTCCTGATCCTTTAAACCAAATGTCAGCATGGCACCGAAGCCTTTGTTCTTAAACTGTTTTTTTGCCATTGAATAGCTGATATGACCTTCAAATCCTGGAAAATTTACCCAGTCCACCTTGGGATGATCGTCTAGAAAATGTGCAATGGTTTTTGCGTTTTCCATTTGCCGTTCTAAACGAAGCCCTAATGTGTTCAAGCCGATGGCCGTAAGATAGGAATGAAAGGGTGCCGGGGTTGTGCCAAAATTGATATGGTGTTCTTTGAATTGCCGAAAGGTATAGGCAAGATTGCCTTTTTGTGTCACAAAGGGTGCAAAATCGGAAAATTTCTCATGGCTCCAGTCAAATTTGCCTGCATCCACCACAACCCCGCCAAGCGCACCGCCATGGCCGGATAGATATTTGGTAGTAGAGTGAATAACAATATCGGCACCCAGTTCAATGGGACGGCAAAGCCATGGGGAGGCCAGGGTGTTGTCGACCAACAGTGGTAAATGATTTTTATGTGCGATATCGGCCATGGCCTTAAGATCGGGAATTTCCATCCCCGGATTGGTTATGGTTTCCATGTAGACAAACCTGGTTTTTTTATTGATGGCCGATTGTAATGAATCAAGATCACGAGGATCAATAAGCTTCACCGTTATGCCGTATTTTTTGAATACAACGGTAAAGAGGGAATAGGTGGACATGAAAAGGGAACGGCTTGCCACAAATTCATCTCCGGCCCTTAGAAGCGTCATGCATGCATTATTGATGGCCGCCATGCCGGAACCGGTTAAAATTGCAGCAGCCCCTGATTCCAGTGATGCGAGCTTTTGCTCTAAAAATCGGTTCGTCGGGTTGCTCAACCGCATGTAAATGTGGTCCTGGGTTTGACCTGCAAATGTTTGACTTAAACTGTCTGCGGTTTCATGATGATGGGCCGCAGTTTGAAAAATAGGTGGGAGGGTGGCTCCTTCCCATTCACTGCCCTTTAGACCTTCATGAATTGCTCTTGTTTCGAAGTGGTAAATCTTTTTTTTGTCCATAGCTTTTTTCCTAAACCAAAAATTATTGTGATAAAAAAAAGATTAGTATCACATTGTGGTAGGGCCCTGTCAATATCTTCTTTTATTAAGATGGCAAAGGTAGTATAATGATATCATCTTACTGAATCTTCCATTTTGGATAAGCGTACCATTTTTTTTCGCGCAAAGTACACACTGGATTTCTTTTAAAAAATACCATTGCCGGGACGTTGTCCTGTGAATAAAACATACCAATACCACCCTGATCAAGGGCTGGAAAGGAGTCAGAGATGAAAGTTGAAAAAATTTTAAACCCGGTTGATGGATCGGAGCATTCAATCCATTCAACAAAGTACGCCATAAAACTGGCCGGAGTGTTTGATGCTAAAATTGTCCTGTTACACTGTCATGAGCGCTTTCCCATTGTGCTTGCTGAACCCTATTTTCAGGAAGCTGTAGACAAGATTAACAAGGCTTCCGAAAAGATGATTGCACCTTTTGTTGACATGCTTGAGAAAAGCGAGGTGCTCTTTGAAGTGCGTATTTTAGAGGGAGTCCCTGGAAATAAAATCCCGGAAGTGGCGAAAATTGAGAAAGTTGACCTGATTGTTATGGGATCAAGGGGTGTCAGCGATTTTGCAGGTCTTCTGTTAGGCAGTGTGGCACACCAGGTGTTGCAGAAATCCGAATATCCTGTCTTTATCACTAAATAGGGCATTTTTTATTTGAATATATATTGATTAAGGGCTTAAATGATTCACAAAAAGATGCTATAAGCTTAGCAGAATATAATGAACTGCTGCCTGTCCGTTTGAACCTGATTCCCTATAATCGTGTTGATGGGTTTAATTATGCATTGCCGACAAACGTCGAGATGAACAGGTTTGCGGATACGTTGAGGAACAAGGGTATTTTTGTGATTAAACGGTGGAGCAGGGAACGATCTGTATCTGCCGGATGTGGTAAGCTTGGACAGCAATGTTAAATAGGGTGGATTGTGTCCTGTGCAAAATGGGCAATGATATGCAACAAGCAAATGATTTAGGTGGGTTATGAATTATACGGATGAAAGGGCCAAGGCAGGGGAATATTTAAGATTGGCCTTAAATTACATGGCAAAATACAATTTGCCCGCAAATCCAGTTAATTATACGGTCTGGTATGAATATGTATCCGGTAAAAATACTAAACTGAAAAAGGTCATTGACCGATCCTTTGAAACGGCAATTCCCCTTAATAATCCTATCGTAGAAAATTTGTATCAAAAATACATTGCAGATGGAGATAGAATCGTTGTCAGCAAATTATTGACCCAGAT
>JAKIUJ010000093.1 GCA_021647625.1 Desulfobacula sp.
TTGTCCGGTATGCTGGATCTTGGATATATTGCCTTTTACGGGGTGGGTGCTTATACTTATGCCCTGTTCAATATTCACTATGGAATTCCGTTCTGGGTATGCCTGCCGATTTCAGGAATACTTGCCTTGCTTGTTGCCTGTTTTGTCGGGTATCCGACCTTGAGAATGCGGGGGGATTATCTGGCCATTGTGACCCTGGGATTCGGGGAAATTATCAGAATCATCCTGAATAACTGGATGTCGTTGACCAATGGCCCCAACGGAGTGATGGGCATTAATCGACCGGGTATCTGGTTTCCCTCTTTTGCATACGGAACATTTACCTGGGAGCACATGTGGATGAAAAAACTCTGGCTGCTGTATTATGTTGCCTTAGGGCTTGCGGTGCTGACCATTATCGGCGTACACCGTTTGAATTTTTCAAGAGTGGGACGTGCCTGGGAATCCATTCGAGAGGATGAGACGGCTGCTGAACTCATGGGCGTTAATACCTTTACTCATAAGCTTATGGCATATGCCATGGGTGGTATGTTCGCCGGGTTTGCAGGTGCCTTTTTTGCTGCTAGAATGAAATTTGTCAGTCCGGAAAGTTTTACCTTTCTTGAATCTGCCATGGTGCTTTGTATGGTTGTTTTGGGGGGGATGGGATCTATACCCGGAATTGTTCTGGGTGCGGCAGCGCTGATTGTCCTGCCCGAGGTCTTCAGGGAGTTTGAACTCTATCGAATGCTGGCATTTGGTGCGGTAATGGTAATGATGATGCTGTTCAGACCCGAAGGACTTATTCCTGCCAAACGGGTGGGAACCCGATCTGAAGAAAAGGAGGAATAGATGACGGAACCTATTCTTGAATTAAAAAATGTCCATTCCGGTTATGGAAGCATTAAGGCCTTAAAAGGCATATCCCTTAAAGTCTATCCGGGTGAGGTTGTGACCATTATCGGTGCCAATGGTGCGGGTAAATCAACCACGCTGATGACTATTTGCGGTATTGTCAAAATTGAAAAAGGCGAAGTGCTTTACAAGGGCCGGGTCATCAATAAAGTAGCACCTGAAAAATTACCCACCATGGGTCTTTGTCAGGTTCCCGAGGGTAGAAGAATTTTTCCCAGGCTCTCTGTCATGGAAAATCTAAGGTTAGGTGCGTTTTATCGAAATGATACCGACCAGATTATGAAAGATATGGAACATGCCTATGAGATGTTTCCTATTCTGGGTGAAAGAAAAAATCAGGAAGGTGGTACGCTTTCGGGTGGGGAACAGCAGATGCTGGCCATTGCAAGAGCGCTCATGACCAAACCTGAGGTTCTCTTGCTGGACGAACCGTCTTTGGGACTGGCGCCCATTATTATTCAGCAGATTTTCGATATTATTGCCAAGATCAACAAGGAAGAAGGCACCACGATACTTCTTGTTGAACAAAATGCGAATCTGGCACTCCATGCTGCATCCCGCGGATATGTTGTTGAAACAGGAGAGATTACGCTGGAAGATGAAGCAGGTGCTCTGTTGACCAATCCAAAAATCAGAGAGGCGTATTTGGGCGAATAGCACACATTAACTTTTTGATCGAAGTTCGATATTTTTTAAAGGCCGGTTCCGGAATTTGTTTTTGGAGCCGGCCTTTTTTTATATCAATTATTTAAAGACGGACGATTTCAAATTCCTGGTTGCAGTGCTCCATAAATTTTACCAGGTCTCTGGATGCAATGGTGGTTGTTGCTGTATTCACAATGGGATGGAAGTTTAGTAAATCATGGTCCATCATCTCCTGATCTAGTATTACTTTTACCTGGTTTGTTTCGTCGTTGATAACGGCAAACGGTGTCACAGCGCCGGGGATTACACCAAGTACCTGGGTAAGCAGATCCGGTTTGCCGAAGGATAAGCCTTTGTGACCAATTTTGTTTGCTACCTCTTTGATTTTAATCGGCTTATCGGAAAGCGTAACCACGAGAACCAGATTTTTTTTTCTGTCTTTGAAAAATAGATTTTTACTGTGGACTCCGTCTATGCCTTTATGATGCAGGTCGGCTTCTTCAACCGTGTATACGGCAGGGTGTTCATGGTTCGTATATTCAATGTCAATTTGACTAAGCACATTGAGAAGGTCTTCCTGGGTTTTCAGCATTTATTCCTCGCTTTTTTCTAATATGGTTAAAAATCAAGGTTGAAAAGGATATCGTTTTCCAAATAAACCTGTTCAAGTTCTTTTTGGTATTTTACCAGTTCTTCACCTTTTCTGGAAGCCAGTTCCTGAACAATATATTGGATTGCTGCAAGCATTCCGGAAACATTGCCGATAAAAGGAATGGATCTTGACGGTACCACAAGTGAAAGGTCGGCAAACTGGATCAGGGGACAGATATTGCTGTCCGTCATGGTTAATAAGGTGTGACCGCTGCGGCGTATCATCTTGCTTAATTTGATCAGTTCATTGGGATACCGGGTGGTGGCAGCCAGGATCACTAAGCTTCTTGGATGGGCATTGGTGAGCATGTCAAAGGATGTGCTGTCGGAACCTTTGAGTATGTGAACCCCTTTTCTTATTTTGGTCAAAGACCAGCCCAGATAGTATGCGAATGTGTAAGAAAGTCTTGAGCCGACAACATAAACGCTATGGCTTTTATCTAAAAGGTCCACAAATTCATTCATAGTTTCGACATTTATATTTTCATACAGATATTTAAGGTTGTTCAGTTCTTCTAAAATACCCCTGTGAAGTCTGTCAATTCCGGGTTCTTTGATCCCTTTGAGGGCTGCTCTTTCAGGAAGAGAAAGTCCGGTGTTGACAAAATCTTTTAAGGCCTCCTGGAAGTCTGAATATCCTTTATAGCCCAGGGTGCTTACAAATCGAACCACTGTGGCCTCACTGATTTCACATGTTTCAGCCAGTTCCTTTGTCGTCATAAAGACCGCCTTGGAGGGGTTCTGCATGATATAGACCCCCAGTGTCTGGGCTTTGGGGGTCAGGGTGTCGAGTTTGTTTGAGATATCATTGATTACCGGATGTGATGCAGGGTCATTCATTGTTACTCCAAGCAATTGCTATTGATAAGTTAAAAAGTATATTTATCACCAATTAATATAATTATCTATTTTTATTACCTTTTATCGAAGTAAAGCTGATTTGTCAAGACTTTATGAAAGAAAAACTATCATTTTTAAATTATTTTCTTGACAGTATTTATTTCATCACGTAAAGATGAAAACGGATAAGGCAAAAATTTGACAACAATCCATAATTTTGTGAGAAGGCCAATGTTTTTGAAAAACAAACCCATGTGGGGAAAAAAGACCAAACTAAAATCAAGTTACGATGTGGTGATCATAGGCGGTGGGCTTCACAGCCTGGCAACAGCTTATTATCTTGCAAAAGAACATGGTGTCACTGATATAGCGATTATAGAGAAAAATTATATCGGATTCGGTGGCGCTGGAAGAAATACTGCCATTGTTCGTGCCAATCAACGAACACAGCATAATGTTCCCCTTTACAAGGAAGCACTTGATCTCTGGCCGGTTTTGACCAAGGAACTGGATTACAATTTAATGTTTAACAATTGCGGTAACTTAAATCTCATGCACTCTGAAGCGGCTATGAAGGCCGCAAGAATGACTATTGCCACAGCCCAGTTCCATGGCGTGGAAAGTCATCTCATAGATGCAAAAGAGGCAAAAGAACTGGTTCCGGCATTGAATATCTCGGAAGATATTACATTTCCCATTCACGGGGCCATGTTTCATCCACCGGGTGGTGTCGTACGTCATGATGCCGTTGTCTGGGGGCTTGCAAAGGGTGCAGCAAAGAAAGGCGTTGAGATCCATCAGCAGACAGAAGCTCTTGATATAGGCACAAAAAACGGCAGGATTTCATCCGTAACCACCAGCCGTGGGGTAATCAATACCAACCAGGTGTTGATTTCCGCCGGTGGATATTCAGCAGCTTTGATTTATGACATGATGGGTATCAAACTGCCCATCAGCGTTCTGACCATTCAGGCGATGGTTACCCAACCCTTAAAACCGGTTTTGGACCATGTTGTTTCATCAGGCGCATACCACTGCTACGCCAACCAGACACTGAAAGGTGAGATTGCCACGGGCGCTCATATGGATCCGTGGCCCAATTATACTACATTGAATACGGCTCACTATATCAAACACCAGGCCGAAGCGTTGTCTGAATTTTTACCCTGTTTAAGGGGGGTCCGTTTTATGAGAATCTGGGGCGGGCTGGCTGATATGACGCCGGACATGGCGCCCATTATGGATGGAAACGAGCAGATTGAAGGATTTTTCATGGACTGCGGATGGGGCTATTTCGGATTCAAATCCTGTTCTGCCGTGGGCAAATATATGGCGCAATTTATGGCAACAGACCAATGTCCGGATATGTTGAAACCCTTTGCTTTGAAACGCTATGAAGAGCACAAACTCATGGGTGAGACTGCAGCGCTGGTGAATTATAGCCCGGATAATTAGCCGGCAATTAGGCACTAATTAGGAGAAAAAGAAAATGGCATTAACAATCACATGTCCGATTTGCGGGAAAAGAAACGGATATGAATTCAAATTCGGCGGAGAGGAAAAGGGTCCAAGGCCTGACGAAAAGGATCTGACACCGACAGCCTGGTGCGAATACGTGCATATGAATAAGTGTGTTGCAGGTGTCCAGGAAGAGTGGTGGTTTCATAAAGACGGTTGCGGGTCATGGTTTAAGATTCACCGGGACACGACCACGAACCTTGAGATGGAAGTCCCAAAGGTGAAACATCCGGCGGCAAAAATTGGGGGAGGCAAAAGCGATGAACAGGCTTAATCATCTGCCGACATTGAAAGTAGATACAACTGATAAAATTGCCTTTATATATAAAGGAAAAAAATATTACGGCGCAAAGGGAGATACCGTTGCCAGCGCTCTTTTTGCAAATGGGGTGAGAATATTCGGCAGAAGCTTGAAATATCACAGGCCAAGGGGACTTTACAGCCTTGACGGTGAATGCAGCAATACCTGCATGGAAGTGGATGGTATCCCCAATGTCCGGTGTGAAAATACTCTTCTGAAACAAGGAATGGTCATTAAAGAGCAAAATGTAAAAGGGTCTGCTGAAAATGACATGATGGGTTTCCTGGACAAGATGGACTGGGCCATGCCGGCAGGGTTTTATTACAATGTCATGCATAAACCCGCTATGATCTGGCCCCTGGCCATGAAGCAGATCAGAAAAGCGGCCGGGCTTGGCAAAATCAGTCCTGATTATGAAATGCCGGGTAAATTTGATGAGGTTTTTTTGAACACGGATGTCTGTGTTATCGGTGGGGGGCCTGCCGGAATGATGGCTGCTCTTTGCGCCGCTGAAAAAGGACTTCGGGTCATACTGATGGAATCCCGTCCCTGGCTGGGAGGATTTTTCGAATACAGATCAGGTGTGTATAAAGACCGTCAGACCCTGCATGACAGAGCATTGCATCTTGCAAATGAAGTTAAGGCCCAAGACAATATCAGGTTGTTCACGCATACATCAGCCGTGGGAACCTATAACAACAATTTGATCACCGGTTTTCAGATTGGCAAAAAAGAAGATGTCTTTGACGAACGATATATTGAGATCCGGGCCAATAGCGTCGTTGTGGCGGCGGGTTGCATTGAAAGACCTCTGATTTTTGATAACAATGAAAGACCGGGTGTCATGCAGATCGGATGCGCCCTACGGATGGCAAAAACCTATGGACAGCTGCCGGGTAAAAGGTGTGTTTTCAGCATTGGTCATGACTTGGGTCTTGAGGCTGCAATCGAGCTGCATGACTTAGGTCTTTCCATTGCATGTATTGCCGATATCAGAGAGGACGGTCAGGATACTGTCCTGCTCAAAAAAATTGCGGATAAGAAAATTCCCCTGCTCAAAGGGTGGGTGGCCACAAAAGCCCATGGTCGCAAAATCGTCAAGAAGGTCAGTATTTCAAGTATTGACGGCCAGATATCCAAAACTTTTTCTTGTGACTTAATTGTTGCATCGGCTGGAATGACACCGGTAACCGGTCATATTACCGTCGCCCTTGGAACCTTGAAGTATGATAACCATACAGGCTTTTTTCTGCCGGACCAAATGCCGGAAAAAATGTATGCTGCAGGGCGTATTTTCGGACTTAATGATCCTATATCCATTGAAGCATCAGGAATGCTGGCCGGGTTAAAGGCTGCGCATGACTGTGAGAGAGGTTCCACAGGTTCCCTTGGGGAAATCCGGGAAGCTGAAAAGGTCATGACCGGTCTTCCGGGACCGGTTCGGGGCACAAAACTGGTGACAGCGCCTGTAAAGGGGCGAAAAAGTTTTATCTGTTTTGACGAAGATGCCACAATTAAAAATATTAAACAGGCCATTGAAAAGGGATTTGATGTTCCTGAATTGATCAAGCGGTTTACAGCGACAGGATTAGGGCCTGGACAGGGCGGAATTCCCGGGCACAATCTGCCGTTGTATGTGGCCAGGTATCAAGGATTGCCCGATGTTTCCATCAGGCCGACCAATGTAAGACCGCCGCTGGTTCCCACTTTGATCTCCACCTATGCCGGTGTTAATCATAAGATGTTCAAAACAACCCCCATGGATGAGATGCAGAAAAAAGATGGTGGTGTTTTTAGAAATATCGGCGTGTGGCAGAGAGCCCGTTATTTTTCCGATGATTTTTCCTGCAAAAAAGAGATCGAAAATGTCAGGAACAATGTGGGAATGCTGGACGGATCAACCCTTGGTAAGTTCAGGCTTCACGGGCCGGATGCTGTCAAGGCACTTGAGCGGGTCTTTGTTTCAGATATGTCCAAGCTGAAGCAAGGGCGGATTAAATACTCAGCCATGTGCAATGACGACGGCTGTGTAATCGATGATGGCGTTGTGGTCAAACAGGGTGAAAATGATTATTATTTTACCACTTCAACGGGACGTGCCGGACAGACCGTTGAATGGATCAGATACCATACCCGGTATGACGGCTGGAATTTTGCCATGGTAAACCTGACTGATTCTCTGGGGGTCATCAATCTGTCCGGACCCAATGCCAGAAAAGTACTTGAAAAAATAGTGGATATTGACCTGTCCAATGAAGCCTTTGGATTCTCGGAATACAAAGAATTTATGATTGCAGATACGATCCCGATCAGAGCTATGCGGCTGGGATTTGTGGGCGAGCTTTCCTATGAGCTGCATGTACCTGCTTCTTTTATGAAATCTGTCTGGATCATGCTCAAGGAGGCAGGCAAAGAATTTAAGATTCAAAACTTTGGGGTTGAAGCCCAAAACGTGCTTCGTATGGAAAAATGCCATATCATTCTGGGCCAGGAATCTGAACAACGGACCAATCTGTTGGATGTGGGTCTGGGATTTCTATGGGACCGTAACAAGGCTGAGGCAAAAACCGTGGGTTCTGTGGCACTGCGCCAGGCCGAAGGTGATAAGACACGATTCAAGCTGGTTGGATTTAAAACCGAAAACAATTCCCGGGCTCCCCGGGACGGAGCATTGATTGTTGATGATAAGGTGAGAGGTTATGTCTGCACGGCAAGAGACAGTTTCTCATTAAATGAAGCAGTGGGCATGGCCCTGGTGGAAGCAGAACTTTCTCAAATCGGTACCCGGCTTGAGATTTATGAAGATGAGTGCGGTGATGACCGGATTTACGGAAAAGTTGTTGCAATGCCGTTTTATGATCCTGAAGGTAAACGGATGAAAATGTAAGGGTCGGCTTAAAACTTAGGTCACATTTTGTTTGCAAAATATCCAGTACTTTTGGGATTTTTGCAGACAGACTATGTGAAGTTAATTTTAAACGATCCCTAAAAGGGAAAAATCATGAAAGAGATACAAAGAGTTTCCCCGGTTGGTTTTAAAAGCACCCCTTTAAAGACTATAAAAAGGGACAATTGGGAAGTAGTCATGGAATACAGTGGAGAAGGAGACGGGCCCTGGCTGGTTGATTTAAGCCACAGACCCCGGTTTGATTTGCAGGATTCCAATCTGGAAGCGTTCACGCCGTTTGGATTGACAATACCAAAAGTACCAGGCGACTGCGTTCTTGAAAACGGTGTTCTTGTCAACCGTATGAATGGCACCCAGGTGTCAATATATAATCTTGAGGCCCAGGACATCAGTATGCCGGATGAATCAGGGTATACTGATGTGACTGAATCCACCATTTGCATCGCATTGATTGGAAAAGAGACGTTCTCAATCTGTGAAAAACTGACAGCACTGGATTTTAAGGACCCGCAAAAAAAGCCTCCTTTTCTTTTCCAGGGACCTTTTTCCCATGTGCCCTGTCAGATTGTAACATTGAGCAAAGAGGGTGACAAATCAGGATTAGTATTGACTTGCTCCAGAGGTTATGGAAGGGACATGATACATTCCATCCAGGATGCAGGGGTAGAGTTCAACCTGAATCCTGCCGGTGAAACCAGATTCACAAATTGGATTAGGATCGGCTCCAAAATTAGTTGATCTTTTGTTTTCATAATACCCAGTCTTTTAAGGGGCTTTGGAAACAATTTAGATCAAGTTATTTTGTAATGATTCTTTAACAGCTTATAATAATATAAAATTACAATTTCAATCAATAATAAGGAGATAAAATCCATGAACAAGAAATATGATGCAATTATCATTGGTGCCGGTGTTATTGGATCACCCATTGCCTATGAACTTTCCAAAATGGGATATAAAACCCTGAATGTGGACAAACTTGCCGATGCAGGAGAAGGTTCAACTGCAGGTTCATGCGCCATTGTAAGAGCCCATTACTCTACAGCAGATGGTGTGGCCATGGCCTATGAAGGATTTAAATACTGGTTGGACTGGGAAAATTATCTGGACAATGTTGAAGATGAAAAAGGTCTTGCCAAATACATGAACACCGGCTCAATTCTGATCAAATCCCAGGGACATGACTGGAAAAAAGTTCAGAAAAATTATGATGAAGTCGGTGTCAAGTACGAGGAATGGGACAACGACAAAATAAAAGAAATGGTTTCAGTTATTGATCTTCACGAATTCTGGCCGATCAGACGTCCGGAAGACCCCAAATTTTATGATGAGCCCGAAAAACAGATTGAAGGAGCGATTTTTTGTCCTGAGGGCGGTTATGTAAATGACCCTGCACTTTCTGCCCATAATATAATGAGGGCTGCTGAAGCCAAAGGCGCCCAATTCATGTTCAATGCCGAGGTGGTAGATATCAGAAGTCAAGAGGGTAAAGTCACCGGTATTACCCTGAAAGACGGTACACAAGTTGACGCAGGCATTGTTGTTAATGTGGGCGGTCCCCACTCATTTAAAATCAATAAAATGGCACAGGGAGTATGGGAAGGCTGTAATATTAAAACCAAGGCGCTGAGACATGAAGTGATGTACTGCCCATCTCCGGATGGTTATGATTACTTCAATGACGGGTATCACATGTCCGACGGTGATATTGGCTGTTATGTCCGTCCGGAAGTAGGCAATACCTTTCTGATTGGCAGTGAAGACCCGGAATGTGATCCCCAGGAATGGGTTGATCCGGATGAGTTTTATGCAGGAAAAGGCGGCCATGGCAGGGATAATGTCCTGACCGAAGAACAATGGAAAGCGCAATGTTATAGGCTTGGCAAGCGAGTGCCTTCTCTCCAGGTTCCCAATCAGCCTAAAGGGATTGCAGATCTGTATGACTGTTCTGATGACTGGATCCCTGTTTATGATAAATCCGATCTTCCAGGATACTATATGGCCATTGGAACCAGCGGTAACCAATATAAGAATGCACCGGTTGTCGGTCGCATGATGGCTGAATTGATTGATGCCTGTGAAAAAGGTCTGGATCATGATAAAGAGCCGTTCCAGTATAAATTTAAATATACTGAACGATCTACTGATGTGGGTTTTTTCTCAAGAAAAAGAGAAATTAATTACAATAGTTCTTTTTCTGTAAATGGATAGTTTTTTATAAAAAGCAAAATCCGCCGAACATGCCGGTTTTTTCAGGGTCAGCTCTCGACTCCAAAGGGCGTACAACTGGAAAATCGGCATTTTAAATGACCGGGCACCCAGCAGGGCTGACGCATGTAACTTTTCCATATTAATGATTTCAGGCAGTTACAGTTTGAAGGTAAACGCAAATGGAATTATCGTTTTGCATAAATACCTGTAAAACAAAGAATTAAAAATTATGCCGGGTTTAAATGCGTTTACCCTGGGGCACCCAGCTTAAAAATTGAATTAAAACCGCATTTATGGTAGATATTATTAAATATTGATTGAAATTTTTTTTGCGAGTAATAGATGCAAATTTATATCTGTGTTAAACATGTTCCTGATTCTGCGGCACATATCACCATTTTGGATAAAAACCGCATTGAGGAAAATGTGAATTTTCTTTTAAATCCCTATGATGAACATGCAATTACCGAGTCCATTAAAATTAAGGATAAGTATCCCGGTTCCGAAGTGATTGCGGTCTGCCTTGGAAAACAAGATGCAGAGAAAACCCTTCGGTCTGCCATGGCCATGGGAGCTGACAGAAGCATTTTGATAGCAAGTGATGCCTTACACGACAGCATTGCAACAGCCAGGATACTTAAAGCGGCCATTGAACAGGATGGAAATCCCGGATTGATTTTTACCGGCAAAGAATCCATTGACAGCGAGGGGATGCAGACCCAGTTCCGTATAGGTGCCTTATTTGATTTTCCGGTTGCAACAAATGTGGTCAGGCTGGATATCGAGGCAGACGCTGTAATTGTTGATACGCAAATGTCCGGTGGTATCGCCAATACCTATGAGATGACCCTTCCCTGTGTGATCGGTGCAGGTAGAGGTTTGAATACTCCCGGGTATCCGACCTTCCCTGATGTGGTAAAGTCTAAAAAAAAGCCGGTTAAGAAAATAGCGCTCACCGACCTGTTGGTCGAAACGGCTCATTCATCAACCAATATTATCGCACTTGAACCTCTGACTCAAACCCGGACACCTGAGGAAATAACAGGCAATGCCAAAGAGATTGCACTCAAAATTGTTAATATTCTTAAAGAAGAGGCAAAGGTGATATGATGAAAAATGTCGGAGTCATCATAGAACTTGATAACGGCAGGGTAAAAGAGAGCAATTGGGGTATGATCACCCTGGCAAGACAGAAAAATACAAAACTTTTCGCCTTTGTCATTAATGCAGCTCCAGGCAAACTGAAGCCGGCCCTGGAATTATTCGGCATAACAAATATTGTTGACATCTGTTTTGCAAAAGACTGGGAAAACAACCCGGCTAAAAATCCCGCCGTCTGGGCAAAAGTCTTAATAAATGTTATAAAAGAGTATCATATTGATGCTGTTTTCGGTCTTTCAACAGCAATGGGCAAAGATCTTATGCCGAGGATGGCAGCGTTGATTGAAGCCCCTCTGATCATGGACTGCTTTAGTGTTGATCTTGAGAATAATCTTGCAAAGACATCCCAGTATTCAGGCAAAACCATTGCCACAATAAAACTAACAGGTGACGTTCTTTTGTTTGGTGTCAGACCCAATTGTGTAGAGCCTGTGGAGGCGCAAGTTTCTTCTGAAATATTGAAATTTGAAGGGACTCATATTCATTCCAAAGGTTTAAAAGTTATTAAAGCAGGCGATACTGATAAGAGTTCAAAAATTAACCTTGCCGAGGCAGATGTGATTGTTGCCGGAGGGAGGGGGATGAAAAATGCTGAGAATTTCACGCTCCTTTTTCTTTGTGCCCAAAAACTAAAAGCAGCCTTAGGTGCTTCAAGAGTGGCTGTGGATTCAGGCTGGGTGCCCTATTCCATGCAGGTTGGTCAGACCGGTGAAAAGGTAAGTCCAATTGTCTATATTGCCTGCGGTATTTCAGGTTCCGTACAGCATTTTGCCGGCATGAAAACCTCGGGAATGGTGATAGCTGTAAATATGGATGAGAATGCCGCCATCATGTCAACTTGTGACTATTATGCAGTGGCGGATGCCCTAAAAATTATACCGGAACTTACAAAGCTTCTGTAATATGGTGGATTTAAAAAATAAACACCAAAGAAAATTTTTACTGGATTTAGACAGGGCGGATTATCTGTCTATTTTCGATGATTTCAGTGATGGCGTAATGGTTACAAATGCCGATGGTATCATTGTTTATTACAACCGGGCAATGTCGCGTATTGACGAATTGCATCCTGATGATGTTATCTCCCATAAAAGTACAGAGGTCTATGACCTTGACGATAACACCAGCATTATCATGCAATGCCTGGCAAAACAAAAGCCCATCATTGATGAACCTATTTATTACCGTACCAGAATGGGAAAATTTGCAAACACCATTCACAATGTAATGCCGATCTTTAATAAAGAAAAACTGGTCGGGACTATCTGTTTTGTCAGGGATTATCATTCCCTGGCCGATACCATTGCATCCATGCAGCTGCCCGGCAAGGATCAGCTATTTGATACAGCGTCCATTACATTTGAAAGGATCATCAGTCAAGATTCAGCTTTTTTGAATGCTATTAATTCTGCAAAAATGGCCGCAAGCACGCCCTCTCCAGTCATGCTTTTTGGTGAGACCGGAACCGGCAAAGAGTTGTTTGCAAGGGCTATCCACAATCATAGTTCCCGGAGTACAAAAAAATATACGCCTGTCAATTGTGCAGCCATTCCTGAAAATCTTTTGGAGGGCATCCTTTTTGGAACATCTAAAGGTGCTTTTACAGGTTCGGTGAACAAGGCCGGATTGTTTGAAAGAAGCAATAAAGGCACTGTTTTTCTTGATGAAGTCAACTCTATGCCGATTGGACTTCAGAGCAAAATTCTTCGGAGCATTCAGGAAAGCAAGGTCAGACGGGTCGGTGCCTTAAAGGAGATTGAAACAGATCTAAAGATTATCAGTTCCGTGAACAAGGACCCCCATGTCACCATAGCCGACGGGACATTAAGATCAGATCTTTTTTACCGCCTGGGCGTCGTGTTCATCCATATCGTACCCCTGCGGGAACGGATGGGTGATCTGGGTCTTTTGGTGAATCATTTTATTGAGAAACATAATGTCACCCTGGGTAAAAATGTCACAAGACTTTCCAATGAAGTCATGACGCTTTTCAAAACGTATAACTGGCCGGGCAATGTCAGGGAGCTTGAGCATGTGATTGAGGGGGCAATGAATATTGTGGGGACAGATGTGGTGATTCAAATTCAGCACCTGCAGACCCATTTTTCAAACTGGTCCGTAAAATCCAAGCCTGGAAGACCCAAAAGAAGGTTTGAAGATACACTTTCGGAGGATCGCAGCACCAGTCTAGGCCAGGAGAAGTTGGTGCATGAAAAAAATATTATTAAAAATACCCTTCTTGAAAGCAAGGGAAATATCACTAAGACAGCAAGATCTCTTGGGATTTCACGGCAACTTCTCTATTACAAAATCAAAAAATTTAATATCAGTCGAGATCCTGTCAAGTAAGCACAAAAATTTGTTACAGCATTTTTTTATAATCAAATAGAACATAAACAGCTTCCAAAGTTTTGGAGGGACCCAATGCTGGCAACTGCGAAAGCGGATGAACGGTTCTCGATTCTACCAGAAATTGCAGCTAAGAACCATATGCTTCCCACTGATCTGTTGGGATCATGCAGGACGGTTGTTGTCTTTTTTATTCCTTTTACTCCGGAATTGGCCAATGGTAATATTGAAGGCAAATTCGCCAGTGATGAATGGGGGCAGTCACTTGTACTCACAAATAATCTCATTCAAGATATCAGTGAATTTATAAGAGGCTATTTTGCAGAATATGGTTATCGTTCTGTACTTACACCTGCCACTTATAATTTTTTTCCTGAATCATTAACTGCCAGATGGTCGCACAAACACCTTGCATATCTTTGTGGTCTCGGTCGATTTGGAATGAATGCGCAAATGATTACTCCTGCCGGCAGCGCCGGGAGGCTGGGCAGTTTGGTTACGCAAGCAGTATTGGGAGACAATCCTTTGGTTACTGTAAATGAACTGTGTTTAAATAAAGCAGGCAAGGACTGCTTAAAGTGCATGGATAAGTGTCCGGTAAAAGCGGTAACACAATTCACAATTTGCTATACCGTCAAAGGCTGAAATAGCTCCTGTCCTATTAAATGGAATCCTTTGTTAATGGCTTCTCTTATGTATTTTGGATGGTCGCATTGAAATCAACACAAGCGTCTTATTTGGTCCTCTTTACTTTCATTACACCGGTATTATCAGCAATTTATCTTATTTCGTTTTTTGATGAGCCCATAGTTCCTGCATAAGGCATCGGTTTGATTTGTGTCATTTTGGGAGGCTTGGTCAACACCATTGCTTTTGCAAAAAAAAGTAATTAACTGGATTTCTCGATCCTTATCTGATTATAGGAAATACTATTATAATTAATATATTAATTAATGTTTTTGATATATTAATATTGAAAATAGTTCATATTAATTTTCGAGATTGTAATATTTATTAGATAGACTATTGATGATAACTTTTTGGTATGATACAGAGTCAATATTGATTTTTTTTTAAAAAGGCCGTTAAAAATTAAAATAGATATCCAACAATAGTAACAGGGAGTGCCGGTGAGTGGCAAACCATAAATGAATTCGGCAAACAAATTCGGACAACTGCTTAATATCGATTTGAATTCAGACACTTGTTCATTTTCCAAATTTCCTGAAGTTGCCCAAACATATTTTGGGGGACGGGGATTTAATATCTGGTACCTTTATCGTCAGCTCCCTGTCGGAATAGATCCTTTGTCTGCGAAAAACATACTATTAATATCGTGCGGTTTTTTAACGGGTTCGGCAGCGCCTGTCTCGGCAAGGCTGCATATAAATGCGCTATCCCCCTTGACGGGTATCCTGGGAAGCTCGAATATCGGTGGATATGCAGGAGCCTGGCTTCGCTCCTGCAATATTGCATCCATCATCATCACCGGGAAATCAAAAAAACCGGTCTATCTCTATATTGATTCCAGAGGCGCCGGCATTAAGGATGCTTCTCAAATCTGGGGACATGATGCCTTTGAAACCCAGGACCTGCTCAAACAATCCCATAAAAATAAAAAATTAAAAATTCTGGCCATCGGGCCCGGGGGTGAAAACAGGATCAGGTTTGCCTCAATTATGACTGAACGAGATCATGCAGCCGGACGAACCGGGATGGGATCGGTCATGGGATCAAAAAATCTCAAGGCCATTGTGATTTCAAAGGGAGATCACAAACATATCCCTGCGGTAACACCCATGCAAAAACAGTCTGTTAAAGACTATGTGACAAAAATAAAAAACTCACCCGAATTCAGTACTTTTTCAAAATACGGTGGAGCAGGATATGTTAAGTGGGCAAATGATTTTGGCATCACGGGGAGCCGGAACTATGCGACAACAGGTGCAGGACAGGTTGAAAAAATTGACGGTAAATCACTTGAAAAAAATATTGTCCGATCCAGCGGTTGTTTTAAGTGTCCTGTGCAATGCAAGGCTGAGCTTAAATTTGAGGGAATGGAT
>JAKIUJ010000094.1 GCA_021647625.1 Desulfobacula sp.
TACCGATGGCTGCGAGATCCTGCTGAATGGCCTGGGCAATTCTCGGGTTGGGATCTGTATTGTTGGCATAAAGTTCTGTTGTAAATCCATTGGCAAACCCGGCTTTTTTCAAAAGCGCTCTAGCCTTGGCTGCATCAAAGGGATAACCCTTATAGTTCTTATCATATCCCGGCATTCCCGGAGGAAGCGGCTGACTTGCGGGTTCTGCACGGTTGTTAATCATCTTACAGATACGCTCTTTATTTATTGCCATGTTAACCGCTTTTCTGACATCAAGATTATCAAAGGGTTTCATTTTTAAATTCATGGACAGATATCCGGTATGAAGCTGGTCCCCCTGGATAATCAAGTCTTTGTTGGCAGGATCATTCTTAACCTTTAAAAATCTTGCAGGAGGAATACCATCCCCTAGAATATCCACTTCACCCCGTTGAAGACGGAGAAGTGCAACTGTTGGTTCCTGCCCTACTTCAAATACAATGGTATCCAGTTTTGGAATCCCTTTCATATAATAGTCTTTGTTTCGCTCAAATATCACATATTGACCAAGCTTCCATTCGGTCATCTTAAATGATCCGGTGCCAACAGGATGCTTTCCAAAGTCTTCACCATATTTTTCCACCTCTTCTTTGGGAACGGCTGAAGCAAAGTTAATGGCCATAACATGGAGGAAGGTGGCATCCGGACGGGAGAGTTCAATTTTTACAATACCGGCTTCGGGAAGTGTAATGCCGGTGAGTTCCGTGGCTTTACCTGCGGCCAGTTCATCAAAGCCTTTAATACTGGCAAAAAATCCCTGACCCGGACTTTGGGTTTTAGGATTAACCGCTCTTTCAATGGAATACTTGATATCCTGGTTTGTTAAAAGACGTCCGTTATGGAACTTGATATTTTCCCTTAATTTGAAAGTATAGAGCAAACCATCTTCCGAAATCTCAAAGCTTTGTGCAAGATCAGGCGTAAGGTCGTAAGTGCCTGGCTTATAATCCATCAGGCAGTTGAAAAGGCTCTTGATCATTGACCAGTTCTGCCAGTCATACCCGATTGCAGGATCAAGCGTACTGATATCATCCTTGTAGGTGACAACCATTTTTCCGCCCTGCTTTATATCGACGGCACTGCACACGGCAGTGACGGCAAACAGGAAGGTAAGTGAAATTGCAATTAAAAGTGCCGTTTTTTTCATGTGTAACTCCTCCTTTAAAATGTTTAATCTACTCTCATCTTTGGATCCACAAAGGGCATAACCAGATCTGCCAAAAGATTACCGATGATGATACCAATGGCTGCCACAAGCGTAACGCCCATAATGACAGGGATATCCACCATCTGTATGGCCTGCCAGGCCATCTGACCGATTCCGGGCCATCCAAAAACTGATTCCACCACCACGGCCCCGGCCATAAATATTCCGACATCAAGGCCGATCATGGCAATAATCGGTAAAATTCCATTTCTTAATCCATGAACCATGATGGTTTTAAATTCAGACAAGCCTTTGGCCCGCGCCGTCCTGATATAATCCTGGCATAAAACATCCACCATACTGGATCGGACCATTCTCGAATACCAGCCCCCGCCAGAGATCCCCAGTGTTAGTGCCGGTAAAAAAAGATGTCTCCATGTGCCATATCCCCCCAGAGGAAACCATCCAAACACATAGGCAAAAAGGTAGAGCAAGAGCAGTCCCAGGACAAATTGCGGCATGGAAACCCCGGCAAAGGAGATCGCCATGATCCAGTTGTCCCAGAATTTTCCCCGCTGTGTTGCAGCCAGAATACCGGCGGGAATACCTATGAGTATTTCAAAAAATATGGCGCCTGCCATTAGCAGCAACGTTGCCGGAAGCCGACTTTTAATCAACTCGGCCACTTGTGTTTTTTGTTTATATGACCGGCCAAGATCAAGTTGAACAAGCCGGTTGACATATTTTGCATATTGAATGGGCAAAGGTTTATCAAGGCCCAGTTCCTTTCGAATGGATTCTACAGTTGCCTTTGTTGCACTTCGTCCGGCAATCATTCGAACCGGATCTGCAGGCATCATGAACGACAGACTAAAAGTGATCAACGTCACACCCAGCAGAATGAAAACAGATTGCCCCAGACGTTTTAAAATAATGGACAGCATCAGTTTCTCCCGCGTTTCATGGGATCAAGGGCGTCACGTAATGCATCTCCCACCAGGTTAAAGGCAAGAGATAACGCCATGATGGCCAACCCCGGGAAAAAAACAAGCCAGGGCGCATCCAGAAAATAGGACTGACTTTCGTAAATGATACCTCCCCAGGAAGGCGTTGGCGGACGGACTCCCACACCTAGAAATGACAATGTGGCTTCAAGCAGTACAGTGGTTGCAATACCCAGGGTTCCCCAAACCAGGATGGTGGGCCAAAGATGCGGCAGAATATGAACAAACAATATCCTGGGCCACGAAGCGCCAATGGAGCGAACGGCTTCAATATATTCACTGGTGGCAAGGGCCATGGTCTGGCTGTAGATCACCCGGGCTATCTGGACCCAGTTGACACAAGCAATCACAAGGGCAACAATCCAGAGACTAGGCTGGAAAATCGCCGCCAGAGCAATCGCCAGCAGCAAGGCGGGAAATGCCATCATCAAATCGGTAAACCGCATGATCACAGCCCCGGTCCACCCCCTGGCATATCCGGCGATAATACCCAGAAAGGCTCCGATAAAAAGGGCAATCCCATTTGCTGCAATCCCGATAATCAGGGACGTTCGCGCACCATATACAAGTCGTGTAAACAGATCTCTTCCTAAAAGATCCGTCCCCAGCCAGAATTTGGCATTGGGTGGCAGAGGAGCCCCTTCAAGGCTTAAACCTTCAAAAAACTGCATATAGGGATCATAGGGTGTAATCATCGGCGCAAGAATAGCCGAAAAAGAGAACACCAGAATAGAAACAAGACCCAACAGCGCCAACTTGTTCTTTAAAAAATATTTTACAATATCAGTCATTAAAGAAAACCTTATTACGTTCTTTTTTTTAATTTTCTTTGTTTCTACGCAACTTGCGTACCATGCAGGATAAACGCATGGTACTTTGGCATGTTTTTAAATTCTCAGTTTTACTGTGACCTGGATAAACAGGTGTATTAGGCAGTGCTTACCTTTGAAATGCAACATACTGAATTTATTAGATCAAATAAGCCACATGCTTTGAGTCCGGCATACCACGAATGACACAAATAATTTTAAAATAATTTTAGATAGTTATAAGAACGTGTAAAAGCAAAGGCTTCTAAAACAGGTGGGCCGATTGTCCCGGATTTTTTACTAAAAAGGGATGAAATGGCTTGTTAGACAGGGCATTTTTGGCGAAAGAGACAATTGTCCGGATAGTGACAATTGTCCCAGGGGTTTGCTTCAAATTAACGCAGGGTTGCATTATTTTAGGAATCATTAAAAAAACAACTTCACATAATCTGTTCGCAAAAGCCCAAAAGGGGACTGAACATTCTGCAAACAAAAAGTGAACTAATTTTTGAGCCGACCCTTAACTGATGCCGGCCCGCTTTAAGGCCTTATTCAACCCGGACCGTGTAATCCCCAGCATCATTGCTGCAGCGACCTTATTTCCATGACTCCTTGCCATGGCCTCGGACAAGAGATGGACTGGCGCTTGTTTCAGGGTGGGTAAGGGTTCTATCAGGGAGAATGGATTCAAATCCGTGTTTACCGAATCGGTCTTCCGCCTTTGTTTCACAGATTGATGTTTTTCAACATGATCTTTAAATAGTTGAAGGGACAACATCTTGTGTTTATGATTACTGACAGCATCAAATACCATTCCTTCAAGTTCTCTGATATTTCCCGGAAAATTATATCCGGCAAGAAACGTTGCAAGCTCACTTGGCGGCGTGGGTTTCTTTTTCCCCAGGCTCATGGAAGTCTTACCTATAAAATGCTGCAATAATAATGGAATATCCGATGCTCGATCCCTCAGCGGCGGGATATGAATATGATGAGTCTGAATCCTGTAATAAAGATCTGTCCTGAATTTTTTTTTCTCCATCAAGGAGACAATATCCTGATTTGTTGCGGTAATGATGCGGGTATCCATTTCTATAGGGATGTCCGATCCCATGGGGTAATACTCTTTTTCCTGAAGAATTCTGAGCAGTTTTAACTGGCTTGTCTGGCTCAAATCACCAATTTCATCCAAAAATAAAGTGCCGCCACGGGCCTTTTGAATTAAGCCGGCTCGTTTCTCTTCAGCCGTGGTAAAAGCGCCCTTTAAATGCCCAAAGAGGGTGTCGGAAAATAACAGATCATCCAGGCCTGCCACATTGACGGAAACAAAGGGCCCGTCACGACCGCTTAAGCGATGAATGGCTTTAGCGATCATCTCCTTACCCACGCCGGACTCACCGGTGATCAACAGTGGTTTTCCTGTGACTGCAATGGTTTCGGAATATTGAAAGATTGATCTCATCTTCTTATTGGCCGTTATAATCTTAGAAAAAATTTGAGGAAACTCTAAATCATCCTTGAGTATTTTATTTCGAAAATTTTTATATTCACGCCGCTCCTCCTGTAATTCCACTGCCCGTTTAACCCCGGCAATCATTCTTTCGGGCTCCACAGGCTTGACCATGTAGTCAAAGGCGCCCTGGGTCATGCATCCAACCGCCGTATCAACCTCATTTTTCCCCGTGACGATAATAACCGGGATATGAGGGTGGTGAAGTAAAATTTTGTCTAAAAGATCCTCGCCTGACAGGTGAGGCATGGATAGATCGAGAAGTATAACCGCAGGTTCGTTTTTTCCAAGGGATTCAATCACCTTTCTGCTGTCTTGAAGAGTTTCAATATTATTAAACCCCTTGGAATTGAGCATCAACTCAAACCCATCAAGGCTTTCGCTTTCATCATCAACAATTAAAATGGGAAGACAGGGTGTTTTTGAAGTCATGATTTTTCTTTTGTTAAATGTTGAGGTAACCTTATGATAACGGTGGTTCCATTGCCTTTTTGGGATTCAAAAACCATGGTTCCATTATGATCGGCAATAATTCGGGAAGAGATCGACAACCCGAGTCCGGTTCCCCCTTGATCTCTTCTTGTGGTAAAGAAAGGATCGGTGATATGCGCCAGATTTTCTTTTCGAATTCCTTTTCCGGCATCCTGAATCTCAAGCACGACCTCCCTTTCTATTTCACTATAATATGTTCGAATTTGAATTGCCCCATCCTTGGACATCAGTGCCTGACATGAATTTTGTAAACAATTGACGACCACTTGTTCCAGACGCTGGTAATGCCCGGGGATTAACGGGACAATTTCAGCTTTTTCAAAAGAAAAATCATGGGTGGCATTCTTAATCATATTAAAATTCAACGTTAATGCCGACTCTATTACATCATTTATATTGACCTTTGAATCAGAATCCTGAGGGGTTTCATTCACAAAATCTCTTAACTCATCCACAATGGTTTTGATTCGCCTGGACCCCTTGGAAACATTTGAAAATATTTGTGGTATTTTTTTTTTTATCAAAGAATAATTGGTGCCCCCGACCCTGAAATCCCCGTATTGGTCATAATATTGATCAAGAACAGGAATGGCCCCCTCCCATGCATTTTTCAAGGGTTCAATATGGGACATGATAAACTGGTTTGGATTATTAATTTCATGGGCCACTCCCGAGACAAGAATTCCCAGTGAAGCCATTTTATCCGCCTGAACCAGTTGTTTCCTGCGGTGGGCTGCTTTTTTTTCCGCCTCTTTTCTTTCTATGATCTGGGCTTCAAGCTTTTCAATGGAATCGTTCAACTGCCGTGTCATCTCATTAAACGCAGCCCCCAGTCGTCCGATTTCATCATCTGATGCTTCATATGCTTTTACTGTTTTCGTGCCCGTGGTAAATCTTCGAATCGCCGAGGTGAGGTTAAGAATCGGCCTGACCAGATTGGATGATAATTTTATGGACAGGAGAATAGCCATCACCATCCCAAAAACAACAAACACCGTTGATGAGGCCGCAATAAGATAGGTTTCCTTTTGAAGATCGGATAAAGATTTGGCAAACTGATTTTTATACCCTTTAAACCTATGATCAATCTGGTCTGTCAAACGCTCCTTGTGATGCTTGAACCGTTCAATTTTTTCTTCACTTTCCTGAAAACTTGCCAGATCAGGCAGCGTTAAAATATCTTTTCCCACAATATAATAGGTCTGGAAATATCGCTTCTGATCCCTGATATTTCCGGATGGATATGACAGATAATCAGATAAGGAATCCATGATCTGATAAAAAGATGTCGCAAGTTGATCCAGTTCTTCTATTTGATGACTGCGGTGCTGGACATCAAGGAGCATGGTATCCCATATTTTGTTATAAATTTTATTAATGATCAGATGACCGGATTGAACTTTTTGCTCAATAACAAACCGATTTTCAACCAGTTCATCTATGGAGTTGTTAATGCGAAGGAAAAAATAAATATTAAGAATCCCTGTGAATAAAAGGATACAGACCACCAAAAAGAAACCGCCCCGTATTTTGGATTGCAGCTTCATTTAATTTTTTTTCAACTCAATTAGAAACCAGCCGATTTCCGGAATTTTTTCTTTTATTAAAGAGTATTCCTCTCCAAAAATCATCAGGTCAATCTCCTTTTTTGGGCCTGTTATCCACGCTGCAATGGCCTGGATATCCTTTGAGCTGTTTTTTGTCATCATTAAAGATGAAGAGATCGACCTATTTTCCGGTTCTTTTTTCAGATAATTATACTTTTCAAGACCTTTCATTCTTAAAATATTAAAACTGTTCTTATTAATTGCCACGGGAATGGTCCGCCCGGTTACTATCATCAGATTTTTCTGGGAGAGTGCAATAAATTTATCGCTGATAAGATCGACTGTGATATCAATCCCCAGCGTACCTTCAAGAAAATTATTATAATACACCGGTGTGATAATTGAGGTCATGTACCCACGGCCAACGGCGTCTATATAGGGATTTACCCACAAGGTTTTTTTCTTGGGATTTGCATCTTCAGCCGCTGCCCAATAGGTCACCCAGACTTTTGTCAGATCGAGTCCGGATTGCATATATGCATGCATATCTGCATATGGATACCCCATAACAATGGAGTCATATGTTGTTAAATAGATATTATCAACAAAATTGCTCCTGTTATAGATATTTTGTAAATCCGGACACAGGTGTTCAAACATTTTGATCCGTTTTCTTTCTGAACCACCAATGGGGATATGCCCTGAAGCCCAGACTTCACATTGTCCATCATCAATGGGTGTGTAATAGATATAATTTTTTGTGGTCGTGTATCTTTTGCTGTCAAACAGACCTTTTGCATCCCCTGGATTTTCCAACAATGCAAGTGCGGCAACTTTCAAGATTTCAATTTCTTTTCTGGCCTGAACAAATAATGCATTAATTTGGCCTGCCAGCAATTTTATCTCCACACGGTCCGATTTAGACACGGCATTGCAAGACACACACAGGGAACACATTAAAATAACAATTATAAATTTTGACATACCGCACAATTTGAACATAATTAAGAATTAGCCCTTTTAAAAAAATCAATTCGAGTTTTGTTATATATTTTTTTTGTTTTAAATTTCAAGACATTAGATTTTAGGAACAAAAAAGTTACATGCCTTAGCCCTGTTCAATCGGCTTTTTCAAGTTGTGTTTCCTGAATAGTCTTGATAAAATTGTCACAATCTTAAATTGGAAGCAATATGACAAATAATGATAAATTTTATACGGATTCATCAAATTACGGGAAGGATAGCTAATGGAATATGACAGGCAAACCGGATATATTCTGATGACCATTATAATTATGGTTTTCATTGCATTCTCAACCGTAAATGCCCATGCCGAACCCAGTGTCGATAATACCCTTTATGCGTCTTTGTTAAAAAGCCATGTCATTAAAAACCGCGTCAATTATGACGGGTTTAAAAAGGATGAACAAAAACTGGATACCTATCTTGCCATCCTCAGCAGCACCGATATTGATTCTCTTTCAAAAACCGAACAATTTGCATTCTATATCAATGCATACAATGCCTTTACCATCAAGCTTATCCTGACCAGATATCCCGGGATAAATTCCATTAAGGAAATCGGCACTTTTTTCACAAATCCATGGCAGAAAAAATTTATTAAGCTACAGAAAAGAAGCGTTACTCTCGATTATATTGAGCATGATATACTTCGTCCAATATTTAAAGACCCCCGGGTTCATTTCGCCATTAACTGTGCTTCCAAAAGTTGTCCGCCCTTAAGAAACGAGCCCTATGAGCCATCCACTCTAGAGGATCAACTGGATAATCAGACAAAAAAATTTATCAACGATAAAAAAAATAATTTCCTTAAGAATAATATTCTTTTTTTAAGCAAAATATTCGCATGGTTTGATGAAGATTTCTCAGATAAGCCGGTCCAGTTTATCCAGAGGTTTGCCAATGATGAACTAAAGGCCACCATCCGTTCGGCCGGCCAGGATATCAAATTAAAATATCTACCCTATGACTGGTCCTTAAATCGATAAGGTGCAAATATCATTACCACCTGGCGGCCAACATTATCATGTTATTAATTGTCCAAAGCGCTTTAGTATCTTAGCTGCAACAGGCGTTGGATTGATTTTTTTCAAAATTTCAGACAATGCCTGTCCCGATGATGAGATGCTTTGCTCCATGTTTTCTGCATAGGCAGTCATAATGATTTCATCATATTCCGGATGAAATTGAACCCCCCAGGCTGATGTTCCTATTCTAAACACCTCATGGGACTCAAACTGATTTTTTGCTATTAAGACCGCATTTTTTGGCAATTGAATAACGGTCTGGGAATGACAGACATGAACGTCAAAACGATCCGGCAAATCTTTAAACAAGGCATCTGAGTCCATAGACTCATCTAACTTTTGCCGTTCGATCCCAACCGTACCGATCTCAAGTCCTTGTGGGTGATAATCAACGACACCCCCCATGGCACGGGCAAGCAATTGATGCCCATAGCAGATCCCAAGTACGGGAATACCCGCTGCAATAAGATCCGGAATCCAGGCTTCAATTGATAAACTCCAGTCAAGATCCTGGGTCACCATGGCATGGGAGCCGGCAATTACCGCGCCACTGCATTCTTCACGTGATGGCAGATCTTCACCCCTCGGGACATCCACAATTTTTACCTTTGCAGGATCAACGCCCAAACCCTGGATGATCCAGTCTTCAAAATCCTGCAACTTGTTTGAAATAGCGGGGAAGGTATCCCCGGTTTTAATAATAACGGCATGTTTCATTTTTATATACTCACTTCATTTACAATGACATCTTCAATGGCAGAAATCTTCCCCAGATGCCGGGTGATTTTAAACTCGATGTGCCCGTATTTTTGCTGGACTGATTTGACCAGATCCGGGATATCCACAAGAATATGGCTGCCACTGCCGATAAAGAACGGGAAAATAACTATTTTTCTGGCTCCGTCATCTATTAAATTTTCAATCTGTTCTTCAATCAATGGTTCCCCGAACTGCAAGAATGCATGCTCAACCCGATCAAAGTTCTTTTTTAATTTTATTGCCACACGGGCTGTCAGAGACACAAGTTCCTGATTGGATTCTTTTTTCCGGCTGCCGTGGGCAGCGATGATTAAACATTTCAATATGAACTCCCTGTTTTTTTATTGATTTGCCCAACACCCGGATGGCGGTCTTGCCCTGAAACCCTTGGTATTTACACCTTAAACACCTCAATGGCCTGCTTTAAGTCTTTTGCAAGCCCGGTCAATTCATCTGCCTGGATCTGTATCTGGTCTATATCCTGTGCAGAGGCCTTGACTGATTCGTTTGTCTTACTTACATAATTTAGCACACCCTCAATGCCTAGTGTGGTATTTTTTACGTCTTTTTGAATCAGATCAGATTCGGTGGATGTCATTTCAATATTGCCTGCGACCTCTCTTACCGCATTAATATTTGCCTTTGCCTTGTCATTTAACTCTTTGGCATTTTCTGCTGTGACGCTGATATTGGAAGAAATATCATTTGTCACGGACGTCTGCTCTTCAACTGAAGATGCAATGGCAAACATAATTTCGTCAATATCGGAGATTACCTCTACAGTGCTGCCGATGACTTTTACAGCCTTTTGGGTGTAATCCTGCATACCCAATATTTTTTTACGGATCACATTTGCTGAGGTTTCTGTCTGATTGGCCAGTTCTTTTACTTCATTGGCGACCACAAAAAAACCTTTTCCTGCGTCCCCGGCTCCTGCTGCTTCTATGGCTGCGTTTAAAGAAAGTAAATGCGTCTGGGAGGCAATCGTCTGGATGATCTCAATAATTTCGCCGATCTCCTTTGCGGCATCACCGAGCTGGTTCATAATCTCGGAAGTTTCTTCAGCCTGCTTGGAGGCTTGTTCCGTCACACTGGCCCCTTTGCTTGAATTTTGAGCTGTTTCATTGAATGATGCATACATTTGTTCAATTGCACAGGCAGCGGATGTGGTCGATTTTGATACAGACTCAATCCTGTCTCCAACCGTTGTTGTATTTGTGGAAACGGTTTCCGTGAAATCAGCAATACTATCAAGTTGCGTATTAATCTTGCCGGTGGCCAACAGAATACTTTTCATATGCCTGGAAATACTCTGGGTTTCCCGGGTTGCGTTATCAGAATTATTTTCCATCTCTTTTGATGAATCTTTCAAATCATATGCAATCGCCAAAAGATACGAAGCAGAGTCCGCCATTGTTGACGATGTCACAACAAGTTTTTTTATTAAATGTCCAAGATCTCTTGCTGCACTGCGCATGGAATCAGCCATCTCACCGATTTCATCAGTGCTTTGGTAATCCAGTGTGGCCGTTAAATTCCCGGAACCCAATTCTTTTGCAAAATCAGCAACCTGCTTTACCGGCTTTAAAAGTTTACGGGTTATGGCAAGTGATAATAAAATAAAACAAATTGAAAAAGATAAAATAACCACAATGGTTATCGTCAGGCCTTCCTTGAATTTTTCCCGCAAAAGAGCTTCTTTTTCAAGAGCGATATTTTTTATATCATCATTATAAATACCCGTACCAATAATCCAATCCCATTTTGGAATATATCGGAAATAACTAAGTTTTTCCCCCAGTTCCCCTTTTTGATACGGTTTTTCCCATTGGTAGGTAAGAAACCCTTGTTGGTCTTTTTTTGACCGTTCAATCATTTCTTTAATGATAAACACACCGTCAGGAGATTGAAGATTTATCTGGCTGACACCCAAAAGATCCGGCCTTTCAGGATGAACTATAAAACGCCCTTGTTGATCAATTACAAAAAAGTAATTTTTCTTTGCTTTCCCAAAACGCATGGCAGTGATCGCTTTGGTTGCCGAATTTTGAAAATTTGTGGCCTCAAGCACGGCAGAAGCATTGTCAGTCAATTCAATCAGTTTGGTTTTTCTTTCTTCAAAAATGATACTTTGTATCCCTTCCTGATTGATCTGTTTCATCTCGGACAAAGAGAAATAGGAACTTAAAAAAACAAATAAAAGGGTGGACAATATTGAGGCTAAAACAAGTATGCTTATTTTTGTTGCTATACCGTATTCTCGGGTCAATGGGTTCTCCTTTTTATTTTCATCCTATTATTCAATCTGCCAAATTACTGTAACCACCACAAAAAATCACATTTTTTAAGAAAAAAGGAAATCTCGGGACTCTCCTTTAAATTATGAATAAACAATGGGTTAGACATAAAGTCAATCAATTTTTAATTGAGCTTTTATTGTATCCAGTCCGATACGTTCGATCATTCTTCCCATTCTTTCCCGTTTCGAATTTGCTTTATAATATTCTATGACCTTGGCAACCATTTCTACGGCATCGCCCGAAGACAGGTTTTCGATCAAAACATCCGCAAGCCTGGGCCTTGCAGACCCATTGCCACCGACCATAACGGTCCAGCCATCCTTTGTTCCGTAGAGCGAAATATCTTTTATACAATTTTCAGCACATTGGATCTTGCACCCGCTGACACCCATTTTCATTTTGCTGGGCAGCACCATCCCATGATACACCTTATCCAGCTCCATTCCCATTTCAAGGCTGTCCTGTTGCCCAAGCCTGCAACAGGTTGTTCCAGGACACACTTTGATACTCCTAACACAAAGGCCTGTGGCATGTCCCGGAACCATCCCGAACTCCTGCCAGATATCATCCCCCTGATCCTCCTGGATACCGATGACGGCAACTCTGGCAGCACTGGTAATTTTCAGCATAGATACATTATATTTTTCAGCGACATCCGCCAACCTTCGCAACTGATCGGGTGAGACAATCCCACATGGAATATGAGGTGCAACAGCATATGTTGCATCATCTTTTCCTTTTTGCCGGATAACCCCTTTCTCTCCATCTTTAAGCATCTTTTAAACCCCTGATCTATATATATTTTTCTTTTATGATTTCTATGTTTTATATTTTAAAAGCCATACATGCTTTTTTAGTATCCAGACTTAAATATGTCAAGGAGCCGGGGCTAACGCGTCAGGGCTAACGCATATAACTTTTTCATATTAATGATTTCAGATAGTTACGGTTTGAAGGTAAACGCAAATGAAATTATCGTTTTGTACAAGTACCTGTAAAACAAAGAATTAAAATTCATGTCAAGTTTACATGCGTTGACCCTGGTCAAAAAATTCATTGGAATTGCCAAAAATCCACAAATGGTGTAATGATACGGCATTTAATCAGATAACTGGTATGAAAATGGATCCGTGGACCTCACAGAAAAAGATTGAAAACCAGGCACAGATGCTTGCCAACAAGGTAAAAAAAAGACACAAGCACCTGCGTAAACGATATTACCGCCAAAACTTGGAAATTTTCAGGCTCTATGACTGGGATATCCCTGAGATAAGAGCCGTTGTAGACTGGTATGCAGGACACCTTGTCATTGGCGAATACAGCACAAAGCAATCCACAAAGGAATGGCTGCCCATCATGGGACAGGCGGTTGCAAAAATTTTGGATGTACCCAGAGACAAACTTCATCTTAAAATCCGCAGATCCGGATTTAAAGAAGGCAAACGATATAGCCGTATCAATACCATCAACAAAAAGATCCCTATGTATGAAAGGGATTTAAAATTTTTAATAAACCCCACAGACTACGTGGATACAGGATTGTTCTCCGACCATCGCAATACCAGGCAGATGATAAGAGAAAGAGCCAGGGGAAAGACCTTTCTAAACCTGTATTGCTATACAGGGTCATTTACCTGTTATGCGGCAAGAGGGGGCGCTAAAAAAACAGTCTCCGTGGACCGATCTGAAACAGCCGTCAGCTGGGTAAAAGAAAACCTTGAACTCAATGGCCTATACGGAGAACACCACGCATTAATCCAAAAAGACACCCTTGATTTTCTGGCAACCGCAAACCATGAATATCAAGATTTTGACCTGGCGGTTGTGGACCCGCCCTCCTATTCCACCACGCGTGTGACAGGAGAACACTTTGACATTGCCAGAGAACATCCGAGAATGCTCAATGCTGTATTTAAACGGATGAAATCCGGTGCAACCGTGTTTTTTTCCACAAATCACCAAAATTTTGATTTAAAAACAACACAATTGCTGCCCACCGATATTACAGAGATCACCCATAAAACCATACCCGAAGACTATGTAAGCAAGCGCAAGCAGATCCACCGATGCAGGGAAATCATTGTATGATATTTGATCCATTTAAAAGCCGACTCTGCCGGGATATTTGAACTGCCAGGCGACTATCCCCGCACCATTTGACCGGAATATCCTTATTAAACACCTTTCTCATCTTGAATTAAATTCTCCCAAATTTGCTTGACACTACACCATCTGTATTATATCAAAACTCATCAGACCAGACTCAAAGTTATTAAAAGTAGGTACTTAGGATGATATCGTGGGCGTATTAGCAAAAGGAAGTCTTATCAGAAAGCAGATTATTCTCATGGTCGGCGACTTTATGGTCGGAATGTCCATCCTGCTGCTACTTAAAACATTAAGGCCGATTCCGAATGAAATATCTCCTGAAATCTGGATTGTTTTGTTTGTTCCTGTCCTGATTTTGAGTTCATACTTTTGTGAAATTTACAACACCAGGACCTGGGCACTCAAAACCTTTGCCACTCGCTCTGCAATAGCCACCGTGATTTCTTTTTTTGTACTTATCGTACTAAGCCGCCTTTCCGGGCTATCATGGCATTTAATTTCCGCATTAATCGCCTTTTTCATGTTCCAGATTCTGTGGCAAGCCCTTTACCAGAAAACATTTGATATTTCTTTTTTTACAAAAAATATTGTGGTTATCGGTACAGGCGCAACTGCACTGGAGATAGACCGCATGCTCAAAGCCTCTCCGGGCAAATATTCTCTTTCCGGATATATATCCACAGCCACAGATCCTGTTGATGTTGAAAAAAATAAAATATTAGGGAACATTGACAATATTATTGAGCTTTGCAAACTCTTTAAGGTGCATACCATTGTGATTGCCTTGACTGAAAGGCGCGGGAACCTTACCATCAATAAGCTGGTCTCATGCAAATTGATGGGTGTCCGTATTATTGATTACCCCAATTTTTATGAAACCATGACCGGAAAGATTCCTGTGGAGAGCATCAATCCCAGCTGGCTTGTACAAAGCAGCGGATTTTTAATCACGCCCTTTATCCGCTTTATGAAAAGAGTGCTGGATATCCTGCTTTCCTCCCTGCTCCTATTGCTCACCCTGCCCTTTTTTCCTGTTATTGTGTTCCTGGTAAAATACAAATCATCCGGACCGCTTTTTTATTTTCAAAAACGGGTTGGAAAAAATGGAAAAGATTTTACCATTTACAAATTTCGAAGCATGAAGACCGATGCCGAAACAAACACCGGAGCTGCCTGGGCACAGGAAGATGACCCGAGAATTTCCAATTTTGGCCACCTCTTAAGAAAAAGCCGTATTGATGAACTGCCCCAGTTGGTGAATGTTTTAAAAGGTAATATGAGCTTTATCGGCCCAAGGCCTGAGCGCCCTGAATTTGTAAAGCAAATCAGCCAGGCCACTCCCTATTATATGGAACGTCATGCAGTCAAACCGGGGATCACCGGTTGGGCCCAGGTCATGTACCCTTATGGGTCATCTCTGGGTGATTCCATAGAAAAACTTCGTTATGACCTGTATTATATAAACAATCTATCCCTGTTTCTTGAGCTATTGATTGTTTTAGAGACCATCAAAGTAATATTGTTCAGAAAGGGGGGCCGGTAAAATGGACAAAAACAATCCGCAGTATCGGAATATTCAGCAGCGAATTGATCTGAGCCAACGGCTTTTTATTGAACTTGGCACCTCCCTGCACATAGAAACAAAAACATTGAAAGGAATATATCTGTAAAAAATCCCCTCTCTAACTTCATGAAGCTTTAAAATTTTGTTTCTCAATGCCTCAAGTTTTTTAAACATGTTTAAATCCGAAGCTAAATT
>JAKIUJ010000095.1 GCA_021647625.1 Desulfobacula sp.
CAGACCCGACAATCTAAGATCAGTTCGATTGTTATTCAATGCTATTTCAAGTGCTTTTGAAGACCCCACAATGATCACCAGATTTTTCCCCCGGGTCATGGCTGTGTATAAAAGGTTTCGCTGCAATAATGGGAAGTGGGCGGTGGTCAGCGCGATAATTACAGCCTGATACTCACTTCCCTGGGATTTATGCACGGAAATGGTATAGGCCAGGGTCAGTTCATCAAGCTCAAGGATATCATATTCCACGATCCGGTTATCATAGGATACCAGCACTTTGTTTTCAGATTTTAAAACCTCATGGACAATACCGATATCTCCGTTAAACACATCCTTATCATAATTGTTTTTAAGGTGCATCACCTTGTCATCGGGTTTGAAAATCATCCCCCGGGCTGCCATACCGTCCTTAGCTGTATTTAAAACACGTTGAAGCTGCTGGTTCAAATTAATGGTGCCTGCTTCTCCCCTGTGCATAGGAGTGAGCACCTGGATGTCGTTTATATGGGGAAATGCTCTGGGTATCCTTTGGGAGCAGAGTTCCAATATGGTATCAACGATCTTTGAAGGTTGCCGGGTCTCAATAAAATAAAACTCAGACAATTCGCCGGATTTGGCTTTGTCAAATTGCGGCATTTCTCCGTTTCGTATCCGGTGGGCATATTGTATGATCGGGCTTTCCTGGGCCTGCCGGAATATCTTTGTCAACGAGAAAACACTGATGCATCCCGATTCAATAATATCGGATAAGACATTGCCTGGCCCCACCGATGGCAACTGGAAGGTATCCCCCACCAGGATCAGACGGGCACCAATGGGCATGGCTTCCACCATCCGGTACAAAAGAAGCGTATCCACCATGGATGCTTCATCCACAACAAAGACATCTAATTCAAGGGGGTTGGCAAAATTTCTATCAAAGGTTTGGCTTTCATGGTCAAAACCCAGCAATTTGTGGAGGGTAAATGCCTTTTTACCGGTGACCTCGGAAAGGCGCCGGGCGGCGCGCCCTGTGGGTGCGCTTAATACTATTCTTTGCTGCATCAGTTCAAACACGGCACACAATGCCTTGACCAAAGTTGTTTTTCCTGTGCCGGGTCCGCCGGTGATCACCACAATTTTTTCATTGAGCACATCTTTGACCACATTCAATTGTTCTTCGGATAATTTTACAGCAAGCCGCGTCAATACAAGCTCTAAAATCCGCTCACTCTTAATCCGGCAATCGGATACGGGCAAGGAAAGAATGGCGTTCATCCTTGCGGCAGCACCTGATTCTGCCCTGAAAAGTTGTGTCAGATAGACCCGCTTCTCGTCTTTATTTGACTCAAACTTTACATCATCGGTTTCAATCAAGTCCTCCAGGGCCGATTCAAAATCATCCAAGGGCACACCGGCTGTTCTTGAAGCCGTTTTGAATAGCGCCTCTTTTAACGCATAGACATGACCGCCCTGTTCATAGGCCAACAAAGAAAACAATAGACAGGCTGCCAGCCGCTTATGATCATCTCTATCTCCCCCGGCTCTTAATGCGATCTTATCGGCAATTTCAAAACCGACACTGGGAATATCCCTGGCAATGATATAAGGATTCCCCTTCAGGATCGCCAGCGCCCGGGGCCCATAGAGCTTTAATATTTGAGCGGCACGAAAAACCCCGATCCCGTTTTCCTGGAGAAACTGCATCACTCTTCGAACAGCATGGTGCTTGTTCCAGGACTGCTCAATGATTTTTTTCTTGGCCTCGCCAATGCCATGAATTAATTTTAATTTTTCAGGTTCATTTTCGATGATATCAAGGGTTTGTTCTTCGAAATGGTCCACAATCCTGTCTGCCACGGATTTGCCGATACCCTTTATCATGCCCGAACCAAGATAATGCCTGATACCCGCCACAGAAGCTGGTAGAATCACTTTATAGGTTTCGACCTTGAACTGATCTCCATATTTGGCATGCGCCGCCCAAGCGCCTGAAATTTCAAGGCTTTCTCCCTCACTCACACCGGCCAGATGCCCAACCACAGTGACAGGGTCATTGATTTTTGCGATGCGAACTCTGGCGACGGTGTAGTGATTTTCAGGATTCTGATAGGTCAGCCGTTCCAAGATGCCCTTAATGGTAATCATTTAGCGCACTTAATTTTTCACATTATTGATTATCCACAATGCGGCATCATAGAGATTGGCAGAGATAGCATCTGGAGCAATGCCCTGTTGGGAAAGGGTTTGACGGGCCTTTTTGCCGTTACCGGTTTGCACAAGGATTGTTTTACCACACCCGGCATTTATTGCACATTCAATATCCTTGCTGCTGTCTCCAACCATGATTGATAGTGAAAGATCAATATCATATTTTTTTGCGGCATCCAGAATCATTTTAGGTTTTGGCTTCCTGCAGGAGCACTTGTCGTCCGGTGTATGGGGACAAAAAAAGATATCTTTTATTTTGCCGTCGGCAGTCTCTACACCTTTTCTCATTTTATTAAAAATAGCATCCAACGTTTTTTGAGATACCATTTTTCTGCCAATTATGGATTGATTGGTGATGATAATGATTTGAAAATTATTTTGGTTCAAAAGCGCAACGGCTTGCCGGCTTTTTGGAATAAATTCAAACTCCGAAGGTTTTTTTATATAATCCGGAGAGTCAACATTGATTACGCCGTCCCGATCAAGAAAGATAGTATATTGCATATTTCTTTGTCTTTTTATTCTGCAACGGTAAATGCGTTGCCAAACCCTTTAGAGATAATTTTTTCACTGAACCTGTTGGCATCTTTTAAGTTGGCAAACCCGCCGATTCTTACTCTATAAAAAATACCTCTGTCATCTATGTACTTAACAATATGTGCATTTTTATAGGATTTTGATAATTTGTACCGGTATTTTTCTGCATTGGTCTTGACCTGAAACGCACCCACCTGGACTGTAAAATTGCCTTTATAATAATCAACAGGTTTAAACGTAACCGGAGCTTTTGTTTTTTTAGAATAAGACATGGCTTTTCCCAAAGCAGTAATCCTGACCCTTGCCGTACCCGATCCGAAAATACCGATTCGCTTTGCCCCTGTCTTGGATAAATCGATAATTCTGCCATAAACAAAGGGCCCGCGATCATTAATCCGAACAACTATTTTTTTATTATTTTTAAGGTTATGCACACTGACCCAGGTATTCATGGGTAAGGTTTTATGGGCCGCTGTCATGGCATACATATCATATCTTTCACCATTGGATGTTTTGCGGCCATGAAATTTTTTGCCATACCAGGACGCCTTGCCGGTCTGTACAAAACCCGAGGCACTTGCGATGGGGGTATATCTCACACCTTTAACCTTATACGGCTTTTGTGTTGCTACCTTTTTACCTCCGGAATATTTGGGGGGTGCGTTTTTCATAGTCCCGGATTTTGCCGGAGGAGGGACGTATGTCGGGCCATATGTGGCATCAAGGCGGGAGGAACAACTAAAAAAAGACAGGGCCAGAAACACTAAAATCAGAAAATTTACTTTCATTTTTATTCAGGTGACTCCCAAAATTTTATCATTTTTCATACAATGCCAGTTTTAAAACTTCTCTCATTTTATCTGTAAAATGAAACTCGATAGAATCTTTGATATTTTTGGGCACATCTTCCATGTCTTTCTTGTTCCACTGGGGCAGAATAATCGTCCGAATCCCAGCTCTATGGGCGGCAATCACTTTTTCTTTGATACCACCTACGGGCAGCACCTCACCTCTTAAGGTAATCTCACCGGTCATGGCCATTCTCTTTTTCACAGGTCGGCCCGTGATCAGAGATGTCAAACATGTCAGCATGGCAACACCGGCAGAAGGTCCGTCTTTTGGAATGGAGCCTTCGGGCACATGGATATGCAGATCATGTTCGTCAAAAAAAGATTCCTTTATTTTAAGCTTTTCTGCATTGGCCCGGATAAAACTCAATGCTGTGCTGGCAGATTCTTTCATCACATCGCCCAATTGGCCGGTCAAGTTCAACCCTTTCCCGCCTTTCATGGCCACCGCTTCGATAAAGAGAATTTCTCCACCGTAGGGTGTCCAGGCAAGTCCGCTCACAACCCCTGGATTCTCAATCCTCAAGGCCGCATCCGGCATGTTGGGTGCCGGCCCCAGGTATCCATGCAATTCTTTCTGGCCAACTACAAGGTGTGCGTCTTTCCCTTCTGCAACTTTGCTTGCCACTCCTCTGCATACGGCACTTATCTGACGTTCCAGGTTTCTTAACCCGGACTCTCTTGTGTATCCTGATATGATTTTTTTCACTGCACCCAAAGTGATTTTAATTTGTGTGGCAGAAAGCCCGTTGGCATCCCTTTGTCTCGGGATAAGGTAGCGGGTGGCAATTTTTAATTTTTCTTCTTCGGTATACCCGTTTAATTCCAAGACCTCCATTCTGTCCCTTAATGGTGCTGGGATCGTATGAAGCACATTGGCGGTGGTCAAAAACATCACATCGGACAAATCAAAGGGCACATCCAGATAATGATCTGTAAACGAAAAATTTTGTTCCGGGTCCAACACCTCTAAAAGAGCGGATGAAGGATCTCCATGATAGGAAGAGTCTACTTTGTCGATTTCATCCAGCATGAACACCGGGTTTTTTGTCCCGGCCTTTCTCAAGGATTGGATTATCCTTCCCGGAAGGGCACCCACATAGGTTCTGCGATGTCCGCGTATTTCCGCCTCATCCCGTACGCCTCCCAGGGCAATTCTAATAAATTCTCTGCCCAAAGCTCTTGCTATTGACCGGCCAAGAGAAGTCTTGCCTGTTCCGGGAGGGCCTGCAAAACAAAGGATAGGGCCTTTGGAATCATTTTTAAGTTTTCTTACAGCAAGATATTCAAGAATCCTTTTTTTCGGTTTTTCAAGACCATAATGGTCATTATTTAATATCCGTCTGGCTTCTTTAATATCCAGCTTATCTTTGGATGCTTCATTCCACGGCAGGGCTGTCAACCAGTCCAGATACGTAGACGCCACAACATATTCAGATGAAGACGGATGCATTCTTGACAGACGCTGCAATTCTCTTTGTGCCTCCTTATTTGCTTCTTCGGGTAATCTGATCTCTTCTATTTTTGTCCGGTATTCGTTGATCTCAACATTGTCATCGTCTGTATCACCCAGTTCTTCTCTAATGGCTTTCATCTGTTGACGAAGATAATACTCCCGCTGTCGCTTATCCATATCTTCTTTTACCTGGCTCTGGATTTTAGAACCCATTTCAAGGATTTCCAGTTGATCATTTACCAGTCGGGTCACTTTTTTCAACCGCCGGTTAACATCCAGCAACTCAATGACTTTTTGTTTTTCAATCACCGGTGCATTGATCGTGGAAGCAACCATGTCTGCAAGGACATTGGGCTCCTGCAGCGATTTGATCATGTGCCCCATTTCAGATGGCAAGCCCGGGGATAAATCAACAATTTTTTCATATTGATCCACAATATTGGCCATCAGTGCCCGATTTTCTTTATTTCTGTCCGCATTGCAGCTTTCCATAACCTCTATTCTGGCCTGCATATACTGCTTATTCTGGACAAATTTTTTAACCTTAAACCGGTTTAACCCCTGAATAAGCAGCTGGGCTTTATCGTCTTCCATCTTGGACATCTTTAAAATAATGGCCACGGTTCCGATTCGATGCAAATCTTCTGCGGTATGCCGGGAATCGATATCCGACCTTTTGGACAAGAGCAAGCCCAGCATTCTGTTGCCACTCATGGCCTCATCAATAAGTTCAACCGCTTCATGTTGAATCAATACCAGTGGCAATACCATCTTTGGGAAAAGATTGGTGTCCACTATGGGAAGAATGGGAATGGTGCCGGGAATATTGTCTGATGTGATACTGGGTGAGGGATGTCTGAGATCATCCATTGGTGTCGGGTTCCTTATGGCATCTATGGCTTAAAGAAATCTATGGAAACATTGGATTTTCGTTTGATGTTTTTGGTGAACAATTTACCAAGTTTCAGTTCTAAAAATCCATTATTAAACGTGGCCGCTACTTTTTCAACATCAATTACACTGGGCAGATACAGCACCCGTTCAAATTGTCCAAACTGAATTTCAGCCAGTCTGTAAGTGGCAGTCCGGTCCGGGTGGTCACTTTGCCGGTCTCCGCTGATTTTCACCGCCTTATTGCTGATTTCAATAACAATATTTTCTTTTCTTACACCTGCAATCTCAGCCTGGATGATAATTTCTTTTCTTGTTTCAAAAATATCCATCTGGGGTTTCCAGACCCGCTGAGAAAAACTAAACATAGGGTTGACAGATTGAAACAACTCTTCAAAGGATTTTTCTTTGGCTGCATGTGTTTCAATATTATCACCAAACCGAATTTCTATATGTTTCATATAATGCTCCTGATGATGCCTTTCAATCGATCATCTTGATGATCTTATCAAAATATCATTTGAGACTAAGCTTGTAAAGCTGTATTAACAAATGTTCCGGGTAAACGCATGTAAACTTGGCAGGGTTTTTAATTTTCTGTTTTACCGGTACTTATGCAAAACGATAATTTTATTTTTTATCCAGAATAGTTCTAAGTGCCCTGGCAAACTCATTTAGCGAGAATGGTTTTTGCAGGAAACCATGACAACCCTGGTTTAAAAAACCTTCAACTTTGTCATCTACGGCATATCCCGTGGAAACAAGAATTTTTGCGTTTTCCTGCATCTCTTTTATCTGGGAGAAGGCCTCTTTGCCACTCATGACCGGCATGATCAGATCAAGAACAACCAGTGAAATTTCATCTTTATAGAGTTTGAATATCTCAACCGCCTCCAACCCGTTCCTTGCGATTATTGGTTTGTATCCGAGTTTGATTAAAAAATTTTTACCCACATTGATAATCTCTTCTTCATCATCAACAAGAAGAATAGTTTCAGATCCTTTTTGAATCTGATCAAAAGTGATGGACTTTTCTACAACTTTTTTTATGCGGATATTGTTGGATGCAGGCAGGCAAACTTCAAAACAGGCCCCTTTGCTTTTTTCACTGCGAACTAAAATAAAACCACCATGGTTTTTGATGATCCCGAATACAGTTGACAATCCAAGCCCCCGCCCTTTTTTATCCCCGATCTCTTTTGTTGAAAAGAAAGGATCAAATATTTTTTTTTGAATTTCCATATCCATGCCGATACCCGTATCCTTGATGGACACCTTTATATATCGTCCGGGTTTTACTTCAAAAGGAAAACTATGATCTTTCTCGATAAACATATTTTGTGTTTTGACAAAAATTTCGCCATGATCCGGCATGGCCTGGGAAGCATTAACAACCAGGTTCAAAAAAACCTGTTCCAGCTGAGCCTGGTCAGCATCAACCGGGTCTAAATTTTCATCATAGGATTCATGGACGGTGATATCTTTTCGGGTGGGTTTAAAAATCTTCAATGAGAGTTCAACCAGCTCGTTTACGTCCAATACACTGATTTGATATTTCCCCCCCCGTGCAAATCCAAGCAGTCGACTGGTAAGTTCGGCTGCCGTTTTTACGAGCCTGCCAATATGTTTTGTATGGGTTTGTACCTTTTCAGTGGAACTGATATCAATCTGCATCAAGGATAGGTGTCCTTGTATTCCCATTAAAATATTATTAAAATCATGGGAAATTCCACCCGCAAGCACCCCGATGGCCTCCATCTTCTGTGCCTGCTGCAGCTGGATCTGTAATAGCTTTAATTCCGAAGTATCCGTAACAATGACTATGATTCCTTTTGAGACATCTTTTTTGTCCAATTTTGAGGCCATGATCCTGCACTCAAACATGGTGCCGTCTTTTCTTACCAGTCTGGTTTCCACAAAGCTGTGTCCGTACTGGTCAATTTTACCATAAAGTTTACGGCCAACCCTGTCATATTCAACCGGGTCTGCGTACAAAATCCTGGTATTTTTTCCCCTTAAAGCATCGGGTTCATAACCCATCATGGAATGAAAAATCTGATTGGTCCAGCCCAGCACTCTGTCCTTTATAATGCCGATTCCGGCCGGAGAAGACTTTAAAATGGTCGCCATTTCGTTTAAAGACAATTTTTTGCCGTTAAAATCGAATGGATCGTTCAGGTTTGATTGGTCAGAATAAATTGTATCAATTTTTAATTTGGTATGCCCATTTTCCATTAAATCACCTGCAGAGTTTTATGTCATTTGACTGTGCCATGACTTATTGCTAAATATAGCAGACTTTTTTAACTTTGATAAGATAAAGATAAATGATGCTAAATCAAAACCCGGTATCCCTTTTACAAAAATTTTTTCCTGCAATGGTCAGCGGTCTTTTATTGTCCCTTTGCTTTCCAAACACCGAATGGACCTTTTTGGCCTTTTTTGCCCTTATTCCATGGCTTGTCTCCATTAACTCTCTTACGTTGAAGGAGACATTTTATAGCGGGTTCTCTATGGGGATGGCCCATTACTTAACCTTAATTTACTGGATAGTTCCCACAGTACACGTCTATGGTAAGCTTCATATAGTTTTAGCGTCTGCCACCCTTATTCTTTTATGCTGTTATCTTGCACTTTATCCAGCCGTATTTGTCTTTTTAATGAATAAACTGCCAAAGGAAAATCATTTAACGCCTTTGTGGGGTGCCTTTCTCTGGACAGGCCTTGAATACTTAAGAACCTATGCGTTTACCGGGTTTCCATGGGGTGCACTGGGGTACAGTCAGTTTTCTAATCATCTCCTAATTCAAATCGCAGATTTTTCAGGTGTTTACGGCGTATCTTTCATCCTTATCTTTATTAATTACAGCTTCGCTTTAACCTGGCGTGTTTATAAGAAAAAACTGTCCAAAAATTGCCTTTTGAGTCTTTTATATTCAACACTTGTTCTGATAGCTGTGATTTATTACGGGCAACATCAGATCGGTACAATTTTAACAGAAATAAAAACAGCACCAAGTGCTCTTGTTTCTGTTGTTCAGGGTAATATTAAACAAGATGACAAATGGAGCAATGAATTTAAAAATAAAACTATTGATAAATACATACAGCTTTCTTCCACTTTGTCTTTAAAAAAACCCGACCTGATTATCTGGCCGGAAACCGCGCTTCCTTTTTATTATACCTATGACCGGAAACTGTCCAACCTTGTGGATCAATCCGTGCGGGATTTAAAAACCAATTTTTTGATCGGAAGCCCGGCCTTTGAGCTAAATCCCGAATCGAAAAGTAACCAGATAAAATTTTTTAACAGAGCGTTCATGCTCAATCGATTTTCGATTGTCACCGGAACCTATGACAAAACCCATCTGGTTCCCTTTGGAGAATATGTTCCCTTTGGAGAATATTTAACCTTTTTGGGCAAAATTACCGCCCATGCGGGTAATTTTTCCAGTGGTGATAAACAATTTGCTCCACTCGCTTTCAATGATACCAATTATGAGGTCGAACATAAAACAGGGGTTCTTATATGTTTTGAAATCTTGTTTCCAGCCATATCCGCCAATTTTGTAAAAAACGGTGCCGGCATGTTGACCACAATGACCAATGATGCCTGGTTTGGATTCACCTCAGCTGCCAGGCAACATTTTGCCATTGCCGTTTTTCGTGCTATAGAGAACAGAAGATCCGTTGCAAGAGCTGCAAACACAGGCATTTCAGGATTTATCGATCCTGTTGGAAAAGTATTTAACCCCACGGATCTGTTTACGGACCAAGTCATCACAAGAAAAATATCCATGCTGAACAGAATCTCTTTTTATACCCGATACGGAGATCTCTTTGCCATGAGTTGTATAGTTGCTTTCTGTCTGGTTTTTGTGGTAAAAGGCATTAGAAAAAAAGTTTAGGAGATAATCAAAATGAGCACAGAATTAAAACAGACCATCCAAAATATCTACACCAAATCAGACAAGCTCAAGGAGTATCTTTGACCTCCCTGTAAAGCAGTTGCGCCTTCGTGAGCTTGAACAAATAATTTCTAAAGAAGATTTCTGGAATGACGCTGATAAGGCAACGATTCTTTTAAAAGAACGAAACACCTTGTCAAAGCTATTGGAAACATGGGAAACCCTGTATTCACAGATTGAAGATGCCGATGTCCTTTTGGAACTTGCCCATGAAGAATCGGACAAGGAGAGCGAAAAGGAGGTGGCTGACCTGATCCGGTCCCTTGAAAAAAAAATCAAAAGCTTTTCAGTTGAGGTCACTCTGGATGGTGAAGATGATGGCAGGGATGCCCTTTTATCTATTAATGCAGGCGCGGGTGGCACCGATTCCCAGGACTGGGCCGAAATACTGTTCAGAATGTATACCCGCTGGATCGACAAAAAGGGATATAAATACCAGGTCATTGATTACCAGCCGGGTGATGAGGCGGGTATTAAAGGGGCTACCATCAGAGTCACCGGGGAAAAATGTTATGGATTCATGAAAGTAGAATCAGGGGTTCACCGCCTGGTCAGAATATCCCCATTTAATTCAAATGGAAAACGTCACACATCCTTTGCCTCTGTTTTTGTTTATCCTGAAATAAACGATGAAATTAATATTGATATTGATGAAAGCGAATGTCGCATCGATGTCTACAGGGCCAGTGGTGCCGGTGGTCAGCACGTAAACAAGACCAGCAGTGCTGTCAGAATCACCCACCTGCCCACAGGCGTTGTGGTCCAATGCCAGCAGGAACCTTCCCAGCATAGAAATAAAGAGATCGCTTTTAAGGTCTTGAAATCAAGGCTCTATCAGCTTGAAAAGAAAAAACAGGATCAAAAAATGCAAAGCCTGCATGACGGAAAGGATGATATTGCCTGGGGCAGTCAGATCAGATCTTATGTGCTGCACCCATACCGTATGATAAAAGACCATCGCACCGATATGGAAATCGGTGATGTGGACCGGGTGCTGAACGGCGACCTGGATGCCTTCATTGAAGGCGTTTTGCTCACATAATTGACTATGGACCCCCTTGATATCATCAAGCAGTTTTATCCACATGACACGCCACTTTTCCATACCCTGGTCAACCATAGCAGGGCCGTGGCTGCGAAAAGCCTTAAGATAGCCGATACGGTTTCCCATTTAAACCCGGATCGTGAATTTATCCAGGCGGCTGCCATGCTTCACGATATCGGTATCTTCTTGACCCGGGCCGAGTCCATTGGATGCACGGGAGACAAACCTTATATTTGTCATGGTTACCTTGGTCGCCAACTTTTAGACAGCCTTGCGCTACCCGCTAAATACAGCCTGGTCTGTGAACGACATACCGGTGCCGGGATTACAAAAGAAAATATTGAATCCAATGATCTGCCCCTGCCATCAAGGGATATGGTCCCCCAAAGTCTTGAAGAAAAAATCATCTGTGTTGCTGATAAATACCACTCAAAGAGCCCGAAACAAAAAAATAGATTAATTACCACACAACAGATTATTAAAGACCTTGGAAAAATAAATATTGATCATGCCAAAAGATTTTCAATATGGGCCAAAGAATTTCAATTGTAACAATAGTTGGATATCCCCTGCTGATTTTCTTTATATTCTTGAGCAGGGCGATATAGGCTTGTTGTTGAAAGAAGATTTTCCAGGCGGATTTCAAAAGCACTCGAATAAAACCATGCCGGTTACATATAGCCTTTCGACAATGGTGTGTTCTGTGAGCATCCTGCAGGGCGAACGCATGTAACTTTTCCATATTAATAATTTCAGGTAGTTACGGTTTGAAGGTAAACGCAAATAAAATTATCATTTTGCATAAGTACCTGTAAAACAAAGAATTAAAAATCACGTCAAGTTTACATGCGTTTACCCTGGAGCATCCTGTCCGCAACTTGACAGTTCTATTGAAAAATGCCATTTTCCAGCACAAAAACTATCCTGAATGAGCGGGATTTATTATACTTAATGCACACAGTGATATAAAAATGAAATTATCTACAAAAACCAGGTACGGAACACGCATTTTGATTGAGTTGGCATTAAAGATTGATAAGGGCCCTGTTCAGGTCAGCAAAATTGCTTCCAGCCAGAAAATACCTGTTAAATATCTTGAACAAATACTAAGAACCCTGAAACTTGCCGGTATTGTGAAAAGCATGCGGGGACCCAAGGGCGGGCACATGCTGGCAAAAAACCCAGAGGATCTCAGCCTGGGTCGGATTGTCAGACTTTTTGAAGGCCAGACCGATCTTGTTGAGTGCGTCAGTTCTCCGGAAAAATGTGATATGGCCTCGGAATGCCTTGTACGGTATGCCTGGTACGATGCCACAAGTGTATTATATGAAAAACTTGATGGTATCAGTATTGCGGATCTGATCTGTGGGGAAGACAATAAAAATGGATGTATACCCCAGTGTCCCGTGAGCCCTTAGGACTCACTCAAAAATAACTTTACATTTTGAGAGCCGATTCATCCCGCCCGGTCACGTTATGAAAACACGGCATATCTTGATATGCCTTAGTTTCCACGCCTTACCGGCCAGGCGACTCAACGCTCAAAATTGGTAATTAATTTTTGAGTGAGCCCTTAGTGTTTGAACGAAAACTCACTCATCTGGCAGGGATAGCATGTAACTTTTTCATATTAATGATTTCAGGTAGTTACGGTTTGAAGGTAAACGCAAATGAAATTATCGTTTTGCATAAGTACCTGTAAAATAAAGAATTAAAATCCATGCCAAGTTTACATGCGTTTACCCTGACTCATCTGCTGCGTTGCTGAAAAATTCTGAAACCCTCGTGTATTATAGTACACGAGGGTTTCAGAATTTCCGCCGTCTTGTATATTGGCAATTTTGTGAGCTTTGCTCCTCTACGAGCTGTCCAAACACGGGTTTTCGATCAGACACAACTTTAAGTTAAACAATCAAATCAGAGTGCGCCAAATTCTAAAGAGCCCCAAGAAAATCTTTGATTTGCTTAAGCATTTCACCATCACCCTGTCTGATCATCTTCAGCAATTTTTCCTCGTCTTCAGTGATCTCTTTAGATGTCTTGACAACTATTTCCGGTTCAACATCAAGTATCTCACAAATTGTATCGACAAGTTTTTTGGGTGTCACGGGTTTTTCGATTGTACGCCGTGGTTTTAAGCCTGAAGTAAAAGCATTAAAACTTTTGATATCTTCACTGGCAAATTCATTTTTGGCATGTGCTGTAATAACGATGACCGGTAAACCTGCCCACGCATCATTTTTTCTCAGCGTCCGGATTAGATCAATGCCGGATTTTCGCGGCATCACCATATCAAGGGTCATCAAATCCGGAACCTCTTGTTCAATTTTTTCCAAGGCATCTTGCCCGTCCACTGCAGATTCCACCTGGAATCCGGCATCTTTAATGCATGCTGCGAGAAAATTTCTTACATCCGGCTCATCATCCACAACAAGAATTTTTTTTTCACTTGCTTTAACCATAAGTTCTCTCCTTTTTGTGTAATGAGTATATATGAAATAATATTCAAAATCAGTCTAATATTTCATGTTTTGTTGTGCGCAATTGCTTGCAGGCAAAGCTGCGCAGTGCCGTTATTAAAATTTATGCCTGTAATTTAAGATGGCGCAATCCGTCCCATCGCCTTGGTCAGTTCCATAAGCACACCCAGCCCCTGACTGATTTCAGGATTAAAGCCGGCTGAAGCAAGTCCAAAAACGCCAACACTTTTTGCATTTTCAAGTTCAACTTTGCTTGGAATCTGGGACAACTTTTCAAGCAGTTCAATTGCTTTGGGATCAGACAGGCTTTTGGCAAGCCCCATCATGGCGACCATTCCATCGCCCATCTCCTCAATATCCTCTGCCGTATAGGCTGCAGCAACTTTTTTACGCAGATCAACGGTTGCTTTGACAATTCTGAAAACGCCCTTTTGTTCCATTTCATCCAATATTTGAATTGCCTGGGGAACGGCTGATTTCAATAAGGGCTCCAGATCTTTTACAAACTCGATGATGTTGGCCATCTGTTTTAAGGCAAATACGAAATTTTGAGTGTTTCGCATTGTTTCCTTCATTAACCCTAAAAAATCTTCCAACTGAAATCCGGCCTCTACCTGGGTCAACTCGTTTATCAACAACGCAGTAGCATGATTCCCAATGGGAATCAAATCATTCTTAAGTTCGGTGAACTTCTCACTGGTCTTGACTAACGGTTGAATCTGGGCTTCGAGGCGTTCAAGTTTTTCCAGTATCAACTCTTCATTTGTCATATTTGCCTCCTATTTTGTTTCTACTTTGGGCCAATGTTTACCTGCCATGGTCATCTGCGGCTCAAGAGGCATATCTTTTCCAGGTAAAAGAAGGTTCCAATATACCCATTGAAACATCATTTTACCCCAATAGTTCATGGCGCTTTCGCCGACAAGATCAAAAGGTCCAATGCCCGGGAACGGAAATTTGCCGGGCAGTGGTTCTGTTTTGTAGTTAAAATCAAAAAGAAAAGCCTTGTCATAACCGGAAACAATAAAGCAGGTGGAGTGACCATCAAAGGCGGGTTTGGGTTCTTTACCATCAATTTCGAGCAGCAAATTTTCTACAACTATATCTGCTTCATAATGGGCAACAGAACCCGCTTTTGAAGTGGGAACATTGGTCGCATCTCCCACAACATAAATATGGTCGAATTTTTCAGCTTTTAATGTGTGATGATCTGTGATCACATATCCCATTCCATCACCCATCATTGAATCTTCTACATAATCCGCACCCAGGTTTGGCATCGTGGAAATGAATAGATCATAATCAATTCTATCGCCTTTGGCCGATTCAATGTATTTTTCCTCAATATTAACATTGTCCAGGCTATAATCCGGTGTCACCTGGATGTTTTTTTCTTCCGCAGTTGCACTCATAACCGATGTTGCAATGGGTTTGGTAAAAATTCCGGTATTCGGGGTAACAAATTCAATTTCTATATCATCCCTGCAGCCGTTTTTTGCAAAAAACCAGTCTGCCATAAAGATAAATTCCATGGGAACAACCGGGCATTTATGGGGCATTTCAGCGATATTAAAAATCATTTTACCTTTATTAAAGGTCTTCAATCTTTTGTAAAGAGCGACCGCACTATCCTGGGTAAAGAAGGTATGCTCATTGGAATTACCATCCGGTTTCCAGTCTTCAAGACCTTCGATCTCCTGGGGAATTGCATTACATCCGGTGGCAATGATAAGATAGTCATAGTCATACTTACCTTTTTTACATTCCACTTCCTTTTTGTCAGGATTAACCCCCACAACACTGTCCACGATAAAATCCACGCCGGAAGGGATAAAATCTCTTTTGGGTTTCTCACAATCGGATGCCTTGTAAATTCCAAAGGGAATAAACAACCAGCCCGGCTGATAGTGATGCATTTCATCCGGATCAATAATGGTGATTTTCCAGTCTCGACCAAGCTCCCTTCGCAATTTTGCTGCACACATTGTTCCGCCTGCACCAGATCCAAGTATTACAATTTTTTTCATTTAACTCTCCTTGTTAAGTTGTTAAAA
>JAKIUJ010000096.1 GCA_021647625.1 Desulfobacula sp.
GTTTACAGTGTTGCCCAAAAAATGCGCCGATTGAATAAAAACATGCGGGCTGTCTTTGATTATTTAAAAATGACTCGGAACAGCTGCCACTCATAGGATGTTTGCTCTTAGCATAAATTTACCGTGGTTCCATTGGAACCATCCTTGACCGACAGTTCAAAACCAGGTAGAAGAAAGATTTCTTTTTTTAATCCTAATTTTCTAAGTTTTTTATATTCATGCCCATTAAAATTGTTGTGATTGGTTATTACACCAATATTTATCCCGGCATTTAATAGTCCTTCAATATAGTCATGTTCAAAACAATCCCCCTGAATATGAGAATTCAGTATCCTGATGAGTATGAAGATGAAAGTCTGCTCTCATCCAGGTTGTTCCTGCTTTAAAAACATCAAAGCCTTTATTGTTTTTCATAGTCATTTTAATTTCTCCAACTATTTTTATCTCTTTCTCACCGGATTTGGGCTTAATCCCGCAACTTTTTTTTGCCTTGCCGAATTTAGGATAGTTTACTTTTACCCCATCATCAAGATCAATTTCTATTTGTCTGGTGGCCTTCTCTGGGTATTCTGAATAAAACTTGTTTGAGTTTCTTTTTTATTGAGTCTTTGAGTCTTTCCAGTTCTTCATGCCATTCAGCTTTTGTATCAAAAAAAACAGTGTAGTCCTCCTTATAGACCATGCAACTCAGAATCGATTGATACACCCTTTGATTCAACAACTTGAAATCTGTAGGAGATCCTTTCTGAAAAAGACAAAATTGTCAATATCTATTCCCTGAATTATTTTGGTACTCAAAGATAATGACTATGCCTTTCGATAAATTTGGTCTGAAGGTTGGAAATACGGTTGGAAGTGGGTTGCCAGCCCATAAAAAAAGGGTCCTGAGAATTTCCCAGAGCCCTTGAATTATCTTTTGGAGGCGGCTTCCAGATTTGAACTGGAGAATGTCGGCTTTGCAGGCCGATGCCTTACCACTTGGCCAAGCCGCCTTGTTTTGGAGCGGGAAACGGGAGTTGAACCCGCGACTTCGACCTTGGCAAGGTCGCACTCTACCACTGAGTTATTCCCGCTCAGCAAACAGAAGAGATTTATATATGTGAACCGTCCATTTGTCAATATCAAATTTTAAAAAGAACGTTTTTTTGCATTGATATCCGTGTTGCCATGGGCTATGCGTTCTTTTTCTTCCAATCTGCCATAAATGCATCAATCCCTTTATCGGTCATGTGATGACCGGCAAGCTTCTTTAAAACGCCATGGGGAATGGTGGCAATGTCTGCACCCATAAGAGCTGAATCAAGAACATGCAAGGGGCTTCTTACGCTTGCCACAATAATCTGGGTATCAAAATCATAATTAGTATAGATCTGTACGATCTCCTCAACCAGCCCCATGCCTTCCTGTGCCAGATCATCTATTCGACCGACAAAGGGGCTGACATAAGTTGCACCGGCTTTGGCAGCCATCAGTGCCTGGAGCGCTGAAAAAACAAGCGTAACGTTTGTTTTAATGCCTTCTCGGGTCAGTGTTTTTACAGCCTTTAACCCGGGAACCGTCATGGGTATTTTTACTGCAATATTATCTGCAATTTTTGCAAGTTCACGGCCTTCTTCTACCATGCCGTCATATTCCAGGCTGATAACTTCTGCACTTACAGGACCATCTACGACCTTGCAGATATCGGCAATGATTTGTTTGAATTCTCCGTCTTCTCTGGCGATCAACGAAGGATTTGTGGTAACCCCATCAACCATGCCCATATCATTTGCATCTTTGATCTGCTCAATATTGGCAGTATCTATAAAAAACTTCAATTTAAGCCTCCTTGTCCAGAAGTATTACCTTCTGGGTTTCTTGTTCTTCTATTCTGTCTAACAATTCTTCCGTCGTTAAATTTAATGTGGGATGAATTGTGTCAGCCCCTATATCACAAAGCGGAATTAATACAAAGCACCTTTCATGCATTCTCGGATGCGGTATTTCAAGGCGCTGGGTTTTAAAAACCGCATCACTAAAGTAAATTATGTCCAGATCAATGATTCTTGGCCCAAAACGAAAGGGTTTGCCTTCCTTATCCAGATCTGTTTCCAGCTGTTTTAACGCATCGAGCAGTTCCATTGGTTCAAGTGTTGTATCAAGCCTTACGGCTGCATTGACAAACCAGTCCTGGTCCATATAATTTTGTGGTTCTGTCTGGTAATAGGAGGATACGGAAGTCACTGTTATATGATCATGATTTTGCAGCAGGCTTACTGCTTGATCAAGATTTTGTTTTTTATCCCCGACATTGGAACCGATGCTTAAAAAAACACGCTTCAGAGCTGGTTTCATTTGCTCTCAAACTGCACTGTTTTTGAATATTCGCTTTTTATCCCCGCCTCATCCACTGCCTGCACCCTGAAATAGTATTTATACCCCTTTTGAATGGGCACAATAAGGGTTGTCCCAGGCATGGAAATGAATCCGATCAATTTAAAAGCAAAGGGGCATCCCTCACAATCTTTAAATGTTTTTTTTGCCATGAACACTTCAAACCCGTCAGGTTCAATTTTTGCCTTTTTTTTGTCAATTTGATGTTGCCAGGATAAGGCAAGTTCACTGCCACCCACTTCATATTTTAAATCATAGGGTGCTGCAACGATATTGCCTTTGATTGTTGGTGGTATGGGCGGTCCTTTCTTGCCGCAACCAAAAATAATAAATACCGCTGACATACAGCAGATTACGAGTGCAACCTGAATCTTTTTGATATTGATCATCGTTGTATCCCAAGCATACCTGCTGCCTTTTCCACTGCGGCTTTGACATTATCAAGCCCTGTTCCGCCGTATGAAATTCGTCTTGAAATCATTTTTTCAATGGTAATAAAATCGTATACATCTGTTTCAAACAGATCACTTAAGAGTTTTAATTCTTCTAACCCTAAGTCCTCAAGTTCCTTTTTTTGTTCCAATGCCTTTGCCACAGCTTTTCCGGCAACAGAATGAGCGCTTCGAAACGCCATCCCTTTTGAAACCAGATAATCTGCCAAATCGGTTGCGTTTAAGAACCCTGTGGTACACGCTTTATACATCGTTTCTTTATGAACCTGAATATTACCAAACATCCGGGTGTAAACATCAAGACACACCTGCAGGGTATCCACGGTATCAAACAAGGGTTCCTTATCTTCCTGCATATCCTTGTTATATGCCAGGGGCAATGATTTCATCAAGGTCATGATGGAAACCAGATTTCCCACGACCCTGCCTGTTTTCCCCCGGACAAGCTCAGCCACGTCCGGATTTTTTTTCTGGGGCATAATACTGGAGCCTGTGGTAAATGCATCTGAGATGGTAATAAAAGCAAACTCTGATGTGGACCAGAGAATCAATTCTTCAGATAAGCGTGACAGATGAATCATACAGATGGATGCATGGGAAATAAACTCCATAACAAAATCCCTGTCCGATACCGAGTCAATGCTGTTATCGGAGACTTTTCCAAAACCTAAGACATCTTTTGTAAACTCCCGGTTCAACGGATAGGTTGTACCGGCAAGGGCTGCCGCTCCAAGCGGCATCACATCAATACGCTTAAGACACCCCTCAAACCTTTCAATATCCCTTTTAAACATCTCATAATAGGCCATCAGATGATGGGAAAACAACACAGGTTGTGCCCGCTGCATATGGGTATATCCCGGCATAACCACACCCAGATGCTGCATGGCCATGGCAACAATACTTTTTTGAAACCCGATGAGAAGTTCAATGACGGATTTGGTTTCCCGTTTTAAAAAGATCCTGACATCAAGCGCCACCTGATCATTTCGGCTGCGCCCGGTGTGCAGTTTTCTTGCAACATCTCCTGATACTTTTCCCAATGCATCTTCAACATGCATATGAATATCTTCAAGTTCATCAGAGAATACCATCTCATTGGCTTGAATTTTCTCTTTGACTTTTCCAAGCCCTGCCACAAGCGTGTCCGCTTCTTTTTTCGCAATGATACCTTCATTGGCCATCATCTTCAAATGGGCAATACTGCCTTCTATATCGCAGTCGTACAACCGCTTATCAAAATGAATCGAAGCGTTGAGTTTCTCCACCAGCTTATCAGTGCTTTGGGTAAATCTGCCACCCCAAAGTTTTTCATTCATATTGTTATCTTCCTTAAATGTCGAGTATTACAGTGCTTTCCATATGATTTAGTACATTTTTTACCTTATATTATAAAGAACCGACATGAAGTCAATTAAAATTGACTATAGTTATTAAGTATCAGGCTTTCCAGAATGGCTTTATGCATATGCCGTTTATTTTCAGCCTGGTCCCAGAATGCAGCGTTTTTATCCTCAAGAACCTCTTCTGAAATCTCTTCACCCTTGTGGGCCGGCAGACAATGCAGAACCAGGACATCCTCTTTGGCAAAAGACAGCAATTGCCTGTTTACTTGAAATCCATTGAAACTTGCAATACGCCTGGCCAGTTCATCTTCATCACCCATGCTGGCCCAGACATCCGTATATACAACATCCGCGTTTTTCACAGCGTCTATCGGATCATTTGTAAACGCAATATTGCCGCCCTCTTTAACATCTGCTTTTTCAATAATATCAGGATTAATACTGTAATCATCCGGACAGGCTAAAATTAATTCAAACCCTAAAACGCTAGCTGCATTGATCCATGAATTGGCCACATTATTCCCATCACCCACCCAGGCAACTTTCATATCTTTATAACCACCCTTATGTTCTATGATGGTCATGATATCACTTAAAATCTGACAGGGATGAAACGAATCGGTTAAGGCGTTAATGACCGGAATACTTGAATTATCAGCAAACTCTTGTACAAGTAGATGATCAAAGGTTCTCATTGCCAGACAATCAATATAGCGGGACAGCACCCTTGCCGTATCCCTGGCCGGTTCATTCCTTGAAATCTGTGTATCCTGGGTACTCATATATATTGGATGACCGCCAAGTTGAATCATGGCGGTTTCAAATGCTACGCGGGTCCGGGTTGATTTTTTATCAAAGATCAATCCTAAGGTTTTCCCGGCCAGTATTTTATCAAAAATGCCCTTGGAATAGCGTTCTTTGAGTTGAATGGCACGGGTAAAAAGGGTTTCAAAATCTTCTTTTCCCAAATCGAGAAGTGACAATAAATCTTTTTTCAAAACAATGATTCTCCTAAAAATTTATATAAGACTGATCTTTTTATAAAAAACTGCCGGTTTTAGCAAGAGACAGGCCTATTATAAAAGACTATCTAAGGCTTCTATCAGTCTGTCAATGTCATTTTTTTCAATAATCAACGGTGGTGCAAACCTAAGAACTTTATCTTGGATTCCATTAATGATAAAGCCCTTTTTCATCAACCCGGAAACAAAAAATGTGGCATCTGTATCCACTTCCAATCCGATGAGAAGTCCCTTACCTCTGACACTGACTGCTCGTGAGTGGTTTTGGGTTAATTTTATAAGCGCGTTTCTAAAGTATTGACCCTTTTGTTCAACATCATTTAAAAATGATGGTTCACTGATAATATTAACCACTTCCCGGGCCACGGCAGTTACCAAAGGGTTCCCGCCAAAGGTAGATGCATGGCTGCCGTAATCAAAACCCTTTGCCGCATCTTCTGTGGCGAGCATGGCACCAATGGGCAACCCATTTCCCAAGGCCTTTGCCAGGGTCATGATATCGGGAGTCACGCCGTAAAGTTCATGGGCAAACAGTTTTCCGCAACGCCCAAGACCGCACTGAATTTCATCAAAAATCAAAAGCGTACCCGTATCATTACACAGCTTGCGCACAGCTTTTAAGTAGGTTTCATCGGCAGGAATGATGCCGCCCTCTCCTTGTATCGGTTCCAGCATGACGGCGCACACGGTTTTGTCAAGTTCATTTTTTAATGCATCAATATCATTAAAGGATACATAAGAAAATCCTTCAAGGATTGGATAAAACCCATCCTTGATTTTATCTTGGCCTGTAGCGGTTAAGGTAGCCATGGTCCGCCCATGAAAAGACTGTTTCATGGTGATAATTTTATATCGGTTTTTCTCACCATTTTTTTGGAAATAACGTCTGGCAAGTTTTATGGCAGCCTCATTAGCCTCGGCACCGGAATTGGAAAAAAAGATGCGATCTGCAAAGCTTTTTTCACATAAATCAGCAGCAAGTGCTGCCTGGGGGGGGGTATAAAAAAGATTTGATACGTGAAGCAGTGTCTGTGCCTGTTCATTGATCGCTTCGGTTATCATAGGATGACAGTGACCAAGACTGCAAACGGCAATCCCTGCCAAAAAATCAGTATATTTTTTCCCATCCTCATCCCAGAGAAATTGGCCTTGTCCTTTTACAAAGGCCTTGCCTTGACGCATATATGTTTGAAATACAAAATTTTCCGTTTTCTTTATTGTATCCATTATTGTGACCTCTTTGATTACAAAAAAATTACCCGACAAAAACCTGGGTGCCTATACCCGAGTCAGTGAACAGCTCAAGCAGTACAGCATGGGATAGCTTACCATTGATGATATGAGATTTTTTCACCCCGTTTTTCAATGCATCCACAGCACATTCAACTTTGGGGATCATTCCCCCTTTAATCTCTTGATTGTTGATCATCTCTTCAATGGTGACAGCATCTACAGAAGATACAAGTTTTTGATCCATATCAAGGATACCATCCACATCCGTGACCAGAATCAGTCGCTCTGCATTCAGTGCAGTTGCTATTTTTGATGCCACAAGATCCGCATTAATATTGTAGGTTTCACCCTTTATCCCAACACCAACAGGTGCGATAACAGGAATAAAGCCTTGATCCGTCAGCGTATGGATAATTTCCGGATTGATACATGACACGTTACCCACCATACCGGGATCAATGATTTCCGGTGGTTTGCTTTCATCTTCCTGATGATAAATGGCCATTTTTTCTGCGGTAATCAGCATACCGTCTTTACCGGTCAGCCCGACAGCTTTACCGCCCTGTCGGTTGATCGAAGAAACGATATCCTTGTTTACCTTACCGCCCAAAACCATTTCAACAACATCCATGGTTTTATCATCCGTCACCCGCATCCCCCGGATAAATCTGGATGTAATTCCCATGGCATCCAGGACCTCATTTATCTGTGGTCCGCCACCATGAACGATCACCGGGTTAACGCCAATGTATTTTAAAAGTGTGATATCATTTGCAAAATCGCGTTTTAGATCATCAGCCACCATGGCATGCCCGCCATATTTTACAACAACGGTTTTACCGGAAAACCGTTTGATATAGGGCAGCGCCTCAACAAGTATGTTAGCAACATTATGCTTCATAAGATATACCTTGATAAATCTTCATTTTGAACAATATCCATGAGTTGTTTTTCCACAAAGACGGCATCAATGATGATCTCTTTTTCTTTGATATCCGGTGCAGAAAATAAAATATCTTCCAGCAGCTTTTCCATCAGGGTATGAAGCCGTCTGGCCCCGATGTTTTCTGTTGATGCGTTGACATCCACTGCTATGGAAGCTATTTTTTCCACCGCGTCCCGGGTAAACTCAATATTTACCCCTTCTGTTCTTAACAGGGCAATATATTGCAGCACAAGCGCATTTTTAGGCTCTGTTAAAATTTTTGTAAATTCATCAGCCCCTAAAGAGGTCAGTTCTACACGAATGGGGAATCTTCCCTGGAGCTCAGGGATCAAATCAGATGGTTTTGATACATGAAATGCCCCGGATGCTATAAAAAGAATATGGTCTGTTTTTACCGTACCATACTTGGTGGGTACCGAACTGCCTTCAACAATGGGTAAAAGATCTCTTTGAACACCTTCTTTGGATATTTCCGGTCCATGACTCTTTTCTTTTCCGGCAATTTTATCAATCTCATCAATAAAAATAATCCCGGACTGCTCAACCATTTCAACGGCTTTGGTCTTAACCTCTTCCATATCAACCAGATGAACTGCTTCCTCCTGTGTCACAAGTTTCATAGCATCTTTAATTTTCACCTTGCGGCGCTTGGTATTTTTCGGCATAAAATTACCCAGCATATCCTTGACATTGATGCCCATTTCTTCAATTCCGGTATTAGAAAAGATCTCAACCATTGGTGATGATTTATCAGCCACTTCAAGATCGATTTTTCTTGAATCAAGCTTACCGCTTCGAAGCATTTTTCTTAATTTTTCCCGGGTGCCGGTTTGGGTGTCTGCTTTTTTTTTCAGGGAATCTGTTGCGACAATATCGATGTCATTAGAAACGCTCGCCCCTGTATTGGCTGTGGGAGGAAGCAATAAATCCAAAATGCGTTCTTCAGCAATCTGTTCCGCCTTTCCCTGAACATTCTCCTGCTGGCGGCCCCTTAAGTTGTTCACGGTCAGTTCAACGATATCCCTGATCATGGATTCAACATCACGCCCTACGTAGCCAACTTCTGTGAACTTAGATGCCTCGACCTTATAAAAAGGGGAATCAGTTAAATTGGCAAGCCTTCTGGCAATCTCTGTTTTACCAACACCTGTGGGACCAATTAAAATAATATTTTTGGGTGCGATTTCTTCTTGTAAATCTTTATCCAGCTGTCTTCTGCGCCACCTGTTTCTCAGGGCTATGGCGACTGATTTTTTTGCATCATTTTGTCCGATAATATATCTGTCCAACTCTGTAACAATCTGGCCTGGTTTTAAATCTTCCATTCTTTTTTTCTTCTTTATCTTAATCTTTTAAAATTATTGCGCCGTATCAATTTTCTCAATGGTAATATGATGATTAGTATACACACACAGATCCCCAGCTATTTTCATCGCCTTTTCAACAATTGTCCGGGGTGAAAGCCTGGTATTTTCCAAAAGAGCCACAGCTGCCGACTGGGCTGCCGTACTGCCAGAGCCAATACTGATAACCCCATCATCGGGTTCAATTACATCTCCGTTGCCGGATAACAGATAAGTATTTTCCTTATCAGCAGCAATCATCATGGCTTCAAGACGTCTAAGATATTTATCGGTGCGCCACTCACGTGCCAGTTCAACACTTGCACGGGTCAGGTTCCCATTATATCTTTCAAGTTTTTCTTCAAGTTTTTCAGACAGGGTCAGTGCATCGGCGGTTGCCCCGGCAAACCCTGTAATAATCTTATCATTATAAATTCTTCTAACCTTTTTGGCCTTGTGTTTGGTCACAATACTTCCCAGCGTAACCTGACCGTCACCAGCCACTACAATGGTGTTTTTATGCCTTAGAGCAAGAATAGTCGTACCATGGAATATCTCTTGTTTCATCGTATCACCTTTATTTTTCAGCTTCTTGGATGAGCTTTGTCATATACCTGCATCAAACGGTCCATACTGACATGCGTATACACCTGGGTTGTTGAAAGGCTGGCATGCCCTAATATTTCCTGAATTCCCCTTAAATCAGCACCGGAATCCAGCATATGGGTAGCAAAGGAATGACGCAGAGTATGGGGAGAAATGGGTATCCCCAAGTTACAATTTATAACAATATTATCAAGAATCCGCCGGATGGAACGGGCACTTAACCGTGTAAAATTTTTATTTAAAAATACCGGTGCATAATTTTCTTGTTTCTCTTGTAGTTTTTCCTGCAATGCCTGCCTGTAATTTTTAATTGCCGTTAATGCCCGGGTTCCCACCGGTACAATCCGTTCCTTTGAGCCTTTCCCAAAGACTTTAATCATTTGCCTTTTAAAGTCAATATCCTCAATATCAAGGTTGGTCATCTCCGACACCCGCATACCGGTGGAATAAAATGTTTCAAACATGGCCAGATTTCGTTTATCAAGCCAGGTCTTTATTTTTATAGAATCTAAAAGCAAAAAGCAGTCATCAACGCTTAAAAACTTAGGGTTCGTTTTTTCAAGCTTTGGAAATGGTATGGAATCGGCTGGATTTAATTTGATTTTATCACATTTAACAAGATAATCGAAAAACGTTTTAAGTGAAGATAATTTTCTTGCCATTGTCCGGCGGCTTTTACCGTTTCGAAGCAAGAGGGCCAGGTATTGCCTGATTTCGGTTTTATCGATTAGGTTTAGCCGTTTAAAAAACAAGTGTTGAGTCTTATTCTCATTTTGACTTTCAGTATGATTTTCCTGTACGATTTCTTTTTTTAAAACAAAGCTGATAAAGCCTGCTATATCTGATCGGTACGCTCGTGCAGTATGGGCAGAATACCCTTTTTCAGCCAAAAGCGTATCGATAAAATCATCAAGAACCATTTCTTAGTCCTGCATACGCCATCACCTGTTTCATGTCTTCCCATACCTGGCGCTTAAATTCAGGTTGCTTAATTAATAAATCGGGATGAAACGTCGGCATCATCTTAACCCCCATAAACTCATAAAACCTGCCGCGAATCTGTGCCAATGGTTTATCCAATCCCAGTATAAGTTGTGCGGCTGATTGACCAAGGGTTATGATGACCTTTGGTGAAGTGATGTTTACTTTTTGCTTTATATGTTCAAGGCTTACTGCATTACATATAAACACCTGATCAGGTGTCAAATTAATTGCCCGAAGGATTTTTTTTAACAGCAATCCGCCTTCTGATTTAAAAAATCGGCCCTGGCTGTCGATGATAAATATTCCGGCGGGTTGACTTCCTTCAAAAAGAAAAGGCTCACTGGGTTCAGGTAAAGCCCCCCAGGAGTCCATGTTTTTTTTTGAATCACTTGAAATTAAAACCCCTGTATTGCCGATCTTTTTTTGTGCAGTCAGGTATTGCTCAAAATCTTGGATAATTTGTTTAAATTCTGATTTAATGAAATCCGGACTGATTGAGCCTTTTGTCCCTGGTTCCCGCGTGCCCGATTCTGATATTTCCGACTGATTTGCTGACATCGACTGCACCTATCCCATCTTTTCAAGTATTTGATCAATGAGAATATGTGCGAGTTTATCTTTTTCCATTAATGGAATATCAAATACAGAGCCGTCTTTTGAAAATAACTTTACCTTATTAGTATCTGCCTTGAAACCGGAATCAGATGATCCCACAAGGTTTGCAGCGATCATATCAAGATGTTTCTTTTTCATTTTTAACAGGGCATTGGATTCAAGGTCATTTGTTTCTGCCGCAAACCCCACCAAAAACTGATCCGGTCTCTTTTTTTCACCGATCTGTTTTAAAATATCCGGATTCTGTGTCATGGCCACTGACAACTCTTTGCTGTTATCTTTTTTCTTGATCTTTTTGTCTTTCGGATCACAGGGTTTATAATCCGCCACTGCAGCCACCTTTATAATAATGTCAGCCTTTTTTAGATGTGTCAGCATCTGATCTGCCATCTGACCACAGGACAAAACATCAATTTTCTCAACACCGACTGGAGTATCAAGGCTGACAGGGCCTGAGACCAAAGTCACATTTGCTCCACGCTGCTCTGCCGCCCGGGCAATGGCATATCCCATTTTTCCCGAAGAATGATTGCTCACAAACCTGACAGGATCAATAGCCTCTATCGTTGGTCCGGCTGAAATAAGAACCTGTTTTTGTTTTAAATCCTTTTTAACAAGCATGGCACACAAACGATCAAATATAAACCAGGGATCGGGTAATCTTCCCGCACCCACCGTTTTACAGGCCAAAGCACCCGAATCCGGATCAAGGATATGCCAGCCGTCCTGTTCCAGTATATCCAGATTCCTTTGCACCCGTATATTTTGATACATGTCCGTGTTCATGGAAGGACATATCATAACAGGACAGGTCACGGCCATCAATGTTGTTGTCAATGCATCATCTGCAATACCGTTTGCAAATTTGCCTATAATATTGGCCGTTGCCGGTGCAATAACCACAGCATCGGCTTTTGTTGCAATATCAATATGCTTTACACTGGACTCGGTATCAGAAAACAGATCCGACAGCACCGCATTTTCAGACAACACTTCAAAGGTTGTTTTTCCGACAAAATGCCTGGCACTACCCGTCATTAAGACGGTGACATCGGCACCGGCTTTTTTTAACAATCTTAAAAATTCAACCGATTTATAGGCGGCAATGCCACCTGTCACACCAAGAAGAATATTTTTGCCGATAATTTGTTCTTGACCATTTTTTTGATCAATTTTTTGAATAGGCAAGTCCATTATTCCATCAAATTTTCTTCGCTCAAAACAGCAGGCGTATTAACAGTCGGTGCCACCCCGACCTCAACATAGGTATAAATCGATTCATCCCTGATGGTAATAACGGCAGTTCGGGTTGATTTTTGAAAAACCATTATCGTTGTGCCCGGAGATTTAATCTGACTGATGACGTTCCAGTTGTCCTTTTGCATATTAGTATTGAAAAAATTAAACAAGGAGCGTCTGTCCACCCGACCTTTTAAGCTTAAGATCCCGGAAGTAAATCCAGGCGAAGATACGATCACAGTTCCACTATTCACAACCGAGAGTTCAAGAGGAACCAGTACATCTTCAAAATCATGATAAATCGCAGTCGTTTTTTTTGATTTGGATCCTCCAACAGGCTCTGACCCATTTTCCGGTTGGCTTGAAGTGAGTCCCAAACAGCCGGTAATCAAAAAGGCCGCCAATATAATACCAATACTATTTACAACATACTTGCACATATTTCCTGATTTCATTTTATCTCCTCAAATCCTTTGAATTTAATTGTAAAATAAGTATTCATCTTTTCTAAAACGAATTGCGCGTAATGTCAATTGTGAGCCTGTTATAATTGTTTACTCAAACCAGTTAGACTATTTTTTATAGACCGGAAACTTTCATACTATAGAGGCTCTTGCAGATAAAAAATATTATGGTTTGGTTCCACGATATATCGTATTGTAACAATCATGATATACAGTATATAGTGAGCAAGAGCCATTCACCGGTATTTCTGCAAGAGGCTCTATAAACACGCTATTTTGCTAAAATTACTTCAGCATATTTTGCATACTCGGAATCCGGATATTGAACAATCAGTTTTTTATATACTGCCTTTGCTGATTCTATCTGATTAAGCTGTCGGTACAAGTTGCCTATTTTATAAAGAACAATGTCAGATTTTTTTTTATTATATCCTGTTTGATAGTAAGACAATGCTTGTCTGTTATATTTAGCTTTATCTTTTTTGTCATCGGTTTCAAATCCTTGAACTATTTGCGCAGCTTCAAAAAAATTCTCACTGTTATCATTAAATTGTAATGCTTTTTTTATATATTCCATGGTTGGTTCATAATTATTTAAGGATGCCTCATGTGTTGCAAGAGCCATCAGTGCAATATCTTTATATTTAAAATATGATGAAACAGACAATGCTTTCCTGTACGCCCATATGGATTTTTCATTTTCCATAGTCTGAGCAAATTTTACAAGAACCTGACTGGATTCAGGGTTTTTGACCAAGGTATCCGCCCATAGTGTTTTGCTGTTTTGCCATACCCATACCCGTGTTGCCGTTCCAACAAAAAAAACACTGATCAGTAATACAAGAATAATAGATAAGATCTTTTTGCTAATCTTATTTTTTAACAATAAGAAATGTAAATACACAGGGACAAAAACAGCAAAAAAAGCAACAGACAAGTATAAATACCGTTCAGCCAGAACAACCCAGGCAATCTTACCTAAAGCAACCGGCAACGCAGGTAAAAAAGACATAATCAACATCATACTGCAAATTACAAGTATAAATTGTTTTTTTACCAACAAGATTAAATTGACCAGGCAAAATGCCGCAAATCCGATGGAATATCCAATTGTGTGAATGGATGTAATTGCAAAATTCAATGGGAATGGGAAAATGATTTTTTTCAGGTAAAAGGCTATCACCGGAAAAATTTTTAGAACTGAAATCCAGACTTCAAATATATAAGAATTTGTCGGGGCATTTGCTACTACAGGATTTGTGATTCCAAACGCGGCATGGGTATAGGTGATGTGTACCAGGCCGTTTGTTCTGAAAAAAAAATACAGCCCCAATGGGATTGCCATAAGACAGATCCACTTGCACAAGTTTAACGCTATTGATTTAACAGATTGTTTATTGAATAGATTAAACACAAGATCGATCATGATTAGCAATGGAACGCCTGCAAGTGCACTTTCTTTGCACAACATCCCTAAAAAAACTGCTAATGGCACCAGGATATAGCGTATCCGGTGTTTAAAAAAATAAATCAAAATAGCCATCAGGACAAAAAAACTGCCAAACAGGTCTGATCGCCCCGATACCCAGGCAACAGATTCACAGGTCAGGGGATGAACACCAAACAGAATCATAGCTATTGCCGCATATACAATGGCACTATCATCATGTTTAAATATCTTAAGCACGATTAAATAGACAAAAAAAACATTGACCAAATGCATCACATAATTGGTGAAATGATACCCAGCTATGGAGGCCCCCCATATTTGCACATCCAAATACGAAAAAACAGTCAGCAACGGCCTGTAATAGCGAGTGGAGCTGCCTCTAAAAAAAAGAGTATAAAAATCAATTGGTTCTTTGTTGTAAAAAAACCTTTCAAATAGCTCCATATCATCCATATTGACAAATTCAAAATAGTTGACCGGGAGATAAACACCCATTATCAGCAAAAAAGCAATGATGGGATAATTATATTTTGCTAACAACGTTTTTTTAACCATAGCCTCTTTTGATTATTGATTTTCAGGATTTGTTTTTTTCTTTTTTTGAGGGATCATTTTACTTGTGGTATAAACCCGTTTGTTTGTCAATAATATAAACTGCCCGCCATAAGGATCAACAGGTATGGTTTCAATGATGCCTTTATCAACAAGATCTTTAAGATTTTCAGGGAACGTACCAAATGTCTTCTTAAAAGCATGGACCTTTTGTTCAAGTCTGTCCATGGTGATAAGAGTTTTTAATCGCTTTTCATATTGTTTTTTCAATTTTGCTTGTTGTGTTGTCTTTAAGATATCATTTAAAAAAACAATAGCGGGTTTGTATTGATTTTCATACATGGATAGACGGGCGGCAAGTGAGGCCAGGTATGATGGTGCACCAGGCAGTTTTGAAGCCTCCATCAAAAGCTGTGAACCCTTTTTATTGTCTTTTAGAAAATAAAAATGATTAAATCCAAGATAATATG
>JAKIUJ010000097.1 GCA_021647625.1 Desulfobacula sp.
GTGAATAAAACACAGGCCGGGTGCCTAACAATACACCCGTCATGGCAGAGAACATCACCAACCATAGGAATCCTGCACCCATAGGGCCTATGGCAATTAGCAGGCCGAAACCCAAAAGGTAGAAAACGGTCAAAATACCAAAGACTTTAGTCGCAAATTTTAATTTTTTATTAAAAAATAAAAATGCAATTAAACCAATGGCCATCGTATCAATGATGATAATTGCAGGTAGATTGTATTTATAGGCAAAATAGACACATGTAAGGTAGGCGATAGTACCAAGGCCAAAAGAGCACAACAATAAATAGTATAGAAGCCTCTGTCTGAAGTATTCGATACCAATATCATTTGAAGTGTAAAAGGGATAGACCCGGGATCGAATTTTTTTTAATATTTTCATAAGCAGTGCTGATATGTCTAAAAAAGTATTTTTTACTGTAACAGAAAAATGAACGATGTTCCAATGAAATGTAAATCGGCCAGGGTAAACGCATTTAAACTTGGCATGACAAATTATTGAACGGAAGAACAGATTTGGAAAGGGGAAAATACCGCACAGGCAGTGATGATATGCAGCTGGTGTCTGGACGAATCGATAAATCAAAAATTCATGTTATTGCTCCCCCCATCCTCTAAAGTCTTAGGAGAAATGGATAGGTTTATTGACTGGTTCAACAGAACCGCCCTAAGTGGCAAAGCAAGGTTTATCGCCATTAATCAGGGCTGGTATAACGCATTTGTATTTTGTCATCATTCACCTTTTTGAAGATGGCAACGGGCGTATTGGCAGGGTTTGTAAATTGATAGAGATTTGCTTATAATTTGAATGGAGATATTGACAAAGCGTGTCGTACGAGGACACCAGTTGATCTAAGCCTCTAATCGCACGTTTGCGCTCCTTTTTTTTCCCTGCTTTTTCAACTTCAAAGGCAGCATTTGAAAGATCAAAAGCCGTCAAATTGGCTGCGCCGCCTTTAATGGCATGCCCTTGTTTCTCTATGGTATCAAAATCTATGGGGTTCCTGTTTCGGGTGTCAATTTCACAATTGCCGGTATCTTTACCACCCAGCTCCGCAGTGGCAAGGGCCACTTGAATTTGGTCAATCTGCATTTTAACATTAGCAATAAAGTCTGATAATACATCATTTAAAAAATCTGCATCATTTTCAAACTCTTCGAGGGCTTTTGACATGTTGATCGGCTCTAAAATCAGTGCGGTTGTGTTGTGATCTATCTTGTCTGTGTCATGGTTTTCAACCGGGGTTTTCCCTACCCATTTGTTAACCATTGAAATCAGCTCGCTTTTTTTGAGTGGTTTGGTTAAAAAATCATCCATATCGGCAGCCAGACATTTTTCCCGGTATCCTTTCATCGCATGGGCAGTCATTGCCACAATAGGTGTTCGCAGCGGTTGTTTAAAGTTTTTTGACAGGTGATTTTCAATTTGTCTGATCTGTCTGGTTGCTTTATACCCATCCATTTGAGGCATTTGAATATCCATCAAAATTAAATCGAATCGCCTCTTTTTGAATTGAGCAATTGCCTGGACCCCATTTTCAGCCAAAATCACCTTGAATCCCGCATGATCCAGGTGCTTTAAGACAATTTGCTGATTTGTAGGATAATCTTCAACCGCCAGAATCTTGTATTCCTTTTTTAAGGATTCTTGTATAAAATGTTTTGTGATCAATTGCCTGTCTTCACCTTTTGGGGCATTCTTCATTCCCATGATAGAAGAGATGGTCATTTGAAGCTCTAACTTTTTTACGGGTTTGGAAAGGTAACCGTCAATACCAATCTGCCGGCATCGTTTTGCATCCCCTATAGTCCCCATGGATGTCATTAATACGATGGGGATATTTTGATGGTCACCGGAGGTTCTGATTGTACGGGCTAATTTAAACCCATTGGTTGTTGCTAAATAAAAATCAATTAAAACGATATCAATCAGGGTGGTTTTCGTCCGTTTTCCTAACATTTGAAGCCCGGCATCACTGGTTTTGGCTTCTTTGACATTATACCCAAACGCCTCAAGATACTTTGAGGTGATAAAGCGATCTGTTTTTTTTGTATCAATGATCAGAATGGTAAGCCCGGAGATTTTTGTTTGGGTCAGATCTTTTGCCGGCCCGGTTGCCGGTCCGCTCGCTTGATTTTTAGCTTCCTCTTTTTGGAAGTTCACTTCAAACCAGAAGTTCGATCCTTTATTTGTTTTACTTTCAAGCCCGATACATCCTCCCATCAGTTCGACCAGCTGTTTTGAAATCGTGGTGCCCAACCCTGTCCCGCCATATTTTCGGGTCGTTGATCCGTCTGCCTGGGAGAAGCTGTCAAAAATATGAGATTGTTTTTTTTGGGAGATACCAATACCTGTGTCTTTTACTTCAAACCGGATACAAATCGTGTGGGCAGTTTCATCTATTTTTTTTCCGGAAATAAAAATCTCACCTTTTTGAGTAAATTTAAGAGCATTGCCAACCAGATTCATGAACACCTGCCGTAACCTCCCGGGGTCACTTTTCAAGATCCTTGGTATATCGGGATCCAGAAATGCGAAAAAATCCAGGCCTTTCTTGTTAGCCCTGATGTTCATTACATCTGATAAGTCCTCAAACATTTTTCTTAAATCAAAACCAATGATTTCCAGCTCCATTTTGCCGGCTTCTATTTTGGAAAAATCTAAGATAGAATTGATAATGCCCAGCAGAGAATCGGCCTCTGACTCAATCGTTTGGGCAAAGGTTTTTTGATTTTCATCCAGCGGGGTGTCCAAAAGAATTTCAGCCATACCGATCACACCGTTTATGGGTGTGCGAATTTCATGGCTCATATTTGCTAAAAATTCTGATTTTGCCTTGTTAGCCGCTTCTGCTTCTTCCTTGGCTTTGCGAAGCTCTTGTTGTGATTTTATCCTGTCTGTAATGTCTGTAATAAAAGCAAATGAGCCTGAAAACCGTCCTTGTTCATCAAAGATAGAAGTGGCATCCACTTTTGAATAAAGAAAGCCCCCATCTTTGGTCCTGAATGTTACTTCATACCTTCTGTCCAATGTCTGACGGCTTTTTAATAAAATAGTTTTGTAATTGGCCTTTGATCTGTTTTCAAAAAAATCAAATGGCAGCATGCCGATAATTTCATTTCTTGGATAGCCTATCATATCGCACAGTGCACGGTTTACATCCACTGTTTTATCATTTGCATCCACCTGCCAGTACCCGGCTGAGGTAGTTTCAATTAATTTTCTATGTTTTTCTTCACTTTTTTGAAGTTCATCCAGTGCCCGGCGTCTTTCAATAGCCATTGCCACCTGGTTTGAAACTGAAATGAGGACTTCAAGATCTTTCTCGTTAAAATAATTTGGTTCCGTGTAGCTCTGGGCGGCCATTATACCCACTATTTTGTCTTGACTGATCAATGGTACGCCCATCCAGTTTTTTGAAACATGCCCAATCATTTTTTTATTCTTTGATCGGTCAATCAATTCATCTTCAGTTAAAAAGACCGGCTTACGGTCCAGAACAACCTGGCTTGAAAGTGATGCCTTTTTTGAGATGCTACAGATTTCTGAGATTGTATCATCATGTTGGTCTACATGATAAGGAATAGAGATCATATCTTTTTTTTTGTGGTATATTCCGATAAAAAAATTTGGCACCTCAATGATATCATTGAGATATTGATGAATGAGTTGATATAGTTCATCTAAATTCTGGGTGGTATTCACCGCATTCGAAATATTAAATATAGATGTGTTGATTTGTTTTATATGGTTTTTTTGAATGGTTTCTTCTTCAAGCTCCAGAGTCCGCAGTGCAACCATTTTTTCCAGGCTGTCCTGATGCTTAATCAATTTATTTTGAAGCGCTTTTTTTTCATCAAACATGGTATCCAGATCATTTTTAATGATGGAAACAGCATCAAAAATTTCTTTGAATGGATGTGAGGTTTCTATTTTTTCATCCCGGATACCTTTTTGATCCCATTCCACAGATCCCATATATTTTAACAGCTGATCCTTATAGGTTTCTATTTGTAAATTAAATTTTGTATCATAGGATCGGTTTTCACTCTCAAGCGCTTTGTTTTTTAAAAAAAAATCATCTTTTCTAATGACTTCCAAGGCTTGATCTAAAGTTTTTACCGCAATGATTTCAAATGGTACAAAAGGCTTGGTGATTTTGAGCATCAAGGTCATAAAACGGTTCATTCCATAAACAACAGACAGAGAACTTGGATAAAGCTTATTAATCTCTTTAAGTTTTTGAACATATTGTTTTCCGGCACACCATACATTTTTTTGAAAATATTCCGAATTAAGAATTCGATAATACCGTTTGCCATCTTCAAATCCAGCTTCCTTAATGACTTTTATATATAGTGAAAACAGATCTTGAATATGTGATTCTTTCAATATACCATGGGGTTCACTATAGAGAATATTATTGTCGATAATCTCAAAAATGACCTTGTATCCTTTCCTTTCCATAGTCCAATCTTTTTTTGAAAAACGATGGTTTGAAATATCCGGAATGTCAATTTGGATATTTTGCTCTTGCAAAGCTGAAATCGATTGGACGATTGCCTCTTTATACGAATTTACCAGCTTAACAGGCAGGTTGATGTCTTGAAGTTTTAAACCGGTACGATAGGTGCTTTTTGATCTCACAGGGAGTTGATAAAGCCAAAACCCTATTAATTTGCCATTCCGGCTTTCTTTTTGAATGAACTTAACAAGCTCGGAGCCGGATTGTTCAGGTGGTAACTCATCGAGATTCGCACAGTCTCTGATTTCAACATAGGATTTATCCTTCAATGCCATTCGGGACAAAAATTTATCATGCAGTTTAATCAGTCGCCGGGTTCCCTTTTGGGTTATCCGGCCTGAGAGAATAACGTTGATGATCCATTTTCCAATCAACTGGAAACTGCAATGATATCCGTCATCGAGTTTGATATTTTTGTATTCCGGGTGCTGGGAAATTTGAAGTCCGGTTATCTCACAAACCAAATGATCTTTATCTTTTGCATCTTGTAACAATGGAATGATACTATCATTTTTTGATACCGATTGTGCTTTTAAAAACCCCTTTTTTTCTAAAAGATTTCGAGCTGCGATCATTGAAGTCGCATAATCATTTTGTATATGGAGGGGAAAGGGAACCATATTCAAACGCTTTCCCAGCTTAATACTCATTTGAAACATAAACGAGGTGTGACAAAAGAAAATTCCAAGTATCCTATCAATATTGTTTTTTAAATAATCTATGTATAATTGCCGGGATTTATTTGAGGCGGCTTTTAATTTTTCCCAATCCTGAATTTGTATAAAAGGCTGGTCAACACCAATTTGAGTTTTTGCAATTTGATCCTGGAGGCGAATACTGTGAACCTGATCTGTGCAATGAACATGGCCTTTTGCTTTGATATATAGAATCCGTTCGCCGATGAGAGAAACCACTACCTTAAAGTCACCCTTTTCACCTACATAGGCCCATTCCGGTTTTGTAATAATGGAAAGACCGGTGATCGGACAAACTTTATTAACATCTGAGTACTTAACGGTCATGGGCAACCTTTTTCTTGTAAAGAATCAGCAGAGTCTACGCCATTAGTATACTCATCATTATGTATTGAAATACTAAACGGAATGCAAGCATTTCGCTGTATAAAATTATCAGGTCATCAAATTTGTATCACCGGACAAATGATTTCAATAATTTGCATTCCATAAAAAAAATGATAAAATTATGGCATAAGACAAATCTGCTCACCAACTATAGACAATTTTAATTGAGTTTATACCAGTGCTTTATAATATAAGGTAAAAAATGTACGGAGTCATATGGAAGGCACTATAACATTGCAACGGGCAGCGCAGATTAAACCGAATGGATAAAAAAATTGCCTTCACCTTTTATCAAGTTAAGGATGATACACACATATTAATCGTTATATTTTTTCTTTTTTCAAGAGATGATAATATTGTCCTTTCAGTGCGACAAGTTCGTTGTGACTGCCTTGTTCCCGGATAGCTCCTTTTTTTAGCAGGATGATAGAATCACACTCTCTTACCGTGGAAAGCCGATGGGCGATAATGATGGACAGCCTGCCGTTCATCAGTTTTTTCATGGCATCATGCACTTTTTGTTCAGACTGGGAATCCATATATGAGGTGGCTTCGTCAAATACAATAAGATCCGGGTTAAATGCAAAGGCTCTTGCAATGCATACCAATTGCTTTTCACCACTGGACAATGGCCTGCCCCCTTCTTTGATCATGGTTTCAAGGCCATCGAATTTATGGAACAAAAAATCGCAATTAGCATCCATCAGGGCTTTTTTAAGACGTTTTTCATCGGATGGATGGCCTGACCGAGTGGCTGGTTCATTCGTTGGCCCATTTGATGGACGGATATTTTCTTTTATGCTGCCTGAAAAAAGAAGTGAATCTTGCATCACAAGGGCTGTTTTATCTCGGATATCTTTTATATCAATTGAGTTGTGATTAAGATTGTTGATCATTATATTCCCGTTGTCCTGGGTATAAAAACCTGTGATCAGATTAATGATTGAACTTTTTCCGGATCCTGTCTGGCCGACAATACCAATGGAACGACCTTGTTCAAGGGAAAAAGAGATGTTTTTGAGAACCTGGTTTTCTTTTTCATAGGAAAAATTTATCTTGTCAAATTCAACCCGTGTTATGCTGTCGATCTGGTTATGGCTGCTGCTTGTCCTTTGTTTTGCCTTGTCAGTATTAAGTATGGAAACAATTCGCTCTGCAGACGCCAGCGCACTTTGAAGGAGATTGAATTTTTCAGCAAGTTCTCTTAGCGGCCTGAAAAAAAGCTTCATATATGTTAAAAAAACCACCAGTTCACCCAGGGTCAGAGATTTGTCAAGCACATGAAAGCTGCCCTGCCAGATAATAACAGCAATGCTTAGAACGCCTAAGAAACCGATGAAAGGCATGAAAATCGAAAAGATCCTAATCTGGAAAAGGGTAGCTGTGTAATGATCAAAATTAAGCGTTTGAAATCGTTTCATAAAACTATTCTTGCCGGATGTCGTCTGGATAATCTTTATTCCTGTAATGGCTTCTGAAAAGCTGTGATTTATTTCAGCTATTTTTTGACGGATGGTACGAAAGGCATCTCGCAGAATGTTTGAGAAAAATAAAATACTGATCATAATGACAGGGATTAAAATTGACAGATAAAACGTCAGTTGGGGATTGATCGTAAATAGGATAACAAAGATGCCGGCCATCATTAAAAGATCTTTGAAAATAAAGATCAGTATGCTGGTAAACATTTCATTCATGTTCTCAATATCCCCTGCCACCCGGGAAACCAACCGGCCGCTGGTGTTTTTGTCAAAATAGGACACCGGCAGATGGGTCATGTGAGAAAACAAGGCACACCGCAGTCCCAGGATAATTTTCTGGCCGGTATATTCCATGAAAAGGGTTTGCATAAAATCTATGACAAATGATATCACAATGAATATGCCAAACAGTATGCATAAGGATTTGAAGTCGGCAATTGCAAAACCGAACATTTCGATCCCTTGATCAGGGCCAATGGGGATAATAAATCCATCAAAGGCTTTTTGGGTGAAAATCGGCATTAAAAGTTCAAAAAAAGTGATCAGAAATACAAGGGCGGTAGATACGATAAGCATCCAAAGATAGGGCTTGATATACGGCCATAACTCTTTTGCCAGCTGAAAATCGGCCAGTTTCACCTTTTTTTTCTGTGCAGTAAATTCAGCCGGCATCTTCCTCCTCAAACTGCTGAACAGAAAAGGATTCCCGGTAAAAGCGATCAGAATCGATCAATTCTTCATGGGTGCCGAAATGTTCAAGCTTTCCATTCTTTAAAATATAGATACGATCGCAGGATGCCAGGGCTGAAATGCGATGGGAAATGATGATGATCGTGCTTGTCAGGTTCAACCGGTTTAATCGCGATATAATGGTCGCAGCGGTATGGGTATCGATTTGGCTTATGGGATCATCCAGGATAATAATGGGTTTTTTGCGTATCAGGGTCCGGGCAAGGGCAATCCGCTGTTTTTGACCGCCGGAAAGGGTAATCCCACGCTCTCCGACAATGGTATCCAGGCCATCGGGCATATTGTCGATTGTTTCCTTTAAAGCGCAGGTATAAAGAATGGTATCCATCTCGTTTCGGGGTATATTCTGATCCATTATTATATTTTCCCTGATGGTGCCGGAAAAAAGGAAAGATTCCTGGGGCATAAGCGCAATTGTTTTCCGGAGCAATTCAAGATCAATATCGTCTACATTAAATCCATCAATAAAAATATTCCCGCATGTCGTATTATATAACCTCGGGATCAGCTGAATCAGACTTGTTTTGCCAGAGCCGGGCGGGCCGATGATACCTATTTTATTTCCCGGGCCAACGGTTAAATTGATGCCTGACAAGGTCTTTGTTTTTTTGGCATATGAAAAATCAACATTTTCAAATCGGATGCCTGGGTTTATAAATCCGGGTGTTTTTGGATTATCCGGCTGGCAGACCTGTGGCAAAGAATCCAATAGCGTGTTGATTCTTTTTAAGGATGCCATTCCCCGTTGAAAAAGGTTGGTCATCCAGCCTATGGCGATCACAGGCCATGCAAGGATGCTTAAGTATTGTATAAATGCCACAAGCTCTCCAGGCGTGAGAACCTTTTGCATAACCAGAAAGCCGCCATAAAAAATAATAACCAGGGTGGATATATTGAAAAATAATCCTAACAAAGGTCGTAAAAGAGCTGTAACAACCGCACGTTTTAGATTCTTTTTGAAATAATCCTTTGAGGCTGTTTCTACACGTTTCCCGGTGGAATCTTCAAAATTGAACACCTTAATTATGCGAATGCCAAAAAAACTTTCTCTCACAAGTTCTGTCAATTGAGAAAATGACTCCTGGGCAGTGCGGTGAAAGGTGTGCATTTTTTTACCCAGAACCCGGGTAACAATAATTAGAAAAGGCATGGGAATCATGGCAATAGCTGTTAACTTGGGGTGAGTCCAGAACATGATGGTAAGGGTGGCTCCGCCAAGAAGGAGGGTATCCACGAGGACAATTAAACCAAATCCGAAGGCCATGCGGATATGATTGATATCACTGGTCGCATGGGCCATGATATCCCCGGTTTTTACTTTATCAAAGTAGGCCATGTCCAGGTTTAGAATATGGCGGAATAGATCATTCCGAATCCCCTTTTCAACATCCCTGGCGCTGCCCATGAGCAGGTTTCTCCACCCATAGCGTAAGACTGCCATGAATAGTCCTGCAAAAAGGATGATACCACAATGGAAGAATAGGGTGCGTTTGTCAAATGAAGTTAAACTTAAGGTATCAATGGCTTGCTTAATGATCTGCGGAATGATTAATTGAATGGAATCCACAAGGATCATGCATAAAATACCCAACAGAATTTTATTCCGGTTTTTTATAAAATATGGATATATAAGTTTCAAATTAATTTCACCAGTTGTTGACCAAGACTTTTTTGATGATAGGCCGGCATGATAGCAAGGTGTTCTAAATAACAGATACCCTCTTTTGCCTGTTCAAGAGGTGCACAACCAAGATCAGTTTCATCTTTGATTAAAGTAGCATGAAAGTGAAACTCTTTATTCACGGGTATTTTCTAAATGTATACAATAATAATTCATTATAAATTCTTTTTGAGTTTTTGATAAATTATATGTGAGTCCAGCTTGTATTTTGCCCGGAGCATTGTTAAATATATCATAATGAAATCGGATAAATCTTGTCAACACAAAGATAAAGCATTACAAAATGAATGAATCCTGCAACATTCAACAAGGAGAAAAAAAATGGCAATTTTTTTGGCGCAACATGGACTTAGTCTGTCCAGGGACAAAGACCCTGAGAAAGGCCTTTCTCAAAAAGGTAAAGAAGAAACTCAGAAAATAGCAGATGTTGCAAAATTCTATAAGATACCTGTAACAAAAATAGTTCACAGCGCAAAAAAAAGGGCTGACCAGACCGCACGGATTTTTAAGGCCACTCTGGAAATAAACAACATCGAGCAAATAAGCGGGATCAGTCCGATGGATGATGTGACCGTTTTTGGAAACAAAATTGATCCCAACTCAAGTATTTTGGTGGTAGGCCATCTTCCCTATATGGAAAAACTGGTTTCTTTTTTAACAACAAATGATTCCGATATTCGGGTTTGTAAATTTCAAAATTCAGGAATCGTCTGTCTGGATTTCGATGATGCGGGCTGGTTTATCAAGTGGATTTTGAATCCGAATATAACTTAACCCCGACGGTGCATTGAAATCTTATTAGGAAATAGCAGATAGTATTGCTGTTTTGGAATCGCGTTGATGTAGGCAGGCTTTATTGGCGTAAACAAAACATAGTTTTTTCCCGGAGGAATATGAAACGTTATATTGCTATATTCGCGGTCATCTTGTTTTATCCCATATGGATACTTTTAATATGGGTGCTCAGCCAGACACAATACAAGGACACCATCACCGAGAAGCATTATAAACCCTGGCTTTTTTTGAAACATTAAGGTGAACTGGGTGTTTTTAATATAGCTCCTATAGCCAGAACCTGTGATATTTAAAAAAAACGACCGGTCATGAAACTGATATCAGTTCTTGAGACGGCAGCAAAAACAAATCTTAATTATTTCTTGACTTTGATGTGTGAATTTACCAAAATTTGAGAACAAAAACAACCATTCAAAGACAATTCATATCATCAAGGAAGATGAATGCAGGATTTTACCGCAAACGAAACAAAACCGCCTAATATTCTTGTCGTAGATGATGAAGACAATATCCGGTTTTTATTTGAAAAGGCCATGAAAAAGGTTGGGTATGACTGTCGCGTGACGGAAAACGGGGCGCAGGCACTGGCTGCCCTGGCCGAGGAAACATTTGATTTGGTCATCTCTGATATTAATATGCCCGGGATGGATGGGATTGAGCTGTCAAAGCGGATTCTCCAAACTTATTCTTCTGATATCATTGTCATGACCGGAAAAGTTAGAAGCTATCACTATCACGAAATTATCAATATAGGGGTCAGCGATTTTGTAGAAAAACCCTTTGCCATCCAGGAGCTTATTTTGAGGGTTAACCGGGTGTTAAGGGAACGGCGGTTAAAGCAGGCCGCCAAACAATCGCATAATGAACTTAGAAAAGCATATATCGATTCTATCCACCGTTTGGTAATGGCCTCGGAATTCAAAGATGAAGATACCGGGGACCATATTGTAAGAATAGGAGAATACAGCAGCATGATGGCCACAAAATTAGGGTGGCCGCAACAAGAGGTTGAAATTATCGGTTATGCTGCCCCCATGCATGATGTAGGAAAAATTGGTATTCCTGATAAAATTATGCTTAAACCCGGGAAATTGACCTATGAAGAGTTTGCAATCATGAAAACGCATACGACCATTGGTGCAAGATTATTATCCAGATCAGATTCCGAGATATTGAAAATGGCAAGGGAGATTGCCCTGTGCCATCATGAAAAATATAATGGTCAAGGATATCCAAATCGTATTTCGGGTGAAGAAATACCTGTTTCAGGACGAATTGTTGCCATCGCCGATACGTTTGATGCACTGACATCCAAGCGCCCCTATAAAGATCCGTATCCTCCGGAGATGGCATTTGATATCATCCAGAAAGAAAAAGGCGAACATTTCGATCCCCGGATCACAGATTTGTTCGTGGACCATTTTGATGAGTTTTTGAAAATTCGGGAAACCATCGGGGAGTTTGGTGAGGTTGATTTGGTCAATTTCATGCTCAGTGAAAGAGATCAGGAAAGTATAGCCACTTAGGAACGTACATTAAATATAATGCACGGCTTTAAATGCCTCGGCAAGCTTACTGCGGTTAAGTGGTTTGGCTATAAAGGATTCCCGGCCTTTTTTAAGTTCATTTGTAAGTGCTTTTTTAGGATCATGGGACGATATCATAATAATTTTAGCAATATCCTGGGGAACAATGTTTTTAGAGGCTTCCCATTGCCGTATTTTGGTTAAGACTATATTTCCATCAAGATCCGGCATATCAATATCAAGAAAAATTAAATTGTAGGGATCAGTTTCATTATGGGCCCTTAAAAATGCATTCAGGGCTTCAAGACCATTTGCAGCCACATCACATTCACCATATTGGGATAGAATTTTGTGGGCTTTTTTCCTTGATACAAAGTCGTCATCTGCAAGTAAAAATTTCATGAACAAGTTCCTGACAGAATACCTGATAATAAAATCTTTAAGCTTGTTGCAAGCATTGAAAAGATTTTTAAACTCTTTTTCAACATAGCTTGTTCGATCGGCATTAAATGCCCTTTCAAGAGAAAAGGCTGCATCCATGATGCTTTTGCATGACAAAATCTTTACTGAATCCCTGAAAGTTAAAAGGGATGCCAGAACGAACGCTCTTTCATTCTTATCAATTCCCATCCGAATATTATTGAGCATGCCGTCAAAATTTTGAGAAAAGTCATCAAAGCATTCTTTGACAAGATTTTTATCGCCATGCATGGTTTGGATCAATTCTTCCAGATCAATAATGCTCCCTTGGATCTGCGGTAATGCGGTCTTTTGAATTTTGGATTTGGCCGAAGATACAATGATCGCATCCTCCAGGGCTTTCCTTTTTATGGGTTTGGTAATATAATCATCCATCCCTGATTCCAAAAAACGTTCTTTGTCACCCTTCATGGCATTGGCAGTCAGTGCAATGATTTGAATATGGTCTTTCCCATTTGATTGTTTTTGTTCCAGTTCCCGGATGGCTTTTGTTGCTTCGAGTCCATCCATGACCGGCATTTGGCCATCCATTAAAATCAGATCGTATTTTTTTCTTATAAAGTTCTCTACGGTTTCCTTGCCATTTTTTGCAATGGTTACCTTATGCCCCAGTTTTTTGAGCATATTAACGGCAACTTTCTGGTTCATCAGATTATCTTCAGCCAGTAGTATATTTAAGGATACGGCTTTTTTTTTGTTTTTTGCATTGGGTTCTTCAAGGCCGAATCTTGTCTCAATATTGTTTTCTTCTTTATCCAGGCCCCAAATTTCTTTCAAGCATTCAAGAACATGGGTCCTGTACACCGGTTTTGCGATCTGAGTTGAAAATCCTAAGGAGGTTAAGGTTGTCTTATCAAGGCGTTTACCGGTATAGGTCATTAATATGAGAGGAACACCTTCCATTTTGGGATCTTTGATCAGTTGAGCGGCAAATTTTTTCCCGTCATTCATATCCGGCATTTCCATGTCGATAAAAATGACATCAAATGCTTTTTCCAAGGTGGCATCCATGAGTTTTTCCAGGGCCATGGTCGTATTTTGTGCTGATTCAACCTGACACCCCAGGGCTGTCAGGTGCAGTGTCATGGTTTTACGGCAGGAGTCTGCATCATCCACGACCAGGCATTTCAAGGTTTTGATTTTTTCAGGAATTTTAGATGTTTGGCTCTTGATGCCCTCTTGTTTCTCAAAACCTGCAGTAAACCAGAAGGTCGATCCTTCCCCTTCTTTGCTATGAACACCGATGTCACCACCCATCAGTTCTGAAAGTTGTTTAGAGATGGTCAGGCCTAGACCTGTTCCTCCGTATTTTCTTGTGGTGGAAGCATCCACCTGGGAAAAGGATTTAAACAGAGTATCCATCTTACTTTGAGAAATGCCGATACCCGTATCAATAATTTCAAATCTTAAATAAATACGGTTGGCTTTTTCTTCGATAAAGGACACCCTTAATAAAACTTCCCCTTTATCAACAAACTTAACCGCATTGCCTGACAAATTGATAATTATTTGTCTAAGTCGTGTGGGATCGCCTTTCAGATAGTTTGGTACATTTTCTTCAACCAGGCAGATGTATTCTATATTTTTTTCCTGGGCTTTGGTGGCCATTATCTGACTAATGTCATGAAGTGTTTTGCTCAAATCAATGTCGATCACCTCAAGTTCCATTTTGCCGGCTTCTATTTTGGAAAAATCTAAAATATCATTGATAATATTTAACAGGGCATCTGCACTTTGACGAATAGATTCAGCATAATCGATCTGTTCCTTTGACATTTCAGTTTCAAGCAGGAGATCAGCCATCCCGAGAACACCATTCATAGGCGTTCGGATTTCATGACTCATATTCGCTAAAAAAGCACTTTTTGCAACATTGGCGGTTTCTGCTTCATCTTTGGCATGTTTTAAATAAATGGTCTGTTCTTCAATTCGGTTTTCTAAGTATTTTTTGGAGACCTGGCTTTGAAGATGCACGGAAATCCGAGCGATCAATAATTCTTTAATAAAGGGCTTGGCAATAAAGTCACTGGCCCCAGCCTTGAAAATCAAGCTTTCGGTTTTTTGATTGGCCTGGGAGGTAAGAAAAATAACAGGCAGAGATTTCAGGGTGTTGTCTTTTTTGATATTGATGCACAGTTCTTCCCCATTCATGTTGGGCATATTTAAATCAGTAACAACTATATCAATTTCATATACGCGGTTACTTTTTAAAAAATTCAATGCCTGGACGCCATCGGATGCTGTATGGACATTGAAATTTTCCGATTCAAGTGCTTTTTTAACGGTTTCACGGATAAAGTCAGAGTCATCAACAACAAGAATGCCGGGACGGTTTGAGTTTTTCAATATCGTACCCTTAGATTTTTTATATGAAAGAATTGTACAAATTTCTTGGCTTCTTTCATGCTTGGTTGCGGGGCAATCCCTTGGTCGAGGGGGGTAACGCTGCATATTGCCGTTGGTTCTATGAATCAAATGAAGAATTCTACTGCTTTTTGTATATTGTCAAGAATATCAAATAGAAAGCTGCAAGTCAACGCCTGGTTGCGCCTGGCCAGGGCAAACGCATTTAAACTTGAC
>JAKIUJ010000098.1 GCA_021647625.1 Desulfobacula sp.
GAGAAGACAAGACAACTAAAAGCGGCCATGGTTGTACATGCACCGGCAAAAATAGGACGTTTTAATTTGCTTATTATTGTTTCAGGTTCACATTCCGGTCTGGCATCAATACCAAAAAGAACATGAATTCCAAAATCAACCGTAATACCGATAAGAACGGCCCCGCACCCTAAAGCAATTGCAGAAATATCCTCATAGACAAACGAAACAAACGCCAACGCAAAAGAAAGGCTGATCATTGTAGGCAAAAAAATTAACAATACATGTGTTTTTCTTCTGAAAAAAAGGATACCGATACATAAAATACCGATACTCAAAACCGTAATTGTCCGTTTAACATCCTGTTGAATCGTTTGAGAATTATCAAGGGTGGCAACATGATTTCCGGAAAATCCAAAAAGGATCTTGTTATGATATTTTTTTGTTAATCTCTCTCTTATTTCATTTAGAGATATCATCATATCAGCGCTTTTTTGTGTGTCAACCGCCGGAAAAGAAGGCGTTGCCATCATCAGGATATGATCCCCATTTTTACTATAAATCTTAGCGCCTTCAATCTTCATCCCATGTGCCTGGTTTTTAAATGACTCCAATTTAGATAATATCAATTCATCAATTTTTAGTGGATCACGAATCAAAGCATCGGCCATAAACATACCGGATGGGGTTAAAATTTGTCGTTTTATAGCAATTAAATGGGCTTGAATCTGTTCCTGGGTCAATCGGGATTCAAATTTTGCCAGATCTATTTGATTCAACAGGCTTGATCTGTTTTTGCGAACAAGCGCTAAAAGGTTCAAAAAGCCATCATAAGAAAATTTATAAACAATCTCGGAAAAAAAATCAGATTGATTTATCTGTGCATAAAAATCATCAGCAGCCTGCCCAAATATTTTTTTATCATCTGTCAAATTATGGATATCAATATAGAATATTTCTGTGGCCGGCAGTTGATTAATAATAAATTTAAAATCCTGAACCATTGGGTCAGAATCAGGAAGCATGGATGTTATTTTTTCATCAATACTCATATTCAGTGTGGACAACACACAAACCAGAAAAAAAAGGCCGGTAGCCCAATAAACTATTTTACTTTTACCCTGCGTATTCATATTTTTGAGAACACCAATACTGAGTTATTGCCGCCAAATGCAACCGATTGAGATATTGCGGCCCGGTTTGACACGGTGGTTATCTTTTGGACTGGTGTCTGTTTTGCAACATCATCTTTTTGTGAAAAACCGATACTTCCCGGTATCTTTCCATCCATAAGATGTTGTATTGTAAAGACAGCTTCTATTGCACCCGAAGCGCCTAATGTGTGGCCCGTATACCCCTTTGTTGAAAAATATGGTGTGCCCGGTAAAACCTTTGCCAAAACATGGTCTTCAACCTTGTCATTGTCTTTTGTGCCTGTTCCATGTGCATTGATAAAACCGATATCAGACATATCCAGGTTACTTTCATTCAAGGCCCGGGTTAATGCTCTTTCCAAACCCTTTCCATCAGGGTCCGGTGCTGTCAGGTGATAGGCATCACAGGCAGACGCATACCCTGAAATAAAACATTTACGGCTGCATGCTGCAGAAGACGATTCTGAAACGCCTTCCAAAATAACCGCAGCAGCACCTTCCCCAAGATTAAGGCCCTTTCTTGTTTTATCAAATGGCTTACAAAGATCCGTATCTGTTATCATCAATGAAATAAAACCATTGTAGGTGACTTTGCAAAGCTCGTCCGTACCGCCGGCTATAACAAGGTCGCATAATCCCATTTTTATCCATGAGGCCCCGATACCTATCGCATCTGTACCTGATGCGCAGGCATTCACAACGGTCTGAACAGGACCTGTAAGGTTCAATTGTTTTGCAACGGATGCCGCAGGATTGCTGTTCAAAAACCGTTTGATCGCACTCATTCCCGGTTTTTTACCCTGTTTATAATCAATATAAAATTGATCATTGTTCAGTGCGCACCCCACGGTGGTTCCCATGCACACACCAACCCGTTTGTTTTTAAGCTCATTAGAACCAATCTTTGCATCTCCCAACGCCTGGGTTACCGCAGCCAAAGCAAATTGGGCGGTTAATGTCAGATTACTATTTTCCGAATTTTTTGCATTTTCGGAATTTCCCCAATTTCTGGACAAACCCTGTGAATTGAAATTTTCATTTATTTGGAAGACGGGGTATTCAATGGTATGGTCCGTTGAAAAACGGCTGGGAGACATTGCGTTTCTCAAACCTGCAAACATATTGATCATGCATTCGTCAATGTTCGAACCTAGGGCAGAGATACAACCGATGCCTCTTACATTCAATTTATCATATTTTTTGCTTTTCAAAGTCAATTTGGTATTTATCCTCAAAGATAAAATTTAGATAGTGTTCAATTCTAATATTACTTGTTGTCTTTCCACATATCATAAAAATTAAAAAACTGGTAAGGATACTCCTTTGTATATTGTTCCAGAGACCTTACAAATTTATCAGCATAGGGTCTGTAATTTTCTTGTTTTCTGCCTAACTTTACCGGCACATGAATGATTTGAGGGATGGTCAGCGTGTAACTTTTGGGACCTGTTTTTTGGGAATAAAGCACAACAATGGGTTTTTGAGCAATTGAAGCAATTTTATAAGCGCTTAAAGGGAACAATACATCGCTGCCAAGAAAATGAGTATCAATGCAAAATTCATTATTTTTAAAAACTCTGTCTCCCATTATGCAGAGTACCTCATCATTTTTTAAAACATTAAGCATCTCAATCGTGCCACCCAAAAACTGTTCCGGACTTATAATATTAAAGAATTGATCTTGTTTGCCATGTTCAAAATAATGTTTGTCAATATCATGATCATCCTGGAGCATCAAAAGATTGACAGGTCTTCCAAGTGCAGAAAGTGCAGACATCGTCACCTGCCAGCATCCTACATGTGACATCACGATTATAAAACCTGCATTAAGGGATTTAATTTTTTTTAAATCATTGGAATTATCAAATGAGATATGGATGGATTCTTTACCGCATATACCAAAGATCGCCCTGTCGATTAATGCTTTGCCTAAGTGAAGAACCCAAAGATATCGATCCACAATCCTTTTTATCAAACCGGAATCCGGAAATCTTTTTGACAGATATGGATCTGTTTTTTCTTTTACAGACGGGACAAAAACAACATAATATAACACAATAAAATATAAAAAAAAGTAAGCTGGCCTTCTTCCGCCCAACCGCACCATCAGATAAAAAAAATGATGCCCTGATTTTGAGCCAAGGCTTTTACTGGTCCAGTTGCTGCCATCATTGTTTGTCATGATTTTTTACCCAGAATTGATAATAAGGTAGCAAGCAAATAAATCAGAACAAACGATAAAGCCCCCAAAACAGGGGCGAGGATCAAAGAGCCTAAAAACCATTCATATATTCTTAAAAGTCCTTGAGTGCCAATTGTTTCAAAAGAAATGTCTGTTAAAAAAGTGCCGTTGTGAGTCAAAAAATACCCGGTCTCTATACAAAGGGCCGGAACAATCGGAGGCATACAAAACTGACTGGTGCCGACGGCTACTACCTTGTTTAGCCTGAAAAATCCGCTCACCAGTAAAATAACAATCGTATGCAGGGCAATCAAGGGCAAGGTACCAAGGAGTACACCTGTTGCACCGGATATAGCGATCTGAAAAGCAGACAGATCATGGGCAAGAAACAGTCGTATCGATTCTATGGGTTTAAATATTGAAAATCTAGGGATCTTGCTTTTAATAATTTTTTTATGTGGTATGGGTAAAAATGATCGAAACATCAGTTTTGTATTTAAGTGTGTCAGCCTTAAATTGTCTTTAAAAAGCTTAAAATGTGAAATCCTTTTGTCCTGGAACGGATAATGGACGGATATGTCAATATCTTCAATTGACAGACCTGCCCAGGCAGCCTTGACAAGCACTTCAACTTCAAATGAATAATGGTTTTCAGAAAATGTTAAATATTTAAAAACGGATACCGGATAGGCCCTGAACCCGGACTGGGCATCACCGATACCTTGGCCTGTCTCGACTCTGAACCAGAAGTTGGAAAAATGTCTTCCAAATTTTGACAACCCCGGGATGGATGGAGCTGAGAAATCCCTTTTACCAACAAACAATGCATCAGGATTCGTATGGATGGCCTGTTTGAATAATAAAAAATCATCCGGGTCGTGCTGACTGTCGGCATCAATGGTTACCATATGCGTCATGCCGTGTTTTAGGGCATACATAGCTGCTGTCAGGATCGCTGCACCCTTTCCCTTGTTGCGGCTGTGGTGTATCCATCTAACATTGGTCGCTATTGTCTGATTCTGTGTTATATCCGTACTGCCATCATTGATTACAAGAATATTGTCATGAACCTTTTTGCAGCGTTCAATTATATCAAAAACGCTTTTTCCATGATTGTACACGGGAATTGCAATCAGTATTTCAGGTTTAAGAGATGTCATTTTAAAAGAGGTTCTGGTTTGAAATAGATGCTCAGATCGTCAAAAATCTGGCTTGAAAACAAAAGTTTCCTGAACTTTACAAGACTGTCATGAAAAATTGTAGAATTATCATATACCTGAAAATCTTTATTAAGGATTTTATAAATAATTGATGTCCCATATCCCAGCTTGTCCGCGTTTCTAAAAGACAATGCCTGTAAATCTGCCAATGTTTCAAGTGTTATCACATTCTTGGCATTGCTGACGAGCCGGAAAGCCTTTCTGGCAGCTACGGTTCCCATACTGACAACATCTTGATTTGTGGCGTTGCAGGAAATGGAGTTTACACTCATGGGATTGGCCAGATTTCTATTTTCAGCCGTGGAAGATGTGGCAAGGTATTGAGCCCCCATAAATCCCATGGCAAGCCCTGCTTCTCCTGCAATAAGATGCTCGGGCAACCCTTCATTCAAGTTTTTATCAAGAAGTTTATTTATTCTTCTTTCAGAAAGATTGCACAAGGTTGATAGAGCGATACACAATGTGTCCATTGCAAAACTGATACTTTGTCCATGAAAATTCCCCCCATGTAAGATTTTTTTCTTTTCCGCAATAATTATCGGATTATCATTGGTCGAATTGGCTTCGGTTTCTATTGTTTTGACAGCATAATCCATCGCTTCTTTAACAGGTGCCAATATCTGGGGGGTACATCTTATGGAGTAAACATCCTGAACATTTATTGTGGTTTCAAAAACAGGGGTATCACTTGAATTCTCATTTCTGATCCGATCATGAAGTTGCTCTCTTTGGGTGATATTGCCAGTGCCTTGATATAATTTTTTAATCCTGCCGGAAACAGATACCTGACCTGGATGAGGTTTGACCTGATGAAGATCCTCATCAAATGCATCGTCAATCCCGCCGAATATTTCAATTGCAAACGCTGCATTGACACAGGCAATATTTAACAGTTTATTCGCACCAAACAAAGTAAAAGCTGCAATACCGGTCATTGCAGCCGTGCCGTTCATCAATGCAAGGCCTTCCTTGTAGCTCAGTTTCAAAGGAGTAAGACCTGTTTTCTCTAAGGCTTCTGTGGCACAGACCAGTTGCCGTTTTAAATACACCCTGCCTTTTCCGATAATGGCAAGAGACATGTGTGCCAGATGAATTAAATCCCCGGAGGCACCAACACTGCCACATTCAGGGATATAAGGGGCAATATCATTATTAATCATATCCCGCATCAATTTGAGAAGCCTGACCCTGACACCGGAATGACCTTTTACAAGCGTATTTAAACGGACCACGAAAATTCCCAGAGCAATATAGGGCAATATGGGCGCCCCGAGGCCTGCTGCATGACTAACGATAAGATTATTCTGCATTTTTTCAATTTCATCGTCATGAATAATTTTGTTACACATGGGGCCAAAAGAGGTATTGACGCCATAAATTATTTTTTTGTTTTTTATTGATTCTTCAAGAAATGCCCGTGATGCCCTGCACCTTTCAAGCGCAGCATCATCGAGTTCGATCTTTTTATCCCCAATCCCTATAGCCACAATATCCCGAAAGCTAAGATCGTTGCCCGTAAGGACAATAACAGGTCTTGTATCCATATTTTTCTGGTATTCCATTAACCTAAAAATTGATATTATAAAAAAAGCCTCTATCGTCAGAGCTAACGCATGTAACTTTTCCATATTAATAATTTCAGGTAGTTACGGTTTGAAGGTAAACGCAAATGAAAATCTCGTTTTGCATAAGCACCTGTAAAACAAAGAATTAAAATTCATGCCAAGTTTACATGCGTTTACCCTGCCCCTATCGTAAATCGAAAAAATTCATCCTTTTTCGTTTTTTATCAAATTGATATACTTTCTTATCTGCTGTTTGCCCATCAATAATTCTGATTTCCGGAACAACCCTTACTTTGGCCCTTAATACGTCTCTTATCCAGTTTATATCCGGGCTTATATCCTGATCTTCACTTCCAAGAGCTATATTTAATATAATTCGATCTGTTCCGTCATGATAGCGTTTCACCTCAACAAATCCGTTATAAAATCTTTTATCTCCTTCAAGACAACCCAGAATAGCATTGGGGAATACGGTCGTTCCCTTGTATTTAAGCATCTGATTTTTCCTGCCAATAATGGGTGCAATCCTTTTAGTGGTACGCCCGCAAGAACATTTTTCATTAATTAAATATGAGATATCTCCTGTTCGGAATCTAATCAGAGGCATACCTGTTACGCCCAAAGGAGTGACAACAACCTCGCCCTGCTCACCATCTTTAAGCGGATTCCCTCTATCATCCAGGATCTCTGTGATGTTCAATTCAGGCCTTAAATGACCTCCCTTTCTTGCGGAACATTCACAAAAGGTCGTTGCAATTTCACTGGATGCATACGTGGAATATATTTTTGCATCCCACATTGTTTCCAGTTCATCGGCAATCGGAAGTAGATTTAAATCCTTATCTTTGGTAGGCTCGCCAATCGCAATCAATTTTTTAATACCGGCTTTTTGGGGCTGTTCATTGTTATCTGTGGCATATTGTCCTATTTTTGCCATCAAAGAGGGGACGCCAACAATAACCGTGGCACCGGCAAGCTTAATCAGTTCCCAGTGGGACGATGCACTCCCGGAACCACTTCGCAATATCCTTGCCTTTAATTTCACGCCCCCTAAAAAATAGGCGATCCCGGCCATAAAACACCGGTCTAATGCGGCACAGATAAGCAATGTATCCTCATCATTTATCCCGGCCATGGCAAAAGCAATTTCTTCATTATACGCCAGCCTTGACAGATCATTTGATGTCAGGGATATCATTGTCGGTACAGAGCCTGATGTTGCTGAAGTTAAACTGACATCAACGATCTCCCTGTCATCTACACACAAAAAATCCCGGGCTGAAAAAAGATGTTCTTTATCTGTCAAAGGCAGGTCTCTAATATCTGAAAGGGTTTTAATCTTCTTTAAATCAACCCGGTTTTGCCTGAACAGATTTTGATAAAAAACAGAATTTTCAAAAGTATAATTTAAATGATTTAAAAAAAGCCCGGTTTGAATTCTTGTGATCTCATCATCTCCGGCAAACTGCAGGGATGCGTACTGTTGTGCACTAAAATCAGTGATTACCGGAGATGAGATAAAGCGTGCCGAATTATTCATAAGCAATGATTCTTAAAGCATTTCAAGGCTTTGTTTGACATATTTTCTCAATTTCAAGTTTGAGCTGTTCTCATAAATTTCTGTCAGGGTTGATTTATATTCGGACATGCCCGAAGATCCCAGTGCCTTACACATCCAGGATAAGGTATCAACTTCATGCCGATTGGTTTGAGATACGGTTTTATACCATTTTAGCAATTCATCATTTAAGACATCAAAAAGCGCTTTTTCAGTAAAGCCCCCCCTGTAAATTGACTTAGCTGCATCTCTTTTTAAGGTAAATTTTTCAGATCGCAGCATCTTAATATATCTGTTCAATTCAGCAGAAAGGTTGGGATCTGAATTTGTCGTATCGCTCATCACTTTATTCCTCTGGGCATATTCAGCTAACAGGCTCAAACTTTGCCTGGCATATTTTTTTAATTTCATACTGCCTGTGGTTTGAATAATTTGGTTCAATGTTGATTCATATCCATCAGACCCTGATGTTGCCAGTGCTTTGCACAGCCAGGACATTTCATCGATATGATGTCTATTCAGACTATCAAGCTGGTATTCTTTTAATAATTTATCATTGATAAAATTAAACAGCCTTGGATCTGTAAGACCGGATCTTGAAACATATTTTGCAGCATCAATTCTTGTTTTAACAGATTCAGATTGAAACATTTCAATATATTTATGAACTTCCGCCGATCTATCCCCGCCACTCTGTGCCATTAAATTGACTGGAAAAACAATCAACAAACAAAAGCCAAATAACAAAATTGCTCGAATCATTTTATCTTCCTTTATAATATTGTTATGAACTTTTATTCAGACCTGCTTATTAAGTCAAGATTAAAACCATGCATTGCCCGCAAAATTTATTTTTCTAATCCCGGCATCGCATAAAAAAAACAAGATCTTGATTGATAGGCCAGTGGTTAAATGATACTAATTACAAAATTTTAAAAAAGCACATGTAAGCGAGTACTTTTATACAACAAACAACTATTTTCACAGGAAATGCAACACGGTTATATCACTGAATATAAAATTAAAAGAAATGATTATTGAAGAACTTCAAATTGAGGATATTACTCCTGATGAAATTGATGATGATGCCCCTCTTTTTGGGGACGGTTTAGGCTTGGATTCTCTGGATGCTGTCGAATTAGTTGTACAATTACAAGTGTATTTCGGGATTGAAATCAAGAACATTGAAGAAGGGAGACCTGCACTGCAATCAGTTAATACCCTTGCCCAATTCATAAAAACAAAACAAAATGAGGCTATTTCCTGAGACTCGCAATACAAGGAATCGGTGAGGTAACGCCATTGGGAGATGATCCTGCTGACATGGCCAAACTTTATATCGAAGGTTTAGATTCCCCAAAATGCGTATTGGATACACTATCCGGAAAAAACAATCGCACCAACCGATTAATAGCTGACACATCTCAACTGTATGATTTTTTACCTAAAAAAAGGCTGCGAAGGGTTGATCATTTTTCAAGAATGGTTCTGCTTGCAGCGGGTAAAGCCATAGCAGATACAGATCCAGGACTGATTTGCAAAGATGACACAGGTGTAATTGTTGCCACAGGTTTTGGTGCATTACAAACAACCTTTAATTTTCTGGATTCATATATCGAAAAAGGAGATAAGCTTGCATCTCCTACATATTTTTCAAATTCAGTGCATAATGCGGCAGCAGCCCATCTTTCAATTTGTTATGGTATAACAGGGCCCAATCTTACCGTGAGTCAGTTTGATATGTCATTTGTTTCGGCATTGATAACAGCTGCGGCATGGCTTGAAGAAGGAAAAGTAAATGCCGTATTGCTCGGCACGTCAGAAGCCTTTTGCGATGTTTTAGGATATTGCATTGATACGTTTTCAAGCACAAAAAACTCACAAAACTATTCTTTTGGAGAAAGTGCCACCTTTTTTATGCTTACATGTGAGCTAAAAAATGCAAAGTATGGATATTTTGAAAAGATACGCATTGGAAATTATGAACGGGATGACTTGAATATCCCCCAGGAGACTTTATTGCTTTTATCACCTTCATCCACCTCTATCTGTAATGACAAATTTATATCTTTTTTGAAAAGGCATAATAAAACACTCGTTAGGGAACACTTGTTTTCACCAACAGATAGTGGTTTGGATGTCATGTTTGCAACAAAATTTTTACAAAAAACATGCTATATAAAAATCGGTCAGGGCGGGGAGTATGGAAAAATGATCATCGACCCGATATTAGAATAAATTTATTTGAACAATGATAAAACGAATCTTTACAATTGACTAACCCTTAGTGGTTGAGTAAGTAGGAATCAATTTTGTTAATTTTAAAAAAATGAGATACAGACTGTTTGGACGGATCAAATAATAACTAATTTTATATTACCTTCAAATTATGCACAGCAGGAGAATGGATATGAAAAAAATATTGCCTTTGCTATTGGCAGTGGGATATTACAAATTATATGATAAAAATTCAGATTACTTTCAAAAATCATTTTGATGTATCGGGCAATGACAGTCCTGGTAATTTTTTTTTGTTTCCCTGTCAGCCTGCTTGCCCAAGACAACGAAGGATATATCCCCACTGAATCGGGATTTTCTTTAAACTCAGGCTATACATATGACCCATCTCACAACACCTTGTTTTTACAGGTATCCATGTTCAGACTTTATGACTACGAGAGGGTCTGGAAACATAAAGCGCCTGAAAGCCTGAGATTCAAAGTAGAAGGCTCTTTAGGAGCTGCCAGCCTTGATGATAAGACTGTAAAGATGATTGCCAATGCAAATATTCTGGCATTGCTATATCTGAACCGATTTGAATTGGATCGTATTAAACCATACATCGAAGCAGGCATAGGTGTTATTTACACAGATTATAGCGTAAGAGGCCAGGATTACCGCTTTAATTTCAACCCGCAAGCCGGGATTGGTATCGAATTCAAGCGGAAAGCAGACACCAATAGATTTGCCACATTAAGAATGCATCACATATCTAATGGCGGTATTGGTTCATCCAATAGAGGACAAAATTCTATTGCCTTTATGTTTGGTCAATTTTTTTAAACGAATTTGGATAAAATTTTACTCTGGATTTTTACCGGGAGAGTTGTTTTTTAATGGAAAAATAATTAAGGTTGTAAATCAGGTATTAGAAGAAGAATTTGAAATTGATGCTGCACTTTTAAAACCCAAAGCATTGTTATATGAAGATATCGGTCTTGACAGTCTTGATGCTGTTGACCTGATCGTAATGGTTGACAAAGAACTTGGCGTTAGAATCGAAGAAGAAGACGCCAGGGCAATCCGAACATTAGACGATGTTTATCAAATCATTGATGGTTTGTTAAAAAAAAAGCAATAACCCGTTTTTTTATTCTGTCATTTTTTGAACAAGGATCAGGTTTGTTTTTCCTGCAATCACATCCCCTGCCCTCACAATGGCTTTAACATCGAAGAGAGCTTTTTCAATTCTATTTATTGTAATTTCAATCGTTATTACCGTATCAGGACAGATCAAGTTAGAAAATTTTGTCTTTTTGACTGAACCTATCGACAAAGATGTCCCATGGGACTTTTCCAATACATATTTTACCATTTCAATCTGAAAGACACCTGGTAAAATTGGATTCTTGGGAAAATGTCCTTTAAAAAGCTCAAGCCCTTTTTTAAACAAAAAGGTGGCAACAATTCGATGATCATTTTCTTTTAAAATTGATAATTCCGAATTTTTAAGATCCTGACAGCAATTCATTTAATACCCGCTTTTTTCATTATTTTAACAATCGCTATAACATCAAGGCTAACGCATGTAACTTTTCCATATTAATGATTTCAGGTGGTTATTGTTTGAAGGTAAACGCAAATGAAATTATCGTTTTGCATAAGTACCTGAAGATTAAAATTCATGCCAAGTGTACATGCGTTTACCCTGGCTATAACATAAAGTATTGTACATAAATTTTTAAACTGTATCGCATTCTTGTATCTTTGATAAAAATAAATTCAGGATAGGAGTTTTCTCCTTGTTTTCCATATTCAAAGTTTATAAAGTAAATCCGTTTCCCATTTTTTAAATGTATGATTTCACGCAACCGATATTGAGCTTGTTTTTTAATTGGCCTGAAAATCATTTTTTTTGTTACAAGCCCTTCTTTTCGAGATAAAATAAAACGGCCCCGGCGATCTGCAAACACCGTGTCAGACAAATGGGGTTCCAATAGATATAATGTTTTAAGATCCCTTAACAATGATTTCTCCAGCCATTCATTTTTAATCAAACGTATATTGTTATGAATTTTATTTTTTATATTTTCGATATAATGAACATCAAATACAATTCCGCCAAGATCATTTTGAGCAATCAGCTTAAGCTCCCGGTTCAGCCTGTTAACAGACAAATATCCGTTCAACACATAATCTTTTCCTGAAAGGGTGAGAATGACTCGGTGCATTGCCTTAAATTGATCCGGATAGAGGTCGGCAACAGTATTGAGGATATCCTTTTTTTGCTTTTGATGAGTTATTTCCTGATAATGGTCACCCTTAACGCTGCAACCAGAATTTGAGACAAAAAAGACAATACAGCAAAAAAGACAAACCATCACTTTTTTACAGGGCCTGAAAAATTGGCAGTTTACCATTGAGAAACCTTGGTTGGCCCGTTTTTTGTCCCTTGAAAAATGGTATCTGAAATTTTTGTATTCACTTGATCATTGTAAAATTGTATTTTTGTAACTGCATTTTTAGTTTCATTAATGATAATATATTCCAGACCATCCAGTTTATTGTTTAATCCTAACTCAAAGGAGGTGATAAATTTTTTAAATTCATCGGCTTTCGGTGTGAGTACAATAGTCATCTTTTCATTTTCAAATGCACTGATTTTGTAAAGTTTCGGATCCTTGAATTTGCCTTTTAGCCAGGAAGTGATATTTCCCATGATCATTAACAGTATTTCCTTATTCCCTGTGGAAAGTTTTTGCCAGGTGCCATCAAAAAATTCATATTGGGAAATATGATTGCCATTAACGATCAAGGACGACTTGAACGGTTGAGTGAATTCAAGTCTCAATTTGTCTGGTGACTTAAATATGCAAAACCCTTTGGAAAATATTTTCTCTGAAAAGACAGGAATACTTTTTTCCTGTATCAGCATCGTCTTTAAGGTTTTAATTTTAGAAAAATTATTTTCAATATTCTCTAAAAGCAGATTTAATCGATCAGCAGGGATAGAATTGATCTCTGTCGCTATTACAGATACCGGTATAAAAATCAGCAGGGCTGCACAACCCAATACAAACATAATGCAAAAAGTTCTAAATCGCATCAGTATATTCACCCTTATTTTGCCCTGTCGGATTAAAAACTTTAATATGACCTTTTGCCACCAATTTCTTTTTCACATAAATTTCTCCTCTGAATAGCTTAAAGGCACCTACTTTATTTGTTTTTGAAATACGAATTTCAATTTTTGATGTATCCTTTACCTTTTCATGAAAAACGAATGTGTCCACGTTGGTCAACATCCCCGGATCAGGATCACTTTGATTTTTCTCCAATGCTTTATACCCATAATGAGCCGCAACTGTTTGAGCAACACTTTCAATCAACATACTATCGATAACAAATCCATTTTCACAACCATAGCTATCTTGGGTAAAATGCTTTACAGAATATGCCGTATCGCTATCTATTTTCTGGTAACTATCTATCATAAGCATAGGGCTTCTATGGGGAACAATCTGTTTTATATTTTGAAAAATTGATTTTGCCATATCCTTTTGCTGCTTTCATTTGATTTATCTATAATTTCCCAAACAATATAGAAAAATTTATTCACCGAATCAATTAAAACCTATCTTTGATATCCAAAAATCAATCAGGTATATTCAAACCAACACAAGGAATACTATCTTTTCCTTTTTTGTTTTCATCAAACCTGTTAGAGAAACGTATAAACTTTGTGGCTAACCGAAAACTCAGTGTTTGGATGAAGCATAATGAAAACGGATCAAAACAAAACACCCTGGGCACTTGTATTTATTTTATTTGGGGCGGGAATTTTATCTGCTTTCCAGGTGGGTAAGGTTCCTCCTGTCTTGTCCGATATAAGATCCGATCTTGGTGTCAGCCTTTTCCATGCCGGCTGGATTCTGTCTGTTTTTAATTTCACAGGACTCCTGCTTGGCACCTGCACCGGTATCATTGCCGATACCATTGGCCACCGCCGTTTAATGCTAACCGGGTTTGTTCTTCAAATAGCAGGCTGTATACTGGGGTCTTATGCCCTGTCATTTTATGGTCTTCTCGGTGCTCGATTTCTTGAAGGTGCCGGGTTTTTATCCGTTATTATCAGTACCCCGACCCTAATTTTTAAGCTGGTGCAATCAAAAGACATGAAAGTTGCCCTTTCTGTGTGGAGCTGTTATTTACCTGCCGGTGCTGCTCTGATGATGGTTTTTGTACCCATGATCCTTACGTTTTCCACCTGGAGAGGGCTATGGCAGTTGAATGCATTCATACTGGCGGTTTTTGCAGTCATTCTCTTTAAAAAAACCAAAGACATTAAATTTACTAATAACAAATCCACAAAGATTGAACCCCGTAAAATGTTCAAAGATATTTTTCGAACAACAACCAGTGCCGGACCTTTTTTACTGGCCTTTATTTTTATTACATATTCACTGCAATGGCTCTGTGTTATGGGATTTTTACCCACCCTGATGATTGAAAAATTCGGGTTTTCAAAATCCCTTGCCTCGCTTTTGACAGCCGTGATGGTTGCGGTTAATATTTTTGGCAATCTTGCCGGAGGAAGACTGTTAAACATGGGGGTCCGTAGATGGAAACTGATCGCTTTTGCAAGTTTTATTATGGGTAGCTGCGCCATTGCTATCTATTCAGACACCCCAAGTTTTGCAATTAATTATGCAGGATGTATTGTCTTTAGTATTTTTGGAGGATTGATACCGGCATCCATCCTTGGAGGTGTGCCTTTATATGCTCCCTCAAAACGACTGATCGGCACCACAAATGGACTGGTCATTCAGGGCGGGCAATCGGGTCAGGTTTTGGGACCACCGATTCTGGCATTCCTGGTATCCTACACAGGCACATGGTCATCCGGTGCCTGGCTTTTGGGAAGTGTTGCCATTCTCGGCATTATCTTGAGTTTTATGCTTTCGAAAATAAAGCATTCAAATCCGTCCTGATTTAACG
>JAKIUJ010000320.1 GCA_021647625.1 Desulfobacula sp.
ATGTTTTGATACCCATCCTCCTGATCTGGTCGTAACCTACGTAAAATTAGTGGATATGAACGGGCTTGATATCCTAAGCCGGATCAAAGAGCAGTCACCGGATATACCGGTCATTGTCATGACGGCATTCGGCTCAATAGAGATGGCTGTCCAGGCCATGCACAAAGGCGCATTTAATTTTATCACCAAACCCTTTGACCGGGATACCCTGATTTTGTCGTGTAAAAAAGCCCTGGAACTCCGGGGGTTGAGGTCTAAAACAAAGTTATTATCAAATGAAATTAATCGATTAACCGGTACAAAAGGAATTGTTTCTGCCAGTTCTGTGATGAAAGAGCTGCTGGAAACTGCATCCCGTGCCGCCAACAGCGATGCCACGGTTTTAATCTCCGGTGAGTCCGGTACGGGGAAAGAAGTGTTGGCCCGCCTGATTCATCAGAACAGTCCCCGGAGCAATGGTCCCATGGTGGCCGTGAATTGCGCCGCCATTCCGGCAGGTTTAGTCGAAAGCGAATTGTTTGGTCATGTAAAGGGTGCGTTTACCGGTGCGATTAAAGATCGAAAAGGGTATTTTAAAACAGCATCCGGGGGGACGCTGTTTTTAGATGAAATCGGGGAACTCACCACGGATGTCCAGGTGAAATTGTTAAGGGCCATTCAGGAAAAACAGGTTCAGTCCGTGGGGTCGGAAAAAGTAAAATCAGTGAATATCAGGATTGTTGCCGCCACCAATAAGAATCTTTCCGAACAGATTGCTTTAGGTGCCTTTCGTGAGGACCTTTATTACCGCCTTAGTGTCATTCCTCTTTATATCCCTCCCCTGCGGGAGAGAATAGAAGATATCCCCGCGCTTGTGGGGCATTTTTTAAAGAAATTTGATGCTCCCGGAGATGTTTCATTTTCAAAAGCATCATTTGAGGTGTTAAAGGGCTATTCCTGGCCGGGTAATATCAGGGAAATGCAGAATATTATAGAGCGGTGTACGATTCTTAGAACAAAATCTGTGATTGAGCCCGGGGACCTTCAATTGATTGCACCCAAAAACGATAAAGATCCGCTGTCGATTACTATTCCTGATGAGGGAATCGCCCTTGAATCAGTTGAAAAAGCCTATATCATCAAAGCACTTGAAAAAGCGGATCAGAATCGTTCCCGGGCCGCAAGGCTTTTAAAAATTCCACGGCATGTTCTTTTATACCGTCTTGAGAAATATAATTTGTAAAAGTGTAGGATATTCTACACGCTGATGTACAATACTCTTCAATTTCTTCATTGTCTCCACGGCTTCTTTTATTTACTATGCCTTGATTTGTCCATGTTTTTAAGGGGTTCGCTTTGATACGCTTAAAAAAAAGCCGTTGGCATGGATCTTGATATTAAACATTGTCTTATAAGTGTTTTTGTTATTGGAATTTATATAAAATAACACCGTAAGCCGGCACAGTATTTCATGTTTTGTCAAAACACCTGATTTTTTGCGCTTTGCAGATGGGCAACTTTTCGTCCAGGCACGGGTTTTCGGTCAGGCACTAGTTATTAAAGTGGAGGCAATTGTGAAAGGAATATTAATGATTGGATTGGCAATTTTGTTGATGTCGGGGCCGGGGGCAGGTGTGGGGCTGGCAGGACAACCTGCGGAAACAAATTTGAACCGGGCCGTCATAAAAATAAACACATTAAACCGTGGGGGTTGTTTTTCCACCATTAATTCAAAGTTGGTTGATCTTGAAGGATACTCCGGAATGGGGGCCAATCTGTTTCGTAAACTGATTGCCGTAGATTTTCAAGCACCGTTGACAGCCGAAAAAATTTCTCAATTATTGATTGAAATGGGTTATTCCGGCAAGTTTGAATCAGTGGAAAATATTAGTGAAAAAGAATCCTTTGCATATATGCAATCCAAACGTTCGGTTACTCATTATGGGAGTGGTTGCGGCACAAGACCTGCTGCCGGGCAAAAAAGCAATGTGCTGTCCACAAACGCATCATGCAGTACGCTTCCCCCGCCAAGTGAATTAAATAAGTTAAATAAAACAAATCAGTCCAGTACAAAAAACTGAAAATTTATATAACGGCCATGCGCAGCTTTTCTCCCTTTTACCAGGAAAATGCGCACAACAAAACTTGAAAGAGCAAAACAGATCTGCACAGCTCTTTCATATAAAAAAAACTAAGGAATAATTATTATGAAAAACATTCAACAGCGAGCATCAATACTTGTGGTTGTCCTGGCAATAATTTTGATGGTTACATCAGCACATGCATTTTTTGGCGGAAAATTTAAAAAGCTCAAACCCAGAGATGGTCATGTAACCATCAAGGTCGATAAAGTGGATGATGGGCAGGCCCATTATTTTAAAGTTATTGCAGATGATGGTGTGAGAGTCGATTTTTTTGTGGTGAAAAGCAGTGATGGTATTATCCGGGCAGCCATAGATTCCTGCGATGTCTGTTATAGATCCGGTAAGGGCTATGTTCAGCAAGGAGATTTCATGGTCTGCACCAACTGCGGAAGAAAATTTGCAACAGACCGGATTAACGAGGTTAAGGGCGGCTGTAATCCCGCACCTCTGGCCCGGGAAATCAATGGCGGGAATCTGGTAATTTCCATGGCTGATATCAATGCAAATTCCTGGTACTGCAAGTTTAAATAAAGGAAATATCTTATGGCCTATGA
>JAKIUJ010000099.1 GCA_021647625.1 Desulfobacula sp.
CTGGACACTCAATATCTGGGGTATTGAACTATCGGTTGGCAAAGCCGTGGCAAAAGCTGTATTCAATATCCTCATTGTCGTGCTGCTTTGCTATGTGCTGTGGGAATTTTCAAACACTGCGATACAGCGCAAACTCAAGGAAGAAATGCCGGATGATGATGATGAAATGGAAGAGGGCAGCGCCGGAGGCTCACGCATTGGAACCCTGCTATTGCTCTTACAAAAATTTTTACTGATATTTATTTTATGTATCGCTGTTATGATCATACTTTCGTCTCTGGGTATCAATATCGGGCCCTTGATTGCAGGTGCCGGGGTTGTAGGACTGGCTATTGGTTTTGGAGCCCAGACATTGGTCAAAGATATTATTTCAGGTATATTTTTCCTAATAGATGATGCGTTCAGAATTGGTGATTTCATTTCCATCGGCAGTTCAAAAGGCATGGTTGAAAAAATTTCCATACGATCATTGAAACTGCGCCATCCAAGGGGAATGGTAAATACTATCCCTTTTGGGGATATTTCTACGGTTACCAATTACAGCCGGGATTACATCATCACAAAGCTTGATTTCAGGGTGCGTTACGACACAGATGTGGAGAAAGTTAGAAAATTAATCAAAAAAAAGGTATATAAAGCAATCCTAGCCAATGAGAAGTTGGGGCCTAAGCTGCTTGGCAAAATAAAATCACAGGGAGTTCGCCAGTTAGATGACTCAGCCATGATCATGCGGGTAAAATATAAAACCATACCCGGGGACCAATTTGCCATTAGAAAAGAAGTCTATCGCCTTCTTCAGGAAGAATTTAAAAACGAAGGTATTGAATTTGCCCACAAAAATGTCACTGTATATATGCCCGGGGACCCATCCCTTTCAACCGAGGGTGGGGAAAAAAACAGCCGGCAAAATATGATGCACGCCGGAGCGGCAGCCGGGGCTGCCGCGATTGAGGAACAGGCATTAAAAGAAGCGGAAAAGAAAGAAAAATCAAAACAATAGGATTCATGAATGTCCAACTATGATGGACTCGTAAAAAGTCCATTCGAAGCTCCAGATGGCTAAAGCTAATAATTAAGTGGATGTATCTGCTGTTTGTTTTGAAACAGAGAACTCAACACCGTCTGCAATCCGATCCTCCGGATCAAGCTGATTCAATTTTACCATCTGAAAGCTTTCCACCTCTATATAGAGATTTCCCTTTGTATCAACAAGCTTGAGATTATAAGTATTGGTTTCCTCACCGGAATCTATTTTTTCGGTGATGCAATAGTATTTCACATGTCGCTCAACATCCCTGTAAAATTTCATGGCGTTGATCTTATAGGGCAGAACCGTTCTTGATGTCGTAAAAAACTCCAGCAGACCGCCGGTCTGGAACATGGCATCCACAAGAACCGGGGCAGCAACAAAGTTGGGATCTTTAACCCCTTTAAAAAATTGCTTGTCACTGATATCAGACACCGTGGTAATCAGGGTTGTGCCGTCAAACGAATTGATGTCAATAATGGTGCCGAAAAGACCGAACATAAACAGGCGTTTCGGATTATAAACCAGTTTTTCAAGTTCACCTTCAAATGATATCGGGCTAAAATCGGGCAGCGCAATTTTCACGGCCTTTAACGGTTTTTCATCAAAGCGATAACTGCCTTGATAATGCAGTTTTGGATCTCCCATTGCAACGCCTTTTGGATTTTTAAATTGCGAGGAGATATCACAGCTGTACCATCCGTTATCCTTTTTTTCTCCCGAGATCAGCAATTCTTTTGGACGTCCCTTCAGCAACTTGATGCCATAGGGTATCTGAAAATCGGTTAATTCAACCAATTGACCATTATCGCCCTCAAGGCTGCTTGCCATCTGGGCCATGGTTTCTATTCCCGTGGATCCTAAAAAGAGCGGTACATCCCCCATTGTATGGTCATGCAGGAAGACATCACGGTCAATATCCAATACCCTTGAATAGGTGCCACTAGTATCGGTCTTTTCAACCGGTGTATCCAGGAAAGGAAATTTTGCATCTGAAGGATCACCCAAAAGGCCGTCTCTGTCAAAGGAGTAATCCAGGCCGGAGAACACCATTTCAGATTCGCTCTTATCCAAAAGATCAGCCATAAAGAACTTAACACCCTGTTCCATTGGCAGAAACTGAATGCCTCTTTCCTCAAGTACTTTTTTAACTGTGGGGTTAGTGGCCATTCCCACTCCGCCCCAGGCTGTCCAGGCATAAACCTTGTACATTCTGTCCGGATGTTGTTGTCTCTGGCAAAAAAGCATTTTACCAAGGAAATCATTGGCAGCCGTATAATCCACCTGGCCCTCATTACCGAACCGGGCGGTCACTGAAGAAAAGGTGAAAAAGTAATTATAGGATCTGCCTTCAAAGGCCTTGAGCAGATTTCGCATCCCCTTGACTTTAACATCCACCACAAGTTCAAATGACCAGAGTTCCTTTTTAGCGATGAACTGGCTCATCTCCATGCCTGCAGCATGAAAAATACCATCGATTTTATCATATTTATCAACTGCGGCTTTCACCGCAGCAAAATCAGTCACATCCACACAATTGTATTCAACGGTGACGCCCTGGGACTGAAGATATTCAATATTCTCAACAGACATCCTCACCCGCATCAACCGATCCAGGGCCCTTTTTATTTCAACCGGTTTCACCCCGGGCATATCCTGTCTGAGCATCCCCATCAACTCGGGTTGCGTGGATGTTTTATCCAGGTACTTGGAATCTGTGCTGTAAATATCGTTGATATCCAGAATCACCAGGTTGACCTTATACTTTTCAACCACCTTTTTAATGATCTCATAGGTGATACCACCGGCACCACCTGTGACCATCATGGTATCCCCCTGTGAAATGATCGGCTGGGTCTTATCTGCAATGGACGGCACCATGGTTAAGACATGTCGTTTTTTCCCCCTGTATCCCACCTCGACCCGGGTATCATCGCTGAGCAGTTCATTGAGGAACACATCACAAATCCGCCCAATACTCTTTTTGGGTTGTTTATAAGAGAAATCAACCACCTTCACCATTGTATTTACCAATTCCTTATTGGCTGTTTTCAGTAGTCCGGAAAGACCGCCGAACATGGGATGAATCGGTCCGCAATCTTCCATATAAGGAAAGACAACCGAATCAAAAGAAATGGTACCGACATAGGTATCTTTCTTGTCCAGCATCTCAAACAATCCCTTGAGCAGGGCAAATACCGATTTAATTGATGTTCCCAATGCGTTATCACTATCTGAATTTTCCTGATTTTTATCAAAATAATAATCAAGTGGGGCCAGATGAATAAAGCCATCGATTTCAGGGTATTTCTGCTTGAACTCTTCCACCTGTTTTTCAACCACTTTTACATTGGTGAGATCCATTTTGAAATCTGCGCCCTTGTCACCAATGGTAATGACCTTGCCCTTTTTCTTTTTGATCTTTGAAATGAGTTGTTTTGCAAAACCATGGTTATCCAGAGAAACAATCAGGGTTTTACCTTTAAAATCTCTTTTGGTTTTTGCAGGGATCTCAGACTCTCTTGTTCCCACAAGCAGACGCTTGATGGGCGAGGCTGGGTCAGGGAATTGATCCAAAACACTTACCGGACTCGTTTCAATTACAGTGGCGGGTTTATCATCAACCCGGCCCACTGCTTGTTCTGCTGCATGTGGTGCTGCGGATGCTGCCTGGGCCTTAATATACTCAGACAGTTTGGCAATGGTATTTAAGTCCCGAAGTTTTAAATCATCAGGCACGGATAATCCGAATCTGGAGGATACCTTACCGAAAATTTCAACCTGTTTTACAGTATCAATCCCAAGATCGGCTTCAAGATCCAAATCATCTTCCAGCATATCTGTTGTATAACCGGTCTGGGCCGCGATGACTTCTTTTACTGCTGCACGGACATCGGTTGAGACTGCCCGGGGTTCTGATTCAGCAGGCGCTTGTGATTCAATCGACGCTGGTGCAGGCTCACTTGCCGGTGCAGCTGACTCATCCGTCTGTGATTGGATATACTCGCCCAATCTGGCAATGGTGTTTAAATCCCGCAATTTCAGGTCATCCGGCACGGACAATCCAAAACTGGATGATACCTTACCAAATATTTCCACCTGTTTTACGGTGTCAATTCCCAGATCGGCTTCAAGGTCAAGTTCATTATCCAGCATGTCTGTTGTATATCCGGTCTGTTCTGCAATCACATTTTTGATGGTCTCAAGAACGTTGCCAGGGTCCTGTGCGCCGGAGTATGCGGCAGGCGATGGGATAACTTCTGCCTGGACAGTCTCCAGGAGACCTGTATCAACTGTGGCTGTTTTTGAAGCAGCAAAAGCATCCGTGCCCAAACGCCGGTGGATATAATCCCCCAGTCTTTCAATGGTGTTCAGGTCCCGAAGTTTTAAATCATCCGGCACGGAAAAACCAAAGGTAGAAGCAATTTTACCAAATATTTCCACCTGTTTTACAGTATCAATTCCAAGATCTGCCTCAAGATCAAGATCATCTTCCAGCATATCCGAAGTATACCCGGTCTGCTCGGCGATCACATCCTTGATCATGGCCAATGCATTGGAGGGAACCGCTTTGGAAGATGCTGGTGCTGCATGCTGTTGTGCGGCAACCTCCGTCACTGCTTGAGCTGTCGCCGGTATCTCAACTTTATTTTCTATATATTCCGCCAGCCTGGCAATGGTATTTAAATCCCGAAGCTTTAAATCATCGGGTACGGCAAACTCAAAATGAGAGGCTATATTACCAAAGATTTCCACTTGCTTTACCGTATCAATACCAAGATCGGCTTCAAGGTCCAGATCATCTTCCAGCATATCCGTGGTGTAGCCGGTTTGTTCTGCAATAATGTTTTTGACAACATCAAGGGGCAAAGACCCATCCGGTGCCACCGCAGTAGCGGGCACAGGTTTCCCGATCACAGGTGATACAGCAGGTTCAACCTTTACCGAAGTTTGTGCAACAACAGGTACCGCAGGCATTGGCGGAACAGCCGGTGTTAATGGTTTTTGTTTCGGCATCCCTATTTTGCCAGGTTGTTTTACCATTGTCGGCAGTGCTTCACCACCGGCAACGGCACAAAGAGTGTTATCTATCAACTTGAGTTCAGGGTTTTGTGAACCCGTGACCTGCTGCAACCAGGCATGATAGCGTTCATTGCCCTCTACAGGATTTTCTTCCACACGTTTTACAAACATAAACGCAAAGTGGGACCCAAATCCTGCTGCCAGGTGCAGACCATATTCACAATTAATGTTATCCTGTCCTGAGAAATTCAATTTTCTGAAATGCTCGGGGATTTTCTTCAGATTGGCAATGGGTGGAGCTTTTCTTTTTTGAAGTGCTTTGACAAGTACGACATCCTCAATGGCTGCGCCAAGCGTATGCCCTGTAAATCCTTTGGTGTTGGAGATGCAGATATGGCTTAAATGATCCGGGAAGGCTGTTTCAAGCGCTGTGACTTCAGCATCAGCGCTCCCCCCCCTTGCCGGTGTATAGGTCTCATGGGACATAAACAAGAGTTTATCTGCATAATCCTGCTTTTTAAGATTATTTTGTTTTTCTACTTTTGAGATGAATTTTTTCATTTCACTGGACATATGGGGAACATCAATATTGTAAGTGTGGAATGCAGAGTTGGCGATATGGGTTCCTAAAATCTCGCACTGACCGTTCATACCGCGTTTTTTAGCACATCCTTCCGCCTCTACAACAAGGCCGACTGCACCGGAGCCCAGAATGGTGCCATTCCGATCCTCCTCAAAGGGTTTGGCAGCATGGGATACTCTTTTTTTAATGGTCGCAGCACCCAGTGCCAGAAAGCCCGTTCCAATCCATTCGGCCTGCTTGGGTGACGTGGCATTTTCGCCCCCGACCACCAGAACTCTCTTACAGCGCCCCACACGGATCCAGTCTTCTGCAATACCAATGGCAAGCGTCGTGGATGCACAGGCCGAAGAAACAAGGGTATTGGGTCCCTTGGCCTTAACAATCTGAGCCAGATGCGCCGATCCTAAAGGACAGGCATTGGCCAGAAAGTCACGGTCAAACTTATAGGTCTCAAAATCAGGCCGTTTTCTTGATTTTGCCTTAAAGAACCACTCGGTCAGTTCTTCCTTAATATTAATGTCTTTTATCTTTTCCATGAGATAATAGTAGATCTTCTCGAACTCCTCATAAGGTTTGAGGAACATTTTCTCATAAAAATATTTTTCAAGCTCATCCATGAGCGTCTCACCATTGGGCCACAGGGAGGTTATGATAACTCCGGTTTCTTCCTGCATCTCTTGTGGAAGTGCAAATCCGTCCGGAATCAGGGCCGTACCGTTTTTAATCTTTTTATACTGCATCACAAGGGGAATATTGGCATCCTTTAATGCTTCAATGCCTGCTGCGATACTGATGGCCATGGCAATATCGTATTGTTCCTTGATCCCGTATTCATCATTGAGATCAAAATACCCCAGTTGGCCTGCCAGATGGATGACATCTTCGGTCTTGGTGATCTGGACAAACCGGGCGTTGCCATCGGGTTGTTTATATAATTTGGTTATATTTTTATCGATAAAGCGTTCCTGCGCTTCAACGCTCAAGGACTCAATAAAGTTCTTACCATTTAAAATGGCATCAAAGTTATCGGTTGCAAACACCTTTCTTGCTTTTCCCGGCAGTCCGACCGACACACCGGATATGAGAATTTTGTTGGTGTTAAAATCATATCGTTCAATGGCGTCAATGGCGGATTCTCTTTTCTGCCTTTGATATTCCTTGAACAAAATCTGATCGATCAGCTCCTGATTGTTCTCCTTAAAGGAATCAAAATCCTCGGACATTTTAAGGGGCAGTGGTTCTTCTTGTTGCAGGACTATTGCCTGTGTCACAGGACGTTGAACCCTGGTTTCAAAAATACTGCTGCAGCCTGAAAGATATTTGCGGCAGGCTTCAAAGGATTTAATTTCACCCGGTTTTTCATCAACGGACACCGCAGTTCCATATTCTCCGATATTGATATTCTTTAACAGATTCACCAGCAACCTTGAGGGTCCGATCTCAATAAAATGCGTCTTGCCGGACAGATAAACATTCTCTATGGATTTAATAAACTCAACCGGAGAAATAATCTGTTTTGCCAGAAGGTCTTTCACCTCTTCGGCTCGCTCCGGATAGGGTTTGGCATTGGTATTGGAAATAATCCTTCCAAAGTGCGCCTCATTAAACGTAAGTGTATCCAGATATGCTCTGAGCTGATCTGATGCGTCTTTGAGCAGCGGAGTATGAAATGCACCGGTCAGGTTCAATTTTTTATAGAATACATCCTGCTGGGTTAGAAAGGCACAGAACTTTTCAATCTCTTCTGCCTTTCCGGACACAGCGGTCTGTTTCTCACTGTTTTTATTGGTAATATAGATATCAGACACAAAAGATTTTCGAATCAGATGGTCTGTATCTTTCTCATTTTTAAAAACCACCATGATCTTGCCGGGCACACTCAAGGTTGCCTCGTACATAAGATCGGATCGTTTAATGATCAGGCGCATGGCATCATCAAGCCCAAGCATACCGCTACAGAAAAGCGCAGTGTATTCGCCCACACTGTGCCCGATAAAATAGTCCGGAGAAAATCCTTCTTGAGCCAATCGACTGTAAACTGCGGCAGAGGAAAGAAAAACCGCAGCTTGAGTATTCTGGGTAGAGTTGATGGCATCATCGTTACTGAACATCATGTCCAAAAGGGAATATCCGCGTTGTTCCACAAAGATTTTCTCACCCTTCTCCATGGTTTCACGGATATGGGCATCTTTTTTAAACAGATCTTTCATCATATGATTTCTCTGTGCGCCCTGACCGGAAAGCAATGCGACCATCCGCAGCTTATTGCCTTTAGCATCTGCCGAGTAAGCATGATCAACCAATACAATATTATCATTAGGCACTGCGGCCTTAAATTCGGTTTCAATCACAGGTTGCTCTTCTCTTTGCAGGTATGTTGGCAAGGTACTCATGATCATATGGCAATGGTTGCCACCGATCCCATTGACATTGGCAGCAAATCTAAACGGCTGGCCCTGGGATCTTGCCACCATCTGTTGTGCGGGTTTCAAAATTTTACAATCATTTAATATGGAATGCTCGGGATCATAATTAAAATCCGGCAGGCATTTGCCTTTTTGATTCATGAGCATCAATTTGGCCATGGCAACTGCCGGGTTGGCCGCTTTGAAGTATCCGAACTGGGCCTTTACATTACCGCAGTGCATGGGGTGATCAAAACATTGTTCAATCACCTGTTTCTCAACAATATCCCCGAAAATATTTGAAAAGGCAAACAGGTCCAGATGGTTGATATCGGATTTTCTGATACCGCTGTTATGATATGTTTCATTTATGGTATCCACAAAAGTCTGTTCCGATGGTGCCAGCAAGTGATCAGGAACGCTTGATCGAACGGCACAATCATTTATTTCACCTAAAATTTCAAGGTTGTATTCTTTGGCTTTTTTGTATGTGGTCATAATGTGAATGGCGGCACCCTCACCCATGACATACCCGTCAGCACGGGAGTCAAAGAAATTGCATTCACTTTCCGACAAAAGCCCCAGGCGTTTGAACGCCATGAGAACCGCAGGATAAAGATTGGTGTCTACGCCACCGGCCAGAACAAAATCCAGATCTTTTTGTTTCAAATTCCTGGCTGCATTTTTCATGGCGATAAATGCAGATGCACAGGAGGCATCAATCACATAATTGGCACCGTTCAATCCAAAATAATTGGCAATTCGACCGGAAATAATATTTGACAGCAATCCTGGCGTTGTATCTTCATTGTTTTCCGGAATCGCAGCACGGATGGCATCCACAAAGGCCAATGACAACTTTTCGCTTTTGTCTTTATCAATGCCTTTTGCATTTTTAAGAGCATTGCCCAGCAATTGTTTTCTCACCCGGACAATATTCTTGCTTTGGCGCTCTCCGGCAATGGTTCCTAAAATAACACCCACCTTATTGGCAGCACTAAGCTGCTCTAAAAGGCCTGAACTTTCAAGAGCCTCATTTGCTGCTTCCAAACCGAAAATCTGTCCCCGCTCAATGGATTTCACCATCATGGGAGGCATTCTGTACTTCAGGTTATTAAATTTATGGTCCTTCACCACCCCGGCCGTGACCTTGGGCAACCGGTAAAATGAAGTTTTATCAAGACTTGAATAGGCATCGTTATCAAAATGTTCTTTAGGAATATCAGACAGCTGTGGTTTGCCTGATTTAAGTACTTTCCAGAACTCTTGTGTATTTTTGGCACCGGGCAGAAAGACCCCGAGCCCTGCCACAACGATTCTGTCATCATTATAGTCATAGGATGGATCACAAAAAATATCCCGGGGCAAGAGGGTGTATTGATCCGTCATCTGCTCCACAACCATATGATAATTAATACCGCCGAATCCGTATGAGGACACTGCGGCTTTTCTCGATTTGTTCTCTGATACCCAGTCCCGGGTATCCTTAACAATAAACAAGGAAGATGCGTCAAGATCATGATTTTTAGACAATGTTTCATACTGGCCATTAGGGGGCAGTTCTCCTTTTTGTACGGCCAAAAGTGCCTTTAAAAGCCCGGCAGAACCTGCACACCCCAAAAGATGCCCGATCTGGGATTTGATTGAGCTGACACCTGCGCCTGAATCTTTGTATATTGAATTCAAGGTTTCAAGTTCCACCTGATCACCAATGACGGTTGATGTGCCATGGGCCTCAATAAAACCGATATCTTCTGGCTTGATGCCCGGCCGTATGGTTTCATAACACCGGTTTACACTTAGAACCTGACCTTTAGGATTAGGCGCTGCAATGGCTTTTCCCTTACCATCGGAACTTGAACCAATAGAGTTGATGATACCCAGGATCTGATTATTGTCTCTGAGGGCATCTTTCATCCTCTTTAATACAAAAATGACAGCCCCCTCGCCAAGGATAAATCCGTCTGCTCTTTCATCAAATGGATACGAACCGACCTTGGACAAGGTGCCCATTTTAGCAAAACCGATAAAGGACTCGGGAGCCAAATGGGTATTCACCCCCCCGACAATGACCTGGTCATGATCATTGGCCAGCAATTCTCCCATTACAGCGTCAATGGCAGTGACGGACGATGGGCAGGCGGCATCCACAATATAATTGGCACCCCTGGCACCCAGATGTTTTGCAATCCTTGATGCTTCAATATTTAAAAGAATGCCGTGAACCGGATCATACCCCGGATTTTCCCCTTCAATACCGTCTAAAAGTGCTTTTTTAGCAATTTCTTTTTCATCATCCGTCAATGCGGCAAACTCATCTGTTTTCTCCATCATGGACAATAGTTCCGGATACCAGTATTTAAACTGGAGTGAGTTGCCCAGTTCATTGGAAAGACAGGTGGCAATAATAACTGCAGAACGCTTCGGGTCTTCACAAATCAGACGATTATCTTCACCTAAAAGACCTGCATTTTCAACTGCTTTATACGCTGTCGCAAGAACCATCTTTTGACTTCTGGACAATTTTTTATCTTTACCCTGGGTATATCCAAACCTGTCCGCATCAAATTCAAAATGATCCACATGACCCGCCAGAACCGTATAGGTTTTATCTTCTGCACTTCTGTCCGGATCATAATAAAGATCGTGATCAAATCTTTTCTCTGGCATAGGGCTTATGGAATATTTTTTCCCGAGAATATTTTCCCACAACTCCTGGGGGTTATCGGCATCCGGAAGTGTACAGCCTACACCGACAACGGCAATTTCATCATTTATTTTATTTTTTTCACTGGAAAAAATTTCAAGTTGATTCACATTTTGATAAAGCATGGCTTTGGCATCAAAATATTTACCGTGAATCTGTTTTATCGTGACTGAGTTTTTAAAGAAAGCCAGGCTGTCGCCCACCAGAAAATTGCCTTTTTCTTTGTGTTCCTCATCTTTAAACCAGGTATAATTCTCAACGCCCGGTTTTTTAAAATCCGGTAAAAAACCTTTGGCACCGATGAGCAAAGACCCGATATTCCGTTTTTCAAAGGACCGTTTTCTTTTTGTAAGCGGTTCTTTATCTTTTATCATCCGGGCTTCAAGATCAAGCATCTCTTTTGCAAAGGCCGTGGGTGCTGTTCTGGACCACAACCCTAAACTTTTACCGATAACCTTGGTCTCATTTTCATGGATGATAATATCCTGATACTGGGCTTTGATACTCTTGGTTTGGACTATCTCATCAGCAAAAAGATAGGCTGTTCCGACCTGAATACCCACTTTTACACCCTGGGCTGCCAGAAATGATGTCATGCCGGAAATGAAAAAAGAGGCAAAGCGTGTGGAAATACCCCCTGCAAAAACAAGGAAAATATCCGACAGATCATGTTCTTTATTTAATAGTGTGGCAATGGCATGCTCCCAAAGCACCAGGCTGGATAGGGTACCCACATGGCCGCCGGCCTCTCCGCCCTCAAAAATAAACCGCTTACACCCATTTTGAATGGCATTTTCCATCATGGGAACCGATGGGGTATGCAGATAGGTTTTGGTCCCCGACTTTTCAAGTTCAGCCACCTGGGATGGAATTCCCCCTGCAAACAACGCATAGGGCACCTTATATTTTTTGACCATTTCAAGGTGTTTTTTTACCATGGGGTTAAAGGCTTCAATACCGACTAGCCCTGCACCAAACACATCCACTTTTTTTGCCCCGTCCTTAAGCATATTGTCAGCCAGTTCTTCGGGCAGGCTGCCCACGGCAAAAAACGGCAATGCACCTTCTTTTAGAACCTTATTGGCAAAATCTGAATTATCCGAGATATTGGCCATGGGGCCCTGAATCAATGGGAAACGCGTCCCCTGATCTTTGGCAAAAGCAGCATCCGGTTTTATTGGATCAAATTCATCAATCAGGTTTAAATTAGCACCTATGCTCTTAAAAAATGCGGGAATGATCTCTGCTATGCGGGTTGAATCTTTTACAAAATCTTTTGCAAACACGCCATCCTGGCCAAGATAAAACAAGGATTGTATAAACTGAGCATCTTCATCGTTAAGGGCTGTCATCCGGCCTGTAATGGCCTGATAGAGTTTGTGATGTCCCTTTGGATCATTACCCAATTCAACAGCTGTGACTTTTAAATCCTTTACAACCTTGGTACCGAGTTTAGCAAACACCCGGTATATGTCATTATCATTAAAAACGATCTCGGTTGAATCACTTTCATCCACCATGGCCAGCAGTTTCTTAAAGTTCTCTGAAACCGGGGCATCATCCGCCATAAGCAATTGGCTGTCCATCACAAGACCTGCCACACCCGCAGCCAGCATACCGGCTGCAGTATATTTTCCAACACCGCCATGAATAAACACCGGCAGATCATTATTTTCCAGGTACCATTGCATAAGGATAAATGAAGAATACTTGGATACCTTGCCGCCGGCCTCATTTCCTTTCAGGATAAGGGCATGGGGATCAATTGTTTTGATCTGATCATTGATATTGATATCTTTGATCTCAAGGACAATCTTTGTATCACCGAACCCTGTAAAGTCTGCCGGTGTATCTGTCTTGGACAGGGGGGATATGATCAAATCAAGATTAACGATCTGTTGAAATTTTATATTATTTATTAATTCAGTGTCGTGGGTCGAAAGCCGTATGCCGAAGCTGAATGCTTCTTTGGAACGGTGTTGTACAGCTTCGATAACCGCATCGCGGGTTAAGAACTCCGTATCAAATACCGGGAGTGCACCTGCACTGAAAATTTTATCAAAATACTTTATATCAAACACCCTTACAGGATTGTATACCATTAAAGGCAGTCTTGAATTCAGTATTCGTCTAATCATAAGTTAGGTCTCCATAAAATTAATTTTGGTTTCATTTAACAGCATTTTCTAAACTTGCGCTGTCACCCTGTATTACCTATCAAGGAACGTGCCAACCCATAACCTTTTCGCAACCCATTGATTTTATGGGAAGTCATCCCGGACAACCCTTATTTCAAACACAGGCACTACAATTTGACTTGCATTTTATGATCATGTCATGTACAAAAAATGCACTTTGACATACTTTTTTCTATGGAGGAACATATGGGAACCGTAAGTCTAAATTCAGAAGAACGCCATTTTTTCGGTACGGTTCACAATGCCGCCTTTGCCAATCCTTTTAGTGATCTGCGCAAAAAACTGGACATAAAAATAGCAGGACTATTCCCTTCAGCCTCAAGAAGAGAGAGCATTGATAATTGCATTAAAGAAGTCGACCACAGGATTAAAATTCTTGAAAAAAAAGGCCGGGCCAATATCAATGCATTCAGGAACCGGGACAAGGAGATTATTACCGTTGTTTTTCTTTTTGATATCTTCCATAAATTCAGAGACAACTTCGATCTGCTTATAAAAAATCAAATCAAGGCCCAGGATACATCGGCCCATGTCCCTTTTGCAAAAGACGCCATGCTGATGTTGCACAATAAAGGATTTAACGACAAACAGATTGCCCATTATTTTTCCCTGTCCTATCAGCTTCGAAGGGCATTTCACTTCATCTCATCCTCCCTTGTCGGCACAGGCCCGTCCATGAAAAAATTAAAAAAGCATCTATGGTATAATATCTTCACATACAACATCGGTTTTTATAATGAATTTTTATGGAACAAAATGGAAGATTTTTCAACGCTTTTATTAGGTGAAACCGGAACCGGCAAAGGAACGGCAGCCAAAGCCATCGGGCAAAGCGGATATATTCCCTTTGATAAGAAAAGACAATGCTTCACACAAAGTTTCACCCGGGCATTTTCTTCGCTGAACCTGTCTCAATATCCTGAAACTCTTCTTGAGTCTGAACTGTTCGGGCATACCAAGGGCGCCTTCACAGGGGCAGTTGATGATTACCAGGGCGCTTTTGATCGTTGCAGCCCCCATGGCTCAATCCTTTTGGATGAAATTGGGGAAATCCCGAATCACGTTCAGATCAAATTATTGCGGGTATTGCAGGAGAGAAATTTTTCTCCGGTAGGCACCCATGAAACATCCCGGTTTAACGGCAGGGTGATTGCGGCAACCAACCGCCCGAAGCAAGAGATAATCGATGGCAATATCTTCAGGGACGATTTTTATTATCGACTCTGCTCGGATATTATTGAAGTCCCGCCACTACGTATCAGAATTAAAGAATCCGCTTCAGAATTGGATGGCCTTCTTGATTTCACTATTTTAAAACTCACCGGCACACAATCAGACAAACTGATTCGAAAAGTCAAAAGAATTATTGACCGTCAGTTGGGAAAAGATTATCAATGGCCCGGTAATGTCAGGGAATTGGAGCAATGTGTTCGAAGCGTCCTTTTACGCCGGAACTATAGAGGCAAATATGTTAAAAAAATAAAACCCGTATCTGTGGCAGAACAATTGTCTCAAGGAATAACAGATCAAAGCATTTCCGTGGCAGAACTGGTATCTGGGTATTGTAATCTGTTATATAAAAGTTTAGGCACCTATGAAAAGGTAGCCAAACAAACCGGACTGGATAGAAGAACGATTAAAAAACATATAACAAATTTAAAAAAAGACTGAGCCTGTCATGCTTTACTTTCTACCCCATCCCCTTAAAGGCATTCTTTCAACATTTGGAATAACCTTAAATTCCATCATCATTACAATACCTGTAATTTTAATGTCATTTCTTAAATTTGCCTTACCATTTCCTTTCTTTGTCGTATTGATTGACAAGA
>JAKIUJ010000100.1 GCA_021647625.1 Desulfobacula sp.
TATGTTGTATGTGAGCAGTGGGTAGTTAGACAGGGAATCGTAATAGTATGTCAGATACATTTTCTATAAATGACGGTATAGATGGCACGGTGACCTGGAAGTACTTAGATGATGGGTGTGCTATTCTGATATCAGTAGTTGAGGATGACAACGATATCTTCTATATTCCGGTTCAACTAGGTTCTAAGTACAAAGTGGAAGGATTAAAAATTTCATTTACTTCGCATCCTTCTCGTATTAATCAAGGAAATTGCCTTATGGGCAGCCCTATTATAATTGATTCAATCCCCTGTTTTGATATCTTGATGACCGGATCAGGCTGTTGAGGGTCAGATGCTGCCAGCAGCGTGGCCAATGCCAGTTGGGGATAAATTTTTTTTTCCCACGAAATAAGTAATGGAGTCCGCCTTAAGACCCCATCTTGATCGGTTATGGTATTCATGAAACCTGAATTTTTAGCACTTTTCAATAACACCGGCAGGGGTGAAATAACATCCTTGGCAGAAAAAAGGTAATGATAGGCTGGAAATGCCCCCGCCTTTCTGACTTGCAACGCCTTTAATTCAGGAAGTGTAGTTGGATTTTTCTTTAAATTTTTTTTTAAAAAAATACCTGAGAACCCAAGGACGTAGCTTCCTTTTTCCAATACCTTGGCCAGCAGGTTATCATTGTTCAACAGAGAGTCTGGTACTCCCTGAAACTGTATATCAATCTGGTGATCCCTTTTTAGCGCCTTTTTCATCACAATCGGGGATGTCCTGTCCGGTTCGGCAAAAAGGATATCCAATCCGATAGAGCGCGCACCGGCCTTGTTTATTTTCTCTAATAACCGGGCAACTCGATATCTGGGCCACGGCCATTGCCCGAACTCTTCTAAGCTTTGATCATCAATATCAACGATGACAACAAAATTTGTCTGGATAGGTGAATAGGAATGCTGAAGATAGGTATCGTAAAGTTTTAATTCCAAAAGGCTTAAATAAGAAGGCTTGAAATAATAGGTAACAGCCACCAGGATGGTTATGCAAAGCCCCCCGAGCATGATGAACCCACGTGCTTTTCCAATGGCCTTGACACTCTTTTTTAATCTATCCGATATCATCATAAAGCCCGGTCCAAAATATCACAGGATGGATTTCGTTAGGGTGTTGAAGGAGAAATAGGGTTATCCTCAGGAGGGTTCGGTAAATTAAAATCAAGCTCACCTAAGGGTTTAATCCTCTCTGTATACCCCAGGGGCGGAGCATAGTTTCCAAAAACAAATTCATAAAGAACAGGCGGAATCATCTGCTCCAGAGCTTTTTTGTCTATAAATATCGGTTTTGACGGGGCGCTGCCCCTGTTTACCGTAACAGAATAATTTTCCTTGTTTAAAGTTTGCTCGCCTTTGGAGTTGGAAATAACCACAGAGCCGACTTTGCCATTGGGGTCCTTAAAAAGGATGGTAATCGTCTTCCCGTTTGCACTGGCTTTGGAATTGGCCTCTATGACTTTGACAACAAGTTTTGTTCCTCTTATGCCAATGGTTGCATCCGGGGTTTCAAACTTGACAGATCCGGGATGAACCTTACTGATGGCACCGGATATGTATACAAAGATTCCTTTTGTTATTCTTGCAATAAATGAAGGGTTATCGCTCATCAGGCTGAATTTATACTGGGTTAAATCAAGGGCCGTATCCGGTCCCAGGTGAAGGGAGGAACCGTCCCGCAACGTAAGTTCCACCATACTTTTGGAACCTGTTTTGATTTCATCGAGAGGATAAACCTTTGAATTGATGGAACCCTTCAGGGTTTTTCCATTCCTGACAATCACAACAGTGCCTTTTATCCGAAGTATTTTCCCTGCCGGACTCCCCGCTGCCACGGCGTTTCTGACAGGGTTCAATACAAAGAAGACCGTCAGCAGCACCATAATTATATATTTTTTCTGAAAACTTTTTATCATTGAATTTATCCCTTGCTAAATCCTGAATATAACCACCTTTTTATAAAAGTTATCTGCTATTGGATAATTTGTCAATATCTTACTTTTATTCTCCTGTTGATATCATATATAATTACAAGCATTTAACCGTTTTTTTTAAACGTGCAGGCTTGGCCTGACCCGAATTAATTGACCCTTTTGAGTAGGATAAAACGCCATTATTCGGAATACCGCCCGGGCAACGAAGAGGCGATTTTTTCGATAAGCTCAAAAAGCTCGTTTTGCAAAAAAGGTTTTGTTAAAACAGCATCAAACAAACTTTCATTCAGCAACCATGGGGTTCCGGACATTCCAATGACCGGAATGCCGTGCCCTTTTATTTTTTTTGCTTTGAATAAAATGTCTTTACCTGTAATACCAGGCATCTTCATATCTGTTATGATAATACTATATTCGTTTGTTTCAATTTTTTTAATCCCATCTTCCCCATTATTCGCCGTATCTATGCAATACCCTTTTTTCAACAGGATTGTTGACAGCAATGTTAAAATAGCCTCTTCATCGTCAATGATCAGTAATTTTAAGGGATTAAGCATTTTCAATCGCATATCGAATCATCTCAGCTAAACTTTTAATCCCTAATTTTTCTTTAATGTTTGAGCGGTGCTTATCCACAGTCCACTGTGAAATATTATATGCTTCACTGATCTGTTTACTGGTTTTACCCTGGGCGATCAACTTTATGATCTGCTTCTCTCTCAGGGTTAAAATTGAATCGTCTTTTTGTTCAACTGTCTCTTCGTAATCATTGGAAGTGATGGCTGAATGATAGTTCTCACCATCCATTACTGCCTGAAAGGCTTTAAAAATATTTTTACTGGTTTCTGTTTTGCTGATGGATGCATATGCCCCAAGGTCAATCACCCGCTGCTGATTAGCTGAATTCAGAAAACCGCTAAAAGCGATTGTCTTTATTTCCGGATGAATGGTGTGAAGTTCAAGAATAGTTTCATAACCATCCATCTTCGGCATTTCCAAATCAATAATTGCGATATCCGGGATTCTTTTTTTTATAAGCTCTAAAAGTTCAATGCCATTATTTGCCTCACCTATAAGATTGATTTTTGAATTTCTTTGAAACGCATTTCTTAAAGCACTTATAACCAAAGGATGATCATCTGCAATCACGACTGCTACTGTTTTCATAATCACCATAATATATTAATTGAAAATCAAGTCTGCGAGCACTTTAATCTTATCCTGTTTACTACCAAAGAGAGCAAAGAGATAAACGAGACGATTCATATATTGCATGTTGTGCATAGGTTGACAATAACGAAAACTATGTATTTTTTAAATTGCATTTTCCCATCTGTTTTAAGGGGAGGGCAATTGTACTTATTGTTGTCCTGTTAATTCTGGGTGCAAATCAACATTCAGGGTAAAAAGTACGAGAGGACATCTTCCATCAGAGTATTAATTGATTTGTACATTTCCGGTTTTGCTGACAAAATTTGTGTTTCTGTTTGAATATACTTGGCTTGCTTTAATTCATTGCGGCAATTTGAAACAATTTTTTTGGCTGAATCAGGTGTGGTTTCAAGATGAAACTGTAATCCGATAACCGATTTGCCGATTTGAAACGCCTGGTTTTCGCAACCTTCACTTTTTGCAAGAAGGATTGCATGTTGTGGAAGATCAAACGTTTCACCGTGCCAATGAAATACCGTTGTTAAGGGGGGAAACTTAAAACAGGAATCGCCAATGGATAAAACCCCATTCACTGGAAACCAGCCGATTTCTTTTTCTTTATTTTTAAATATTGCAGCACCCATTGCACTTGCAATTAACTGTGCCCCAAGACAAATGCCCAGTACTGCCTTTCCTGAATTTATAAAATCGCGTATAAATTGTTTTTCTAAATCAAGCCATGGAAAGCGTTGTTCATCATTTACACTCATCGGCCCACCCATAATTATAAGCAAATCGATATCCTCAGAATCCGGTAAAATTGTTGATTCAAAGAATTTGGTAGAAAAGATGTTGTATCCGGCTGTTTCCAACCATGGTTCAATGGCACCAAGTCCTTCAAACGGGACATGTTGAAAATAATGTGCGCGCATATGCATTCCTTTTTATTTATTTATCACTGAACGTGTCGTCCACATCCTGAAGACTCAATCGTGGCAGACATATCAGTTTGCCTCAAGTGTTTACCCTGCGGGTTCACTCTCCTTGGAGTAACCCCTTTTTTAGGACAGGCCCGGATTAGCACGCACCGGTCGCAATGGGGTGCCACCGGACGACAGGTTCCTTGACCGAATGTCACCAGTATTGTGTTCACCTCTTTCCAAAGCCTATTTGAAAGGATGCTTTTTCTGATTCAAATCAGTGGTAATCACCTTATATTTTCCGGAAATCCAATTGTCCAGATCAGAACAATACCACTTTGAAAACCGTCTGTCAGAAGGGCCGCCGGCAAGAACAGAATGATATTGTTCCTTATCCATGTCGGTTACGGTTCTAAATGACGGCATAAACGTGGTGTCTCTATCCCCGCTTCGATATATCTGTCCCTGGTGAATGGTGGCTCTGCTACCGATACCCACAACAGGCCCCCGGTCAAATCCAAAAAATTTGGGAAGTTTATTTCCAAATAACAGGTGAGTCATCATAAATGCCTGGACATCCTTGTATTTTTTTGGGTGAACATCCAGTGCAATGGCCGCTGTGCGTTGATAGATCTGATCACGGGTTTTATCGCCAAACCAGATTGAATTTTCAGAAAGTAATATCCTGTCAAAATTATCATAAAAATCGATAAATATACCTGTTTCTTCCTTTAGAAAATCGGTCACCGTTTGTCCAAACCCGTTTTCCCCGAATACCTGCCTGTATAACTCTTTATAAAACAGTTCAAACAGATAAGCCCCCCGGGATTCAGCATCATATTGCCTATCCCATTTTGCCAGTATTTTCCCCTGGGGAGTATCCGGCAGAAGCGGGGTTAAAATTTTCATAAAATATTGTGCCTGGAGCGAGTACACATCAAAATGCATTTTTTGTATATCAGATACGGTGAAATTATCGCCCTGCTCCAATAAATAACCGATTCTCCGGACCCGGTAAGCCCCCATTGGTATATTAATCGGATTTGTGCTGCCGTATTCGTTTAAATCATTATTTGCGGTGGCAAAAAAATTATTTTCAGGATTTTTTATTCGCGGCAGTTCTTTATGACTGATCATTCCCTGCCAATCATTTTCTTTTTTCCAGCCCGGCAGGGGGACAAAACCGCTGATGCCTTCCCTTCGCCTGGGAACATGACCCGACATTTGAAAGCCGATATCGCCTTTTTTATCGGCAAACACAAAACTCCAGCCGGTTTCCACTTTTCCCATGGCATCCATACCCTCATCAACAGACCCGGCATTCCACATATCCATAATCGCTGCCACAGTAAAACAGCCGGACTCGCTGGGTGCCCATCGAGTGGACAAATAGTATGCTTCTTTGTAAGGGTTTCCATCAAGGACACCATGTTCATTTTCATAAAATACGGCTTCAAAGGGTTTCTTTTTTTTACGTTTGATGATCTCTTTTCGCTCAATGAACCTTATCCATTGATCATGTTCTTCCCGATAGTATTTCCCATCTTTGCAGTGTTCTATCCAAGAGTCGCAGGAATCGACAAATCCGGCAGTAACCCCCCATGCGACATCGGTTCCTCTTCCACTTAAAACACCGGGAAAACCGGGCATGGTGCCGCCCATAAGATAGCGGTCCTGGGATTTAAGCGCCAATTCACACCAGACATTGGGCAGACGATTGACTTCCAGGTGGGGATCATTGGCCATAATAGGTTTGCCCGAAGCTGTTTTTTTACCTGAAATAACCCAATTATTCGATGCCATCATTCTTGGCGCCGCAGTGTTCCAAAGCATATTTAAAGGAACAATCCGCTCGTTAACCGTCACTTTTTTTATTAAATCGATATCAAGACCGGCTAAAATACCTGGGAACAGGGCATCCAGTTTTTCTTTTGCAATATCTGCCTGGACAAGTTCAACAAGCAATCTTTCGATTTCAGCCTGGGACTGGGCCAGGGTCAGATACCCGATCATCCGGGTGATCATGATACTATTTTCCGGCACCCAGTTTTCAGGCGTATATCCCAATAATCTGAATTCCCAGGGATATTTCTTGGAAAATGCCGCATTTACGCCATCACAATAGGATGCCAGATATTGTTTTTTTTCCTGATCCAGTTGATCCACCTGTTCTTTAAGATTGCCCGCCCAATTCATCCGCCGGAAAAACAGATCAATCTGCAGTGTGGTATCACTTGAATCCAGTATTTCAGAAGCCCTGCCCTGTCCTAAGATCCTCATAAGCAACATCTGCATCCCGCGGTCTGTTGCATGAACATATCCGTTTCCCCAGTACAGATCAGATAAATTATCCGCATCAATATGGGGTATGCCCATGTCATCACGCCATATGTTAATTTTCTGTTTCATTTTTTCACCTATTTGAATGTCATATCCTAAGTTATAAATCCTTTTAGGCCTGATATCAAATTAAAACCATACAAAATTTGAACTTAGCTCAAACCGGGCCTGGATCGGGTAATGATCCGAGGGGAACCGGTTTGAAAAAGAATCCGTGACCACCTGACGGAAAACCGGAACCAAACCGCCCCTGAAAAGTATCCAGTCCAAATGTTTACCTGTGGCCCGGCCCTCAAACTCATGAAAGGTGGTGATATCTTGGTTTTCAAAGATCTCTCCAAACCCTTTGAGTCTAAAAACCTCGTGTGCCGGAGAACCTGGGTTACAATTAAAATCCCCTGTAATAACCACGGGCAGATCCTTTGGGAAATCCGATAAAAAATCCATAACCAGACCCGCGCTTTGTTCCTGAACCCCGGCATTAAAATCAAAATGGGTATTGACCACCAGCAACTCTTGCCCTTGTCTTTTAAACCAGCCGATCACACATTGCCTGGGCCATTTTGAACCTGTCAGCTTTGATGTTTTTTTGGGGGTATGACTCAAAAAATAATGGGCATGCTCCAGGCATTGCCAGGATTTATGAAAAAAAATCAGGTTGCTCTGCCAAAAATCGATGGACATATTGTGCCATCCAATAAATTGGTGATCAAAAAGGGTTTTGGTTAAAAATTTTGTCTGGAAATGATTGGCCTCCTGTATCCCGATGAAATCACCTGGATATTTCTCAAGAATCCTATCTACCAAAGGCTTTCGATGAATCCAGCCGTTTTCGCCGTCCCGGGCAAGGCCGAATCTTAAATTCATGGTCATCACTGTTATCCGGGATAAATTTCTTTCCATTGTTTCCCCTGTTTAAACAACGGTATCACCGATTCCTTCATTGCATTTTATATGAAATAAAATTCAAAATCAGTCTAATATTTACTGTTTTCGGTCAGGCAGTATTTAACATATAATTGAGGATTAGTGGAAAATTTTGTTAGCGATGTACTAACACGGGCAATTTTGATATATTAGTACCGTTCACCGTTCCTGCTTAACTTTTTAATTCATATGAAAGGAGAAGCTGCCATGGAAGCCCGGGAAATTCAAAAAGATGAACTTGACAAACTGCTCGAATTTTATCTGCTCCATCTGTATGATGTAAAAGACGAACCCATGCCGGATCAATCCATCGTTGAAAGTATCTGGAGTACGATTATTGAAAGTGAAAACCTGGCCGCCCTTGGGGTTTTTGACAAAGGTGCCTTAATGGCATCCTGCTCTATTGCCGTTATTCCCAATTTAACACGGGGATGCAGGCCCTATGCCGTGATAGAGAACATTGCCACCCATCGCCAGAACCGCAGAAGCGGATATGGCCGGGCCAACCTTGAATTCGCCGCCGACTTTGCAAGGCGACTGGGGTGTTATAAAGCCATGTTCATGACCGGCCACTTGAATGAAAAGATTAAAAAATTTTGCGAATCTGTGGGATTCACATCCGGTGTGAAAAACGCCTATATCAAGCGCTGGGAATATTAGGGATATCTGCCAAGGCAAGAATTCGTATACCGGCGATTTGAAAGAGTTAAAAAACTGTATGAGTATCTTTCATCTGTCAGGTTAAGGAACGTTCCTAAGCTATGTGCCCAACGAGAAACGCAGAAGACGGCGAAAAAAGCAATAATTATGGGTACTTAATTTAATGTACGTTCCTAAGACTGCTTTCTTTTTTTATACCAGGCTTCAAAATCAAGGGTAACGGATTTATGTGATACTTTTGGTGCCGGGCCCGGTTTTTGATCCGGCTTCTGATCCAGGGCCTTGTCGGGTATCCTATTTGAGAACTGATCTTGAACCTGATTTTTTATACGGGAAACCTTTTGTATTTTCGGGTTTTTTTTTGGTAAAATTTTTCTTTGGGGCGATTTGTTCTGTTTGAGCATCTGCTTGATGATGGTGATATCATTTGCCATGGCAGTTATTTTTGAATCAAACACTGTTAACTGCCGTTGAAGTTCCGGATCGATATCATGACTATGCACCACGACCTGTGTTGATGCTTCCTTTCTTTGTTGTTCTTTTTTACTGGTTTTTTTACCGGAATAATGGGTATCTAAAAACCGCAGCGCCTTATCCCAGAACAATTCCAATGGTATGTCCGACACCATCTTGGATTTTTCCAGCAAACGGTTTGTTATTGCCTGGATGCACTTTGTGGCAACCGTATCTGGAAATAATTGAAAAAAAGGCGTCTGGGAAATAACGGCAGCCTGGACATTTTTATCTGCTGCCATGATGCCTAAAGGTTCCACGGGGATCGATAAAAACCGGCCTGCGGTTTGTTTGATCCTGTTATACGCCTTTTGGGCTGCTTTTCCGGATTTTACCTGGTTGATGACCACCTTTACCGGATTTTTATAATTATATTTGGACAGCACCTTGAGCATGGAATAGGCATCAGTAAGGGATGTGGGCTCGCAGGTGGCCACCAGGATAATTTCATGGGACGCCATACAAAAAGAGAGTACCTGGGCGGAAACGCCAGCCGATGTATCAAAAATAAAAAAATCATAATCATCCAAATCCAGAAAGGCGGAAATCAGTGTCCCGGTTTGTGTCTGCGTCAAATCTGCGATTTGTTCGATACCGGAACTTCCCGGAATAATATCTATCCCGCCGAAATCTTTGATCATGATTTCTTTTAAAGAAAACTGACCGGATATAACAGACGCCATATCTTTTTCAGGATAAATTCCAGTGAGGATATTCACATTGGCAAGACCAAGATCGGCATCAAACAAACAAACTTTAAAGCCTTTTTCTGCCAGAGCCAAAGAAAGGTTGAGACTGATACTGGTTTTTCCTACCCCGCCTTTGCCACTGGTTATGGTAATAATTCTTGCCATATCTATTCCTTTGGCCGGGCCAGGATAATCACATCCCGGCCTTGTTTTTGAAATGAAAATTCAACATCCGGGTTCTGACCTTCCGATGTTATTTTTTTATGCGCCTGCTGGATAAAGCTTGTAAATTCACTTTGGCGATCACCTGTTTCCGGGTGACCCAGCATGGTTCTCAACATTTCGTACCGGTTATAAAACGTCTGGATAGTGCTCCACTGATCCTTTGGATCAAAAATCGCTGCTTTATGGCCTAAAAGCAGGGAGAGATCCACCTGTTTTTCATACCCTTTTGTTACTGCTGTATCAGGAAATACTTCCCTGCCTCTTGTTGCATGGGTGTCTGAGTTTTGTTTTTCTTGTTTTGAAATTTTGTAAATAATTTCATGAAACCAGGAAAATCCGGAAAATGGAATAAACAAAGCCTTGAATCGATACTGGGGAAACTGCTGATTCAACTGATGGATCAACAACAGATTTTCCGGAGCGGTAATACCGAACAATACGGTGTTGTCCTTGAGTACCAGCGGGATAATCCCATTTTCCTTTGCCATGCGGCTGTCAATAATTTGCAAAAGCAAGGGTTGGTGATCGTCATCAAAAATAAAATCACTGATGGATCTGAACGGAATGTGAAACAGATCAAATAGCACTTGCTGCATTACCTGCATGGTGACAACATCTGTTTTCAGCAAAAGAGAAATCAAGGGCAAATCTTCGCGCAGTGATTGTGCCTCAATGGTTTGCATCTTCTCCAGAGAAATAATTTCCTTTTGAACAAGGGCTGACGAAAGGGTGATCAATTTATTGTTTTTGTGCAGAACCGTGTAATTATCAACAGGCGTAATCAGGTTAAGATCACACAGGATCATTCCGATAAAACGAGTTTTATTCAAGGTCACGGATGCGTTGCGCTTTTCCTGTATGGCAAGAGCAGTACCTATATCCTCCTGGTGAATCAAGCCTTCCCTGACTAAAAGTTCACCCGTTTTATATGCCTGACTACTATCACCTCTCATGGTTGCTAATCCTTAGCAATGGTTTTTGCTTTTTTTAAGCTTTCTTTTTTGAGGAACTGACCGGCAATGTGATAACAAACCGGGTTCCCTTACCTTTTTTCGACTGGCAGGCAATGGAACCGTTCAGCTCTTTTATAATGGAATGCACAATGGAAAGCCCAAGGCCGGATGGTCCGGGTCCTGTTTTGGTCGTGGTATAGGGTTCAAAAAGTGTTTCTTTTATTGTGTCGTCAATTCCGGGTCCGTTATCGGAAAAAACAATCTCTATATTTCCGGGAATTCGTTTTTTCTCATCAATCATTATTTTTGAAGATTCCGGTAAAAATCTTGTTTTTACACGGATTTTCCCACCGTTGTACATGGCCTCGGCAGCATTTTTTATCAGATTGATAAACACCTGTTTAAGACCGTTTCGATCTGTTTTAATTAAAGGAATCTCAGGATCGATACTGATGGATGCATCAATTTTTTGTGGCAGGAGAATTGTTTTTTTTAAAATCTCCAGAATGCTTTGGCACAATTGATTGATGTCTATGGGTTCAAACCCGTCAATCCTTGGACGGGAAAAACTTCTAAGTTTGTCTAAAAGTCCTGACATCCGTGTCATTTCTTCGCTGATAATGGACAATTCATTTTGTGTCGGATGTTTATCCGGTAATTTCAGACTTAAGGTTTCGATATAATTTTTTACAATGGCAATAGGATTATTGACCTCATGAATCACCTTGTCGGTCAAGGTCGCATAGGCCTCCATTTTCATTTCGTGGATGTTGTTAGCATATTCATTATGAAACCGGATGCTGTGGAGGCAGACACCGGTCTGTTTTGAAAAAAGACGAACCAGGCCTTCGCTTTTGTCCAGGCGTTTGGCCATATGATCATCTACACCCAGTGCCATTACACCCGACACTTTTTGGGATGAATAGATGGGGATACAATAAAGACCCGGTGCTTCCAGCAATCTGATGATCTGTGTGTCGGAAATGGCTATTTTCTTTTGACCATTTTTTTTCAAACTATTTTGAACCTGCTGGTCCTTATGGCATTTAATCAGCAGGCTGGTCTGATTTGACAATGGCAGGGCAATGCTTTTAATAATCTTATGGGATTTATCTGTAGTACTGCAATACCCCGTTAAAATATTTTTCTTTTCGTCTAAAAGAAAATAAAAAACTCTGGGTATGTTAAACAGAATTTTTAATCCATTCTGGGCAATGTCCAGAACCGATTCCATATTTTTTGCATTTAAAAGGTTCTGCAGGGTACCAAAAAACAGAGATAGATCCTGTATTTCGTCTGAAAGTTCTTTTTCATCAATTTGGTCAAAAGGTTGCTCAAGATCAATTCCCAGGCTTTTGGCCATCTCTTCAACGGCTTGATCCGCCTGTAAAACAATCTGTTCCAACCCGGCAGGACTAAGACCCACAAGATCACTGACAACATTTAATTTTTCATCTCCCCGGTGTCCTGCAAGAATATTTGCGGAATAAATAATTTTAACATGAGAAAGGGCGCTTTCAATTTGCTCCATCTCTTCGTTGATAAAAAGAACTGCATCACTGATGAGCGGGTTCAGGTTCCATTGACGGAACAACCAGGCGCTGACCTGGGGGGTATCTGCTTTGAACATCTCCATTTCAGCAGCAAGTATTTGACGTTCCGTGGTAGCGGTCTTTAAAATTATTTGATACTCTTTTGGAAAATTCCGCATCAAGACCAGGCGACCGATATCGTGGAGTAATCCGGCTAAAAAGAGTTCATCCGAATTGGATAGTTCGTTTTCCTGTACGATTATCTGGGCAATCACAGCACTTTTATAAGAATGGTGCCAGAATTTTCCCATATCAAAGCCCTCAAGCGCCTGGGAAAATTTAAAAAACCGCATGGCCGAAGTGCTTATGGCAATATTACGAATTGTATCAATGCCAAGGTAGACCACAGCGGTTTTAATACTGTTTACTTCTTTAGGAAGATTTATATATGGAGATCCTATTATCTGTAAAAGACGGGAGGTTAAAGAAGGATCTGCCGAGATAATCTGTGTCAGTTCTTCAATACTTGTTTTCTCACTGTTGCAGGCTTTGATCAACCGCAACATCACCTGGGGCAACTGGGGTAGATTCTCTGCTTTTTTTATTTTCTCAAATATTGTTATGTCTTCCATTGCCAATAGCTTACTTAAGTGATTAAACCCAATTATACATCCCTTTTGCACACAAGGATTGTTAATCTGTATAGGCATTTATCACATATAAATCAATACTTTTGGGCTATTTAAGCTAAATATTCTTAAAAGAGACGGGGTAAACGCATGTAAACTTGGTATGAACTTTAATTCTTTGTTTTACAGGTACTTGTGTAAAACGAGATTTTTATTTGCGTTTACCTTCAAACCGTAACTACCTGAAATCATTAATATGGAAAAGTTACATGCGTTAGCCCTGCTAAAAGAGACGGGGTGATATTGAAAAAATCAAATAAGACTGATATTAATAATAAAGCCTTCTCTTAAGTAAAGGATAAAAACAATGAAAACAATAGATGTTACAATAAACGCTCAGTTTGTTATTCCCGATGACTGGGATGTGGTAGAGCATGTGCCGGATAGCACATATCCGGAAGACAGACTGACCGTACTAAAAATTAAAGATGCATATTATGATTTTTCCCTGAATGCCTGATGAAGGTGGATGATGGTCAAAAAGTGTTCTGGGCCACAGATGAAGGAAAAACCGAAGATATCATTGATTGCATGCAGGCCTTTAAGGTCAATATTGCCAATACCGTTAAAAGACCCTAAATGAAACTGACATGGCTTGGCGCGGCAGGGTTTGAAATTAAGACCAAAGATCATTTTTTATATCTTGATCCATTTCTGTCCCGAAATTCCCATGCCCGGCCCATACAGACAAAAACTATTGACGATATTCATTGCATTCCAAAAATTTTTATTTCCCACGGCCATTTTGACCATTTGATGGATATTCCACAGATCGCCGATACCTGTCAGGCTGATATCTATAGCTCGACAACGGTTGCGGCATACTTGAAAGATCAGAAAATTCCTGCATCTGCAATTCACACGGTTTCCAAGGATAGCCAACAATTCTCCTTTGACACATACACTGCCCGGGCTCTTTTCAGCGAGCATGTTTCATTTGATGCAAAACTTGTATTATCAACGCTTTTAAGGAGCAATACAACACTGTTTTCCTGTCTGCCGCTGCTGTCCCGATTCCCCTGTGGGCAGGTCCTTGGCTGGCGTTTTAATATTGAAAACAAAGTGGTCCTGTTTTACGGCAGCGCAGGTTCTTCCCGAAAAGAACTTGAACGGGCGGCCAGGACATCTGTAGATATTTTGCTGGTACCACTTCAGGGACATTCTGATATCTGTACCATAGGTCTTGATTATGTGAAAATTTTGCAGCCTGAAATAGTCATTCCCCATCACCACGATAATTTTTTTCCACCGATTTCCCAACAAATTGATATCCGTCCTTTTGTGGACAAGGTAAGCTGTGTGAGTGAAAAAACCCGGGTTTTGGTGCCTGAAATGAATGTTCCGATAAATCTTTAAACCAATACTCCTATTTACCAGAGGCTCTTGCAGATAAAATATATTATTGCTTGATCCCATCATATATTGCATTGTAACAATCATGACCTGTAGTATATAGTGAGCAAGAGCCATTCACCGGTATTTCTGCAAGAGGCTCACCATAAAAAATATTTTAACTGATAAGATTTTTCAAAAAGAGTTCTTTGCCAATACCTGCGGGTAAGAAAAAGGGTTGGCCGGGAAAAAATAAAATCAGGCATCACATGAAACCAGCGATAGCCAAGTTTTTTATAATAGACGTCCAGTTGCTGTACCATTCCAAGATCCTTTGCCGCCACCCTCAGTGCATCCCTCTGGCACCGGGATGCGCAGAACAGCCGAATGATTCGGGGTTGAAACCCATTTTCATGCAACAAATCTTTGGCCTGTTTGTAATTTTGAAATCGACTTCTTGCGTCCATTTGCGAAAAAAAGACAAGTATGAGACCGTAAACCGCAAAAAAAAGATAAA
>JAKIUJ010000321.1 GCA_021647625.1 Desulfobacula sp.
TAATTTTTCGTCCCACCCCACGCGAAAAAATTTTGGATTGCTCTTTGGCCGAAAGCCTTGCGAAAAGCGGCAGAACCTGGATTCCGGGCAATTGCCTGCCCCGGATGAGTTCCATGGTGTCGCCGATGTCCTGTTCCGACGGCATGAAGATCAGAATATCGCCGGACCTGGATTGGGAAACAAGATTGTGAACAGCATCGGCCGCAGCCTCAACATAGCCCTGTTCTTCTATGGATTGCTTTTCCTCTTCTTTATTTATAACCGGCATATAATGGGTGTCCACCGGAAACATCCGGCCGGAGACCTCTATAATGGGTGCATCATCAAAGGCTTTGGAAAATTTATTCGTATCAATGGTGGCAGAGGTGATGATCAATTTTAAATCTTTTCGTCTTTTGACCAGACGTCTTAGAATGCCAAGAGTGAAATCGATATTCAGGCTTCGTTCATGTGCCTCGTCAACAATGATGGCATCATAGGCATTCAAAAAACGATCGGTTTGTGTTTCGGCCAGAAGAATTCCGTCTGTCATCAGTTTAATAAAGGCTGTGTCTTTTGATTTATCATCAAATCTGATTTTGTATCCAACTGCATGGCCCAGGGATTGGTTGAGTTCTTCAGCGATTCTTTTTGCAACATTGATCGCTGCAATACGCCTGGGTTGTGTACAGCCGATCAATCCTTTTATACCAAGGCCTGCCTCAAGACAGAATTTTGGAATCTGGGTGGTTTTTCCTGATCCGGTTTCCCCTGAGATGATCACTACCTTGTTTTTTTTTATGGCAGATATGATCTCATCTTTTTTTGCGGTAATAGGAAGGTTTGGATTAAATGAAATGTTGCCGGGGCGCTTTGCCCTGCGTTGCTTTTTCTCTTCTATGGACTCACTGATTTTATTATTAAGTTTCGATATTCTTTTAATTGAGTTAAAATTGCGTTCTTTAGAATTCTTTGCGGCTTTTTTGATATTCCGCAGTTCTTTTTTCAGCTTGAATTTATCTTTAAGCATGGCATGCGAGATGCGCTGGTCTGTTTTCTTAAAATCAATCATGGCTTTGAATATTAGCTCAAAGTTCGAAAATGTCAAATTATCAATGTATTAGAAAAATTTTGTTGACTAAAACAATGGAATAAGAGACAAAGGTTTTTGTTCCTAAAATTGGGGGCATGAAAGAATAGTAAAAGACTATACTTATAAATTATAAGTGTTTGATTGAAAAAGTTAAGGTTTTTCGTCCAACACTAAATATCGACAGGGAGAGTAATAGCATGACACAAACCGCTATTAAAATTGGGGGCGCAAGAAAAAGCGTCTTCAAAGACAAGGTTATGGAGCTTCTGCCGGATGGTGGAAATCTGAATGCGTGCCTGACATGTGGTGCATGTGCTTCGGGTTGCCCGGCCACAGGGTTGGAAGGTATGGACCCAAGAAAATTTTTGAGAATGGCAGCTCTTGGAATGGATGAAGAACTTTTAAGCTCAAATTGGGTGTGGATGTGTTCAATGTGTACCCGGTGCATGTATGTATGCCCGATGCAGATTAATATTCCTCAGCTGGTTTTTAATGCCAGGGCTCAGTGGAAAAAAGAAGATAAACCCAAAGGCATAACAAGTTCCTGCGACATGGCATTAAGAAATGATACCTGCTCTGCAATGGGTGCCAATGAAGAAGATTTCCAATTCGTTGTTGAAGATGTTCTTGAAGAATACCAGGAATCTCAGCCTGAATTTGCCGAGATGAAGGCAGATGTAAACCGGCAGGGTGCTTACTATTTTTTGAATCAGAACTCCAGAGAACCTGTGACGGAACCTGACGAAATGGTCCCCTTGTGGAAAATTCTGCATCTTGGCGGTGCAGATTGGACATACGGTACAAAAGGGTGGGCAGCCGAAAATTATTGCCTGTTTGCTGCAGATAACGAGAACTGGGAAAAAATTGTCAGAACCAAGGTAAAAGCGGTGGAGGACTTAGGCTGTAAAGTCTGGCTCAACACCGAGTGAGGGCACGAACTCTTCGCAGTCCTGGTAGGACTCAAAAAATTCAATATCCCTCACAACTTTGAAATCAAAAGTGTTATTCAGCTTTATGCTGAGTGGATCAGACAAGGAAAGCTTAAACCATCATCTGACTGGAATAAAGAAAGACAGATTAAATTCACACTTCAGGACCCCTGTCAGTTGGTTAGAAAGACATTGGGAGATCCGGTTGCCGAAGACATGAGATATGTTGTTAAGGCAATTGTTGGTGAAGAAAATTTTGTAGATATGACACCCAACAGGTCAAATAACTTTTGCTGTGGTGGTGGCGGTGGTTTTGTTCAGAATGGTTTTCAGGAGCAAAGAAGGGCGTATGGCCAGACCAAAGCCAATCAGATCCTGGCAACCAAAGCACCGTATTGCATCACCCCATGTCATAATTGCCATGCACAGGTGCATGACATGTCAGAGGTGAATGATCACGCATGGGAAACAGTTCATCTTTGGACGCTGCTGAACCTTTCCTTAGGTATCCTCGGTCCCAATGAAAGAGAATATCTTGGTGAAGATCTAAAAGAGGAGGATATATTCCATCCGGAATCAGCCATGTAACTAGTGTTTGAACGAAAACTCACCCGGCGGCAGCGCCCCATC
>JAKIUJ010000101.1 GCA_021647625.1 Desulfobacula sp.
TGCAGGTAAACGCAAATGAAAATCTCGTTTTGCATAAGCCCCTGTAAATTAAAAAATTAAAATTCATGCCAAGTTTAAATGCGTTTATCCTGTGCGTTTGAATTGCTTGACTTTTGATCACCCTTTGAATACTTTATAATCTTAGGAAATTTTTCAAATTCCGTAATTATTATAAATTGATATAAAAAATTGACCAAATTTTAATAGGGAAAAGCGAGCCAGTACTTTTCATATTTAATTTAATAAGGAGAAACCATGACCGAGACCAATTCCTTTCTTAAAGGCAAACATATTTTAGCGGTTGACGATGAACTGGACGTCATAGAAACCATAGAGGAAATTTTAGAAGAAGCCGACGTAGATGTGGCACAGGATTATGATACAGCCTCCAAAAAAATTGCTCAAACCCGATATGATCTTGCCATATTAGATATTATGGGCGTAAACGGCATACAACTTCTGGAAGAATGTGTCAAAAAAGGCATTCCTGCAATCATGCTGACTGCAAACTCCATGAACCCTGAATCGTTGATTGAATCCATTAAAAAAGGAGCGATCTCTTATTTATCTAAAGAGCATCTAAGTGTCCTTGACTCAATGATTACCGAGCTCTTAAACGCTCAAATCCAGGGCAAAGCCACATGGAAACTATTGTTCGATAAACTGGGAGATTTTTTTGACAACCGTTTTGGTAACAATTGGAAAGATGACGACAAAGAATTCTGGAGTAAATTTGATAAAAATTATTATGTATAATCACTAACCGAAAAACAGATAAATATATCAAACAAAAAGCCGGAATTTAAGAGGAATCTTTAATTCCGGCTTATCAATTTTAACCGTGCAATTCAATCAAAAACCGTGTGTCACTCGACAGCCCCGGGTAAATAAATTTTGTATTTCATGAAAGAAGCCGGAATTCAACGAGGTCAACGTTTTTTAAATCCCGGCTTCTAATGTCAGACAATTGGCATAAACTTTCGATTTTTTATATCCAAAAAGCCTGAACAACCACTTTGTTACGCATCAAGCATATTTTTTTTAAACCATCATCCTGGCCAAAAACAGTGAGATTCCCGGAAAAGTCACAATAAGCGTCAACCGCACTATATCTGCTATCCAAAAAGGTGTTACGCCTCTAAAGATAGTGCTGACCTTTACATCAGGCAAAACAGCCTTCAGCACAAATACATTTAACCCCACCGGTGGAGTAATCAAACTGATTTCAGTTACAACGACCACTACGATTCCAAACCAGATCAAATCAAAACCCAGTGCCTGTATCATTGGGTAAAACACAGGAACTGTTAAAACGATCATTGACATGCTTTCCAAAATACATCCCAAAAGAATATAGACAAACATCAGAATAAGAATGACGACAAATGGTGCTACATCCCAGCCCAATACAAAATCAGCTAAAGCACCCGGCAATCCAACTACATTTACAAAATTGGCAAAGATCATTGAACCAATCAATAAAAAGAAAATCATGGCTGTGGTACTTGCTGAGTCAACCAATACCTTTTTTAATTTACCTAGAGTAAGTTGTTTGCGAAACAGAGCAAAAAAGAAAGCACCTGTGGCACCAATACCCGCTGCCTCAGTAGGTGTAAAAATACCTGCATAAATGCCTCCCATAACAATAATAAACAACAAGAGTACGCCCCAGACCCCTTTGAGAGATCTGATTCGCTCAGGCCAATCAACCCGTTCACCCCTGGGGCCGATGCTCGGATCAATTTTCGTAGCTGCGGCAACAGCACACAGATAGCAAAAAATACCCAGCAGCCCGGGTAAAACACCGGCAGCAAATAGTTGTCCAATATCGGTTTCAGTCATTATTCCATAAATAACCAGAATGACACTGGGAGGGATCAGGATGCCCAATGTCCCCCCAGCAGCAATAGAGCCTGTTGCCAGGCTGTCTGCATAGCCGAACTTTCTCATAGAGGGCATGGCTACTTTACTCATGGTTGCGGCAGTCGCCAATGAGCTTCCACAAACTGCACTAAAGCCACCACAGGCAACAATCGTTGCCATGGCAAGTCCACCTTTTTTATGACCTAAAAAGGCATATGAAGACTTATATAGCTCATAGGAAAGACCGGACTGCGTGACAAAATTCCCCATTAAAATAAAAAGGGGAACAACAGATAATCCGTAATTCATCCCTTCCTCGGAAGCGACTTGGCCGACCATGGCAAAAGCCGCATGGTAGTTAATAGCCTCTCCAAATCCTACAAACCCGACAACTGCCATGGCCATGGGGATAGGTACTTTTACGAGAATCAATATGAGAAGAACTGCAAAACCAATTAAAGATGCTTCCATAAACTTACTTTTCCATTTTTAACGAATTGATCATAATAAAAAACAAAATCAAGCCTGACAATCCAGCCATGATTGACATGAAATGAAAGAGTGGTGCCAATGGCAATTCCAAAAACTGAGTCATATCACCATAATCTTTGGCAGCTATTGCTTTTAACCACAATTGCCAGCTAATTATAACCATTACACTCAAATTAATTAGATTAATTATAACCTTTTGAATTGCCTTAACTTTATCGGGTATAAAGCTATCAAGAAGATCAACTGTTACATGGCCTTCATCAGAAGTCAGGAGAACCAGACCAAGAAATATTACTATTGCCATTGAAAACTCTGTCAATTCAAGTGCGCCTATAATGGGCGAGTTAAAAATATACCGCCCGATAACATCAGCAAAAGTTAATGCCATCATGAAAAACAAAGCAATTGACACTAAAGGTTGAATAAGCCGATGCAAAAAATTTAAGAATAAATTCCAAGCACCGGCTTGAGTGTTGCTATTATCAGTTGACATCATTTTATTTATAACTCTTTACTTGGTCACGAAAAAATTTCAATGCCGCAGCGCCATCAACACCTTTGGCATTCGCACTTTTTATCCAGTCTGCTTCTAAACCCTTTGTTGCTGCCTTAATCTGGGCTATAAATGCAGGGCTTGCAGTTTCAATAGTATTACCGTTTGCTTTCATGGCAGTTAGTCCGACTTGATCTGCTGCATCCCATGCTTTACCTGCAAGTTTTGCAAATGCCTCACCAGATTCAGCCATAACAGCTTTTTGATCTGCCGCTGAGAATCCAGCAAATGTTTCTTTGTTCATCACCAGATAAAAAGAAACATTATAGAGCCCGTCGGGTATCAAAGTAGTGTATGGAACTACCTTGATAATATTAAAAGACTTGATTGATTCCAGCGGAAGAACAACGCCATCGGCTACACCACGGGAAAGAATTTCATAAATCTGGCTGGCTGGTTTTTGAATTCCAACAATGCCCAGATTTGCTGCAATTTTTGCTGCAATCCCGCCAGGTACTCTAAACTTCAGACCCTTAAGGTCTTCCGCAGATTGAATTATTTTTTTTGTATTATGAATTGCCCCTGGACCATGGGTCATAACGCCCATAAGTTTTACGCCTCTGTATTCACCTGCTTTTTCAAAATATTTTTTATAGGTTCGCCAATAGGCTACACTATTAGCCTCTGCGCTGTTACCTAAGAAGGGGAGCTCCACACCTTCCGACAGTTTAAACCGGCCAGGTGAATAAGCGTTACATGTATAGCCGACATCAGCCATACCGTTTTTTACAATCTCAAAATAAGATTTGGGATGACCAAGTCCTTTTGCCAGAAGCTTAATATCAACCCTTCCATCTGTTGCTTTTCTAATATTATCCATCCAGGGCAACATCATGTCTGCTACAATCGGATGCGATGGTGGCAGCCAGGAAGAAAAATTTAATTGCTTGGCTATTACGGGGGAAGAGATAACTAACATCAATAAATAAATACTAGTCACGATTAAAGCTAATTTGCATTTTTTCATGGAACACCCTCCTAAAAGTTAATAATTATACTGACAATTATTGAGATACTGTCATAGCCATCCCAATTAAAACTTATAAATCAGATAGTTGTGCTCAATGGTCCTTCTCAATAGAGATGTAGCGTACGTCAAAGTTTATTGAGAAGTCAAGCTCATTGAAAAATTTTTAAATTCCGCATGAGGTCAACTTAACTTATTATTTTATTGTATACTGTATACAAATAAAACTTTCTTTATTATCCTTTATTAAATTTGCGGTATAATGCCAAGCATTTTTTAAATTTCTAAAAATTTTACCAAGATTTAAAGAACTTCCCTTTAAATAGAGGTATATATAATCTGCTATCCTAATCCAGTTTTTTAAATGCCTCCTTACGACCTGTAAATTTTTCTCTCAGCCGTGGTTTCATAAGCTTTCCGGTTGGATTCCTCGGAACCTGGTCAAAAATTACTTTTCGCGGCACCTTATAAAGAGAAAGTTTTGATTTTGCAAATTCAATGACTTCTTCTTCAGTCAATGTTTTTCCTTCTTTGGTTTGAACCACGGCAAGTACAATTTCAACCAGACGATCATCAGGATATCCGATACAGGCGATATCATCAATATCAGGGTGATCCATCAACGCGTCTTCAATTTCAACCGGAAAGATATTTTCACCGCCACTGGTAACCATATCCTTCATTCGGTCAACAATATAAAAATACCCTTCCTTGTCTTTCTTTAGTAAATCCCCTGTTAAAAGCCAGCCGTCTTTTAAGGTTTCTTGAGTTTTTTCAGGATTTGAATAATACTCCAGCATCATTCTTGGAGTCCTGAAAACAAGTTCACCAACTTCTCCATCAGGCAACTCTTCCCCAGTGGGATCGACAATCTTGGCTTCAACCCCAAAGGTGGGTTTTCCAATGGAACCTGGTCTTGTAAGGACATCTTCCGGGTACAGGTTGAACAACCCGCCACCGCCGCCCTCGGTAATGCCATAGATATTGGATACGGCACAAGGCAGTTTTTCAACAAGAAGCTTCATAATGTCAAAGGGTACGGGTTGAGCACCTATCTCCATATATTTCCATGAAGACAGATCATAATCGGAAAGATCTATATCTCCTTTTTCTATAGCATTGAGCAATGCAATCCCGATGGGTACCACGAACAGAACATCTGTGCATTTTTCTTGGGCAACCGCCTCAATAATCCATTTGGGATCTCTAAAATCCCTGATGATTGTTCCCTTGGCACCTGTGGCATAAAAAGGTGCCCATAAAAACATGGTGCCACTGTGGTATAAGGGCAAAAAGAACAGATAATTATCATCCTTTTGAACCGAGTAGGTCATTCCGTTGCCCATGGCGGTATTATTTATAGAAAAATGAGTGTGAAGTACGGGTTTGGGTTTCCCCGTTGTACCGGAAGTGAACATCATGGCCAGCGAATGGTCTCTATCGACTTTAACCAATGCATCAGATTTGTCTTCATAATCTTGAATAGATTTGAAATCAATCATGTCTTCTGGAACATCATCCCCGACACAGATATAATGTTTAATGGTGGGTAAATCTTTTTGAGCAGGCTGGACAACATCTAAAAATTCTGACCCGAGTATAAAGACATCGGGAATTGAAACTTCTGCTGCATACAGCACATCAGATGTCTCAAACCGGAAATTTAAGGGCACAACCACAGCACCAATGCGTATAATGGCAAAATACGTGATGAGCCATTCCAGTGAATCTTTCTGAAGGTGCATGACAAAATCCCCATGCTTAACCTTAAGTTCCTTTGCCAGATAATTTGCCGTTCTGTTAATCTCGCCATTAAATTCCAACCAGGTCAAAGATCTTCTTTCTCCCTTTCCAGGGGTCCTTTCGATCAGACAAACCTTATTTGGATTGTGCCGAGCATGAATCGAAGCGTAACCTGAATAATTCATTCAATGCCCTCCTTTATGTTTACAATTAATTATCTTTTAAAAAACCTTATCTTCTCCCTTTTTCAATTTCTTTTCTTTGTCAACAGCATAAATAACTAAACACCTAAAATTTAACTTTATCAAGTCCCTTCAACCCAAGAATCTGTCTTGCTTCTTCGCTGGTTGCGGGCTCCAAACTCATCTCCTTGGCAATTCGTTTGATCATATTGACCTGGTCAGCACTGGCCTTGGCCATAATGCCTTTGCCGGCATAGATAGAATCTTCAAGACCGACCCTGACATTCTGGGCGCCCATGGCCATGGCTGTTGTGGTAATTGGAATCTGAAATCTTCCGCCGGCTGCCACAGACCAGGTAAAGTTTTCCTGGCCCAGAACTTCTTTTGCCTCATCATGAATAAGAACCAGATGTTTTACCGAAGGTGTCATCCAGCCAACCATGGGGCCAAATACAAATTGAAGGTGGACCGGTCCTTTTAAAAGGTTTTCTTCCAAAAGCCATTTAACATAGGAGACATGGCCTAACTCATAAATTTCAATTTCAGGCTTGGTATCAATTTCAAGAAATGTCTTCCCATAAATTTCATCATCCCGGAATGTTGGCCTGAAAGTGACATTTTTGCACAGTTCAAGATATTCGGGTTCCCAATCATATTTAAATTCTTTAAAACGTCCGGCGATCTGAAAAATACCAAAATTAAAGGGTGCAGGATCAAAAGAACACATTTCCGGTTCCAGTTTTTTAATGGGAATCAGTTTTTCCTGAGTTGTCTGGTTCATACCGCCGCCAGTCGTAGGAAGCAATATCATATTGCATCTTGCTTTTATCTTTTGATGCACTTCCATGAAAAGCTCCGGGTCTGCCGATGGAAAACCGTTTTCAGGATTCCGCACATGAATATGTGCAATAGCGGCCCCTGCTTCATGTGCTTTTACTGCGTCTTCCACAATCTGATCAGGAGTTATCGGAAGGTATTCACTCATGGTTGGGATATGAACGGAACCGGTTACAGCAGCGGTAATGATTAGTTTGTTATCCATATTTTTTCCTCCTGGTATCTTTTATAAATATTTTTTAATTCTATACTTTATATTCTTCGTCTATATCTAAGACGTACACCCTTTTTTCCTTTACATTGTCAATCACAAAAGAAGATTTAATAATCTGTATGCCCTCTATCTGGGTCAATTTTTTATTCATAAATTCCCCATAGGCTTTTATGTCTTTTGCGATCACTTTCATAATAAAATCATTTGCACCGGCGATTTGATAGCATTCAACCACTTCATCAAGCTCAATAAATTTTTCTTTTATGGCAACCACAGAAGAAAGGCTGCTCAAGCTTAAACTGATATTGACCATAGCAATGATTGAAAATCCTATTTTTTCAGGATCCAGCACAGCCGTAAAATGTGAGATGACCCCTGCAAGCTCTAACCGTTTTACCCTTTCCAGGGTTGCAGGGGCTGATATCCCGACAATTTTTGACAGTTTAGAATTTGTTATTTTTCCATTTTTTTGAAGCGTGTTTAAAATTTGTTTATCAATCTTATCCAGAACCATCTATTTCCTCTTTTTGGAAATTAAAAGTTAAATCTATATTACAAGAGTAAATGGTTATATTTTTCTTCAATCAATGGCAACAACTCTTTTAATGTTTCATCAATTTTGCTGACCATATGGTCAATTTCATTTTCTGTAATGGACGTCGACAAAATAAACAACCCTCGCGGGATATTGAAAATCCCCTTGTTCAACAAAGACAAATGCATCAGAGAATGCAGTTGTTCTTCGGAACAAAGCACCTGCTCGGCTGTTGTGATGGACTCATTGTAAAAATGCAGATTCAGCAATGATCCAATCTGATTGGATTGAATTTTAAGTCCATTGGATACAAAACTTTCAAGAAGACCTTTCTGAAACCTGTCCCCAAGAGAATTAATATAGCCCACTGCATTTTCGTCATATTTGGACAAAGCTGCATACCCTGCCTGCATCAAAGTTTCATACCCGTTGAAAGTGCCGGAGTGATACAATGGAGTAGCTGTATTTTCATGACAGAAAATATTCATAATCTCTTCTTTTCCGCCAAACACACCAATGGGAAGCCCACCGCCCACAACTTTTCCCACAGTGGTCAAATCCGGGGTTATACCCCACAGTTTTTGACACCCTCCGGTGTTTACCCTGAAAGAAAAAATTTCATCAAAGATCAATATCACATTGTGATCTTTGGTTAACTTGCGTGCATGCTCGAGATACCCCTGCTTTGGAAGGACAATCCCGCCCGCACCCAAAAAAGGTTCCATGATGACGGCTGCAAGATCCGAGGCATTTTCCCTGATCACTTTTTCCATAGCATCAAAATCATTAAACGGTACTTCCAGCATATCCTGGGTCATTCCTTTTGGAATACCCGCAGTAATGACATTCTTTTTTGTTGAAGCCGCAACACTATCATGTGTACCGTGAAATCCGCCACTCATTTTAAGAATTTTATCTCTTCCCGTAAATGCCCTGGCGGTTCGCATGGCAAACATGGTCGCTTCTGTTCCGGAATTTAAGAATCGAACCTTATCAAATCCCGGAACACGCTCGCACAAAAGTTTTGCCAGTTTGTACTGACCATCCGTAGGCGTGGAGTATTGGGAACCTTTGACAATTCCCTCCTGCACAGCCTTGACCACATCAGGATCTCCGTGGCCATGGACAATGGCACCGTAAGCATTGGTGACATCTAAAAGTTTGTGTCCCTCATGCGTGTAAACATAAGCGCCTTGTCCATAATCAATATGGATGGGATAGGGTTTAAAATAACTCAAACTTCGGGTAGCACCACCGGGAATATAATTGATCAGTTTTTCATGACGCTGTTTTGACATGGGAAATTTTTCCCGATAAGCATCTGCAATTTTTTTTTCAATTTGTTCTTGTACCATGGCATTATCCTATCCTTATTATATGAAACAATATTCAAAATAAGTCTAATATTTCATATTTTGTCAAAACCTCTGGTTTTGTGCGCAATTGGTTACAGGCCAAGCTGCGCATGGCTTCTATTATTCTCTTTCATGAACGATCAACAATTCGCCAACCTCTTTTTCAACTTTTTCAACAAATTCACCGGATTCAATTCTGGCCTTCAAGGTTTCCATATCATCAATATACACCTTATCGTAATCCATATACTCAAGGGTTTCTCGAACCGCTTTGTGCATGATTTTTCCTGAAGGACTGAGTTTTTCAACCCCTCTGATATCTGCGGCCTGGGCTGCACACAACAGCTCAAAAGAGAGAATATGATTTGTATTTTCAACAATTTTTCTGGCTTTTCTTCCGGCAATCAGACCAAAGCTGACAATATCCTGGAAATCCGCAGTAGAAGTAATAGACTGAATGGAAGCGGGTACGGCAAGTGTTCTGTTTTCAGCAACCAGTGATGTTGTCATGAACTGACCGCCCATAAGGCCCATTCTGACACCGGTGTCTTCTTTACACAAAAAGGGTGGCAACCCTGTACTGTGAGCTACATCCATGAATCGGTCAATCCTCCTGTCACTGACAACGCCTACGTTCACCATGGCGATGCCTAAGCAGTCCATTACAAATGAAATGGGCTGACCATGGAAATGACCGTTATGAATAAATGTATCCCATTCCGTAAAAATCAATGGATTGTCATTACTGGAATTGAGTTCCCTTAAAAGAACTTCGCGGGCATGTTGGACAGCCTCTTTTGTTGGCCCTACAAACTGAGGCGTACACCGTATTGAGTAAGCGTCTTCAACTGGGATATCCGCCACAGAAACACCTTTATGCTCTTTGAGTGTAGATTGAAGTTTCAAAGACAATTCCTGTTCATCAATGGCCAGACCACTACCTTCTAAAAGTTTAGTCAGGTTCATGGCTGTGGCATATTGGCCAGGATGATATTTTTGTTCATGCACTCTCACATCAAAGGGATTGTATCTTCCCATCAGGGTTTCAATGGCAAAAGCAGCTATAATATCAGAATTTTTCAATGTATTGGTGGCTTCGGTAATAACGGTACTGGCAAGACCCACCATTCCGGAAGTTCCATTAATAAGGGAAAGACCCTCTTTTGCATTAAGATACATCAACTCTACGCCGGCGGCTGCCATGGCATCTTTGCCCGGCATAACTTCTCCCTTATATTTTGCTTTCCACTCTCCAAAGGCAACGCTTGCGATACAGCCCAAAGGACCTAAATCACCACTGGTACCTAGAGATCCTTTTCTCGGGACAACCGGAAAGACATTGGTGTTGATCATATCCAGATAAATCTTAAGATTTTTTTCTTTGATACCGGAAAAACCACGACAAAGAGAATTGGCCCTTGCGATCATAAATTTTCTAACCATTGTATCTTCAAATGGTTTACCCACCTGGGTAGTGATACTCCTGACCAGGTTTTTCTGAAAATCATTATCTCTATCTCTGGGCAAGAGATAATCAACCAGACCGCCGCAACTTGTATTTACACCATAGATACACCGCTCTTCGCTGGCCCATTTTTCAACCAGGTCACGACACTCACGAATCTTAGGCCAATTTTTATCGTCTATCTCAATTTTCATTGAAAGATCATTCCCGGCTTGCATTAATTCTTCCAATGTTAATGTATAACCGTCAAGAGTAAGAGTGTTTCCTTTGATTGGCATGATTGCCTCCTGTATATAGCAGTTAAATAATAGGTAACTTAAAAAAAACAAATGCTTTCAATCGTTGCATTTAATCTCTATGGAATCTGAAAAATAAAAGACAGTTCCGCACACAAATATTTTATTTCCTTAAGACTAACCAAATCTGCATTTTCTTGTCAAGAAGAATTTATTATTTTATAAGGAATTTATTATTCTTTAGAGAACTATCGAAACCAATTACCCTGATTCTCATTTATTTTATAAACTTTTTTACCAGTTTTGCCTTATTTTAGGTTTCCCGCCTATTGGATTTGCCAATCACTTATAGTTCATCGCAGATGAATAAATACCAGCTTCTTATTCAGAATGTTAAAATAAACATCATTGCACTTGCTGCGAGCTATAACTGGTAAACACTTCTTAACTGCTAAACACTTGACAAACAAAATCCGGGAAAGTTCATTTTTTTGTATTAATAATGTAAAACTTGAGACCGATCAGTTCATTTTATCCAACCACTTGTTTATATCAAAATTCTACTATTTAAGAGATATGGATTGATAAAAGGCGAAAACTTGTGACCCCAAATATATTATTAAAACAATCAATTGTTCGATTTATACTTAGTTGGTTTGGAAATATTGTCTTGTTTATTTTAAGGTGGAAAGTGAAAGGCCGGCTTCCGGATGCCAAAAAGTTTGTCATGATTGCAGCCCCCCACTCATCCAACTGGGACTTTATCATTTTCATGATGGTTGTATTCAAGTTTAAAATACCCATCCATTGGATGGGAAAACATACGATGTTTGTCTGGCCTTTTAAAGGGCTTTTAAAACGATTGGGTGGCATACCCGTTGACCGCAGCGTTAAAACAGATACAGTTCAACTAATGGTTGATGTTTTTGCAAAGACAACAAAATTTATTCTTACCATTGCCCCGTCAGGCACACGAAGCAAGACTAAAAAATGGAGATCCGGCTTTTACCATATTGCCCATCAGTCAAAGGTGCCGATTGTTTGCGGATATATTGATTACAAAAATAAAATTACCGGTTTTGGGCCGACATTCTTTCCCACCGGCGATAAAGAATCAGATATGATATCCATCAAACACTTTTACAAGCCTTTTTCCGGCAAGGATGCCATAAAATTCTGATTATTAAGATTTATCCCTGATGCCATACCAGGCAAATCATTTCTTATCGGGAATATGAGATATAATATATTCCGAAAGCGCCGTAATGGTTAAACTTGGATTAACCCCTAGATTGGCTGAAACAACTGAGCCGTCAGCCACATAAAGATTGGGATAGTTAAACAATTCCCCTTTATTGGAGACCACACCGGTTTTTGGAGAGTCTCCCATACAACATCCCCCCAGAATATGTGCGGTGGTTGATGTATTTAGCAACACTTCCGGGTATGAACTTAAGGCAATCCCATTCATCTTAACTGCCAGACGTCTGGCTGTTTCATTGGCTATGGGTATATAGCTTGGCGAACGTTCAGATCCGTCAGGAACCTGTGAGTTCATTGATTTTCCACCCAATCGCCACCAACGGGGCCTGTAATCCAGCCTCAAATGATTCTTATCTGTTTGCATCACCAGCAAAACAGATGTAGACGAGGCCTTACCCAATGGCCATAACAATTTTAAAAACCGTACGGGATTTTTTAAAACATTTCCCATAAATCGAATCACCCGTGGAATCTTGCCTCCCCCCCCGGACATAATGGTCAATAAGTTCAACAATACATCCGAACCTTTATTATATCGGACCACCTCAATATGAGTGGTATCATCCGGATAAATGCCTGATGTGATCGCTATCTGATCATTCCAGTTTACAGATTTATCATTTGATCTGACACCAATCAAAGCTTCTGAATTGGTTCTTACAAAATTACCCAGTTCCTTTGAAATATTTGGTAAAAGCCCCTGGTCACGGCATTGGTGCAACAATTTTACGGTCCCCAGCACCCCACCTGAAAAAACAACACTCCCGGCTGTATATATTTTTTCTTTTTTTAAAAAACCTGTGGTGGATTTTGTGATCACTTCATATCGTTTGCCATGAATCGGGCGCACGCCTGTAACCGTTGTCTCCGGAATAATCTTTGCTCCCAATTGTTGCGCAAGATAAAGATAATTCTTATCCAGTGTGTTTTTTGCCCCCACAGGACACCCGATCATACAGGCACCGCAAAAGGTACATCCGGTTCTGTCCGGTCCTTTACCCCTAAAATAGGGGTCCGGGACCTTTTTTTCAGGTTCCCCAAAATAAATCCCCACATCATTTTTATGAAAGGTATCTTTCCCCGTCATTTCAAGACCGACTTGCTTTAGCAGCTTGTCTGCTTTTCCAACCTGGGGACTTTTATTGGCCCCCAGCATCTTTCCGGCTGTTTCATAGTGGGGCGCAAGCTTTTCTTTGACATCTTCTATACACCAGTCAGGACTTTCAAATACTTTTTTTTGCGGTATCAGCAACTGGTTGGCATACACAAGGCTGCCGCCGCCGACACCCCCACCATGAACAATCATTACGTGCTTGAAAAGGGTCATCATCTGGTAGCCATAACACCCCAATTGGGGCACCCAGAGATACTTATTAATTCGCCAGTTCGTTTTAGGAAAATCTTTTGTTTTCCATTCTTTTCCCTTTTCAATGACAGCCACACGATACCCTTTCTCGGATAAACGCAGGGCAGACACACTGCCGCCAAAACCCGAACCAATGATAATATAATCAAAATCCAATGATCGTTCTTTGCCCATAATGCATCCTTATTCATTCATAATAAATAATCTGTTAAAACACCTTGAAGATCATCAAGACATTCTGAATAAAAGTGGTCACAATCTTCAATAATTTTAAATTTTGAATCAATCTTCCATCTTTTTATATGCTTTTCTACAAGTGCTGGCGGCGCAATGTCATCGTTACGACCGGTAATGATCAACCCTGTTGAAGGCATATTTTCGATATCATCAAAACTCATAAATCCGACCGGCGGTGAGACCATAATATGATCTTTAACCTCACACCCGATGGACACAATACTCGCATTCATTCGCGCGCCAAAAGAATATCCGGCAAGCGTTCGATTGGCATACCCCTTTTCATCCAAAAAAGACAAGGCAGCCTTTACATCATCCTGTTCCCCAATACCTTCATCAAATTTACCGGTACTGTTGTCGGCCCCCCTGAAATTAAACCGTAATGTTGTAAATCCCTTCTCAAAAAAGGCCCGGGCAATGGTCATCACAACCGGATTATCCATATTACCGCCATACAGAGGGTGGGGATGACAAATCACAACGGCATCCCTGCCGGATTGTTCATTCAATATTCCCTCAAGTGTAAAATCCCCACTTGAAAACCTGATATTTGATTCCATTGACCGTATCCTGATTTCTTCATAACCCCAATCCACCATCAAAAAAAATAAAAAACCTCGTTGTGCTTGATTGCTCAAGCAGATAGACTGTTTGTGCTAACAAAAACCCATCACCAACGAGGTGCAATAAATATGACACAAGGCGTAATACC